>JAEUJS010000711.1 GCA_016792935.1 Archangium sp. | reverse complement strand
GCTGGACCCGTGCACCGGTCGGACGTCATCTCGTCGCAGCCGACGGCGCAGGTCAGCGTCAGCGCTGCGAACCACTGGAACGAAGCCCGCATCGGTCAGCGGTCGAGCGGCGCTACGAGGAAGCCGGTCTGCGTCGTCAGCACCGCGAAGCGCGAACCCACACGCACCACGCGACCGCGCGGCCACGCGGACCATTCGAGCGCCCCGGCATGCGGCCGCACGAGCACGGACGTGGTGGGGCGCGCGCTCGGGTCGATCCACAACGGCCAGCGCTCGAGCGGCTCGAGCGGGGGTGTCGTCGCGCGCGCCTCGATTTGCAGCATGAACGCCGGCGTCATGAACGGCGTCATCACCGTGATGGGGCGCTTGAAGCCGTTGACGATGCTGCCGCTGCCGAACTGCTGCCACGCCGTGGCGTCGTCGAAGCCGACCAACGAGTTGAGGCAATTGCCGCACGCGAAGCTGTTGGCCACGCGGAGCGTGAGCTCGTTGGGCTCGAAGAAGAAGAGGCCCGACTCGTAGTCGGTGGTGGTGAAGCTGGTCTCGAAGAGGCCACCGTCGGGCAGCAGCGCGCCGAGCAGACCGTTGTCACGGCGGCGAATGGCGGTGGTGCGGGTGTGCAGGCCGCGCACGGGCTCGGCCGCGAAACCCTGAACGCTGCCGGTGAGCGACAGACCTCCGTCGGCCCATTCGCGTCGCTCGAGGGTGTGCGTGCTCGTCTCGGTCCACAACACGTTGTCGGCGACGACCAGCGCGCTGCCTGAGAAGGTGAGCACGCCGGCGTCGGCGCTGATCAACGAGATTTGGCCGCTGGTGTGCTCACACGCGATGGTGTCGCTGCTCAGCGCCCACGGACTCTTCGAGCACGTCACGCCTGAAGGAAGCGTGACGGGCGTGCCCTGCGATTCCTTGAACGTCGAGAGGATGTTCAACGTCTGGGTGCGTACGCCGAGCGAAGGCTCGAACACCGCGCGCACCACGTAGAGCCCGGGCGTGGGCGGCGTGAAGTCGACGCGTGTCTCGACGTGGGTGTCTCCGGCGCGCAGTGGCTCGGTGGAGACGGAGGGAAGAATGGTGCTGTCGGGCGCGAGCACCTCGACGCTCGCGCGCAACGTGTCGCTCGGGCACGAGGTGAGCGGAGCGACCATACGCAGACTGATGGCCTCCCCTTCGAGGTTGATGGGTGTGTTGAAGCCACCGCCATTGCCGACGCCTCCGCCGAAACCGCCAGCGAAGCCGCCGCCTGCGAAGCCACCTGCGAAGCCGGCGACGGTGCCGTCGGGGCCGACCTGAAAGCGGTCGCACGGGCGCTCCGGTGGTGGGGAGCAGGAGAGAGCAATCAACGCGAGGACTGCGAAGAGCTGGCGCATGGCGAAGGACCTGCGCGAGCCCCGGCGAAACCCGCGCTGCCTTCTTATCCGTTTTCTGGGAGCGAAGCCGCGATCGTGGGCGTGTGCGGGAGAGGGTCAGGGTGAGGGGCAGTCGCTCCAGCCCACTCGAGCGCGTCGATGAGCTCTCGACGAGCCGGTGTCGAACGTTCACGGTCTCGATCTCGACGGCCAGGCGCTCGTACTCGGACGGAGAAGCGACGACGACGGACAGTTTCCTCGAGTTCATGGGCGCCGGACGCCACGCAAGCGACGCTCCGACGACCCAAGCGCAGCCTTCATCCGCTTCACCGCCTCAACGAGCTCCCGCGCATCGAGGTGCCCGAAGCCGATGCGCACGAACGGACTCGGCCGCCCGTTCGGCATGTACTGGCGCCCCGTGAAGAAACGCACGCCGTGTTCACTGCGCGCGAACTCGGCCCAACGCTCGACATCGACGCTCGCGTCGACCCTCGCCCACAACGCCAGCCCACCGCGCGGCACTTCGAATTCGAGCGTGTCCGGAAGTTGCGTGCGCAACGCGTGTGCGAGCACATCGCGCCGCTCGTGAAACACCCGGCGCGCGCGCAACGCGTGACGCTGCACTTCGCCGTCTTCCATCAACTCGGCCACCGCGTTCTCGAGCCCGAGGTCGCCCTGCCGGTCCACCTGTCCCCGAATCGCGAGCAACGTCGACAGCAGCTGCCGCGGAGCCGACACGAAGCCCATGCGCAACCCGGGCGCGACCGCCTTCGACAACGTGCCGACGAGAATCACTACGCCGCCAGGGTCCGCGCTCGCCATCGGAGCGACCGCCGCTCCCTCGAACTGGAACTCGTGGTCGTAGTCGGCTTCCAGCACCGCGAAGCGATGACGGCGCGCGAGCTCGAGCAGCCGCAGTCTCCTCCGCGCCGAGAGCGTCACCGTCGTCGGGTCATGACAATGCGGAGTCACATACAGCGCGCGAATCGCCGTCTTCGCGAGCGCACGTTCGAGCGCACCGACGTCGAGCCCTTCTCCGTCGACCGCGATGGGCAAGAGCTTCGCGCCGAGCAACGTGAACGCCTCGCGCGCTGACGGATAGCCGGGAGACTCGACCGCCACCACGTCGCCCGGCCGCAAGAGCGCGATGGAGAGCAGGTGCAGCGCGAGCTGACTGCCGCGCGTGATGAGCAGCTCGTCGACGTGCGCGTTCACTCCGCGGCGTGCCGCGAGAGCGCGCGCGAGCTGCTCACGAAGCTTGAGCGAGCCGGCGGGACTCCCGAACGCCAGCGCGCGCCCCGAGGACAACTTCAGCGCCCGGCGATACGCCCGCGCGAGCAGCTGCGAAGGAAACAAGCGCGCATCGGGCAGCCCGCCGGTGAAGTCGAGCACGTCGCGGCCGACCGCCTCGAAGGCCCGCGACGAGTTGTGAAAGGGCCTCAGCGGAAAGCCCGGAGCATCCTCTCGTCGCGTCACGCGGGTCGCTTGCGTCTCCGCGGGCAAGGTGCGGGTGACGCGGGTGTGCGAAGCGCGCGAGGTCTCGAGCCAGCCCTGCTCGCGCAGCTCATCGAACGCCGCCACCACCGTGTTTCTGTGCAGCCCGAGCTGCTGCGCGAGCGGTCGCGAGCCGGGCAGGGCCGCTCCGGGGGCCAGCCTCCCCGAGCGAATGGCGGCGATGAGCGCGCTCGCGAGCTGCAGCGGAATCGGCACGTGCGAGCGGCGATCGCCCCAGCCGGCTCGCCGGCTGACTTGATTGAGCTCGACGTCGAGGAGGCCCGGCTCAGCGCGCATCGCGCGAAGACAGTACCGTCAAACTGGCACATCGAAAATACGAGAACTGGTCATGTTTTGATGTTCCAGCGGGAGGCACGGTGCGTCCCTATGAAGACCACGCACTCGCTGTTGTTGACCGCCCTCCTCACGCTGGCTGCTTGCGGCCCCGAAGATTCCCGGGGACGCATCGGTGGAGACGACACACTCGACACCGCGGAAGGTGAGCTCGCGCGCATCCCGTCGGAAGATTTCCCCACGCTGCTCGACGTCGGCTCGTGGAACGTGGAGTGGTTCGGCGACCCGGAAGAAGGCCCGACTGACGAGCGCGTGCAGTTCGCCAACGTGCGCACCGTGCTGCGTCGCATGGAACTCGACGTCGTGGGCCTCGTCGAAGTCGTCGACGCGCAGTCGTTTGCGCTCTTGATGCAGGGGCTCCCCGCGTACGAGGGCGTTCTCGTCACCGACCCGCGCGTGGAGAACGGCTCGGCGTACTACGCGAGCGGCGAGCAGAAGGTGGCGCTGCTCTTCAAGAAGAAGTTCCACCTCGACTCGGCGCGCGTGGTGGTGACCAACGCGGCGTACGACTTCGCCGGCCGGCCGCCGATGGAAGTGAAGCTCTCGTGGACCGAAGACGGAGCCGCCCGCTCACTCGTCGTCGTCGTCGCGCACTTCAAGGCGATGGCGAACTACGACGGCTGGAATCGCCGCACGCGCGCGTCGGCGGCGTTCAAGACCTGGCTCGACACGACGTACCCCACGCGCTGGGTGCTGGTGGTCGGCGACTTGAACGACGACATCGACGTCTCGACGTACCAGCGGCGCGTGAGCCCGTTCTCGAACTTCGTGGACGACAGCGCGCACTACCAGTTCACCACGGCGGCGCTCAGCCAGGCGGGGGTGTCGACCACCGCGTCGTTCAGCTCGACCATTGACCACCACCTCGCGACGGATGAGCTCGCGCGCCGCTTCGTCCCGGGCTCAGCGAAGGTCGTGCGAGCTGACTCGGTGGTGCCGAACTTCTCGAGCAACACCAGTGACCACTTCCCGGTCATCACGCGTTACGACCTGCGGTGACGCGTCAGTGAGTCAGAGCTTCGCGCCCTGCAGCAGGATCGAAGCGATGCCGAACATCGCGTACGGAATCATCGCACCCGCCGACGCATAGTCCTTCGCGATGCGCTGGCCGAAGAAGAGCGCGAGGAAGTTGAGCGTCGAGAGGAACGCGCCAGCGAACGCGACGTGTGCATCTCTGGTGAGGAGCACGCTCAAGCAACCCGCGGCCGACGTGATGCCGGCGAACACCTCGAGCACCGTGATGTTGAAGAGCAGGAAGGTGCTGAAGCGACGCAGCGGCGTCTTCCCGAAGAAGCCCGAGATGTATTCCTTGTTTCCCTTCCAATCGAGGACCTTGTCGAGGCCCGATTGCAGGAAGAGCACGGCGAGGAAGGCAGCGGCGAACGTCTGCGCGATCCACAGCGTCGTTGAGTGCATTGGCGACGCGGCGTAACACGTTTCTGAAGCATGCGACTCCCAACGCTCGGTCTTGGTCTGTCGTCGAACGCGCAGTCGAGCGACTCGCCGCGGCCCTGGGCGCTGTTGGACGCCGACCCGACGCTGTTCGATTACCTCGAGTACTCCGCGCCGTTGAACGTCGACGACGCGCGCAAGGAAGCGACGCTCTTCTCGACGATGGAGTCACGTCGCTCGGCGACTCCGCTGCTGTACCACCCGGTGCATCTCAACCTCTGGGGCCCGGAGCTGGAGTCGGACGAGCGACTGAAACTGCTCGATGCCCACGCGCGCGCCGTCGGAAGTCCATGGGTGTCGAACGACGTGGGTTGGTGGCACCACGGCGGCGTTCCGTTCCCCGGCTATTTATATGTATCGCCCACGCTCGACGGTGAGGGGCTCGAGCGCGCGGTCGAGCACGTGCTGCATGTTCGCAACGCGCTCACCGTTCCGCTCCTCATCGAGAACCCGGTGGTGATGACTGCGCGCGGCTCGATGCACATCGCGGAGTTCATGACGAAGCTGCACGAGGCGACGGGTTGTCCGTTGCTGCTCGATGTCGGGCATCTCGTGTCGCATCAACTCGCGCGTGGGTTGTCGTTGCTCGAGGGGCTCGACGCGCTGCCGTGGACTTCGGTCGCGCAGCTTCATCTCGCGGGCGGCGTCATCAACGGAAAGTTCTACGCGGACGACCACACGCAGCCGATTCGCGACGAGGTGTGGACGACGTTCGACGAAGTGCGCAAACGCTGCACGCAGTTGTGCGCGGTGACGTACGAGGGAGACGGTCACCCTGAGTCAGTCGCGCTGCGAACGTTGAAGCGCCTCCGACCGGTCATCGCGCGCTCCGAAGTTGAACGCGAATTTCCCTCTCCCTCGGAGAGAGGGGTTGGGGTGAGGGAGAACCAACCTTCTCTCTGGGAACACTTCCGGGCACTGCACGAAGAAGACAACGAAGAGCTGCGCTACCGGCTCGCGGTGCTGGCTGATCAACTCGACGCCGAAGTTCCGCTCGCTCGCCTCGCGGTCACGCCGACCCTCGAGTCGCTCAAAGCGTTCATCACCAGCGAGGCGTTCGAGAATCACTTCAAGACACCGCGTCCGTTGGCCGACGCCTTCCTCACCTGGGCTGCGATGAAAGCGCGCACGCTCCCCGGAGCCGACGCGCTCGTGTCGCTCGAGATCTGGGCGCGCTCGACCGCACGCACGAAATCCGAAGCGACCTTCGCGGTGGATCTCACGGAGGCACTCCACGCAGCGACGGCGCTGAAGCGTCATCTGCGCGCGAGAGAGTTGATCAGCACCGAAGCGTGGGAAGGCCTGCTCCACTGTGCGCGTCGAGCACCACCTCGCGCATGGAAAGTGAAACTGATGGTCACTGCTCGCGGCGTGCGCATCTCGGAAGCGTGACGAACGACAGCCTGAGGGTCGAAGCGCGTTCTCTCGACCTTCGACGTGCCACGAGTCTGGCGTGCATCTCGACCACGACCCGGTCCGCAGGGAGCGCGGTCGATGAAACCGGCAGGGCGCGGGCGGACTTTGGGTAGTTGGAACTACCCGAAAGCCACAACCGGACGCCTCCGAGCTCAATCGCGCGAAGAACCGTCGCGTGGAATTCCGAATCGTGCGCACCACGCCGCCACCGCCCGAGCCTCCGCCGCCGAATTATCGGCCCGAGCGCCCGGGCTGCCCCGGTGGAGAAGTGCCTGCGCCCTACACCGTGCGTCACTGCAAGTGACCGGCTAAGTCGCGCTCGTGCTCTCGCTCCTCGCGACGATGGTCCTCCTGGCTGGCTCGACGGAAGGGAAGCCCGTGATGGCGGTGCTCCCGTTCGACAACCAGACCGGCCTCACGGAGTACGACGTGCTCGGCAAGGGGCTGGCCGACATGATGATCACCGACCTCGTCGCCTGGGGCGGAGTCACCGTCGTCGAGCGCGAGAAGCTCGAGTCCATCCTCACCGAGCTCAAACAACAGCAGACCAGGTACTTCGACCCCGCGGGGCGGAAGAAGATCGGCCAGCTCCTCGGAGCGCGCTACCAGCTCACCGGCACCATCCTCGCCGTGCTCCCGAAGGTGCGCATCGAAGCGCGTCTGTTCGACACCAACAAAGGTGAGACGGTGCTCACCGCGCGCGCTGAAGGCACGCACGAGAACCTCTTCGAGCTGCAGCAGGAAGTGGTGAAGCGGCTCATCGAGGGCATCGACGCCAGGCTCGCGCGCGGCACGTCGTTCAACAAAGTCACCGCTCCCGACCTGAGCGCGCTGCTCGCGTATTCGAAGAGCCTCGACCTGCTCGACCGCGGCAAGCTCGATGAAGCGCAGGCCGGCTTCGCGGCGTTGCTCAAGCAGCGACCGACGTTCCTCCTCGCGCGCGACCAACGAGACGCCATCGTGGCGCGTTTGAAAGACGCCAACGTGAAGCGCGAACAGGGCATCGTCGCTGGAGCCGCCGACCTCGCGCGCTACGTCGACGAGACGCTCGCGAAGCCGTTTCCCACCGAGCCCGACGCGCAGCAGACCGCGCTCAAGTGCCGGCTCTTCCGCGGCGTCTTCCTCGAGCGCGCGCTCGCGGTGCATCTGGGCAAGGGCAACCACGACTTCAAGTTCAACGCCGTGCGCCCGGGCCACGAGGCGCAGGCGATGGCGGGCGCGAAGGCGTGGCTCGACAACCTGCGCACGTGGCTGACCGACAACGCGCGCGTCAAGGGCGGCCAGGCGAAGATTCCGCAGGAGCTGCTCGACAGCGCACAACGCGCGCGGCTGTTCGCAGAAACACCCGACGAAGCGACCTTCGCCCGGGCAGTGCTCCTCGGAGACATCGGGTCGCTGACGATGGCGCCCGCTCCGGGAGACGTCGACGCCAGGCTGGGAGACGCCGCGATGAAGGAGCTCGCCGCCCTCGCCGCACGAAAGATGGGAGCCGCTCGCACTGACACGAACGAGCGCGTGCAGAGCGAAGCCATCAAGGCGCAGGAATTGTGGGCGGACGCGCTGATGCACCAGGGCAAGTTGGAAGACGGCATCGGCAAATTGCAGGAAGTGCTCGACGCGTTTCCGCAGCACGAGCGCTTCAAGGCCATCGACACCAGGATTCGCAAGTCGCTCGAGCCCAACGAGTACGAGCGGCTCGATTGGCCGAAGGTGATGAAGACGTGTGAGTACTGGAGCGTGATGAAGGCGCCGCGCAACATCGTCGGGCAGACCGGTCAGCGCCGCGGCTCGATTGCGTTGCGTGAGCTGGTCGATGAAGCGGCGAAGAACTGCAAATTCTCGCGGTACCTCGAGAGCAATCCTCCGGTGGACCATCCACTCCCGTGGGACACGTGGGCTGGCTACGCCGAAGTGCTCGGTGATTGTGAATCGGCGCTGAAGTGGAACGCCAGGGCCAGCCGCAAAGAAGACCTCGACGAGTGCGAGCCGAAGAAATGATCAGCTCGTCAGTGAGTTGGCGACGACGCCCTTTGCGAGCGTCGCATCACCGAAGTCATCGGTCTGCGAGCCGTCGGTCTTCCGGATGCCCATGGCGTTGATGAGCGTGTTGAGCACCAGGTTGATGTTCTTCTTCTGGTGGTCGACGACCTGACCGGTGCGCAACGTTCCGCCGGCCGAGCCCGCGATGATCCACGGCGTGTTCGACGCGTCGTGCGGAGGCCCGTCACCGAGGTCGTTCGTCCAGCACGCAGCCGAATCGTCGAGCAGCGTTCCGCCGTACGGAGACGCGTAGCTCTCGAGGCGATCGAGCAGATATTTGTACATGCCGATCTGCAGGCGATCGACCTGGTGGTGCAGTTCGACCGCGTCGGGAATCGCCTCTCCGTCGGAGCCGTCGGCGTAGATGCGATGGCTGATCCAATGGAAGCTCGGCAGCTTCGTGCCGTTGATCGTGTACTGCGTGCCGTCGTTGCCGGGGCCGACCTGCAGCGTCGCGACGTGATTCAGGCGGCAGTTGAACGCCCACGCCGTGAGGTCCATGAAGCGGCGCACGACTTCGGGCCGAATGTCATTTCCCTCGGGACCGCTGATGGCCTGCACCGCGGCGATGCGGTCGGCCTCGAGGTCGCACGACATCTGCAATTCCATGTCGCGCACGGCGGTGAGGTGTTGGTCCAACCGCTGCTTGTCCTTCGTCGAGAGCTGCGGCTGCGACGACAAGTCACGCAGCTGTGCGCGCACGAGGTCGTTCACGCTCTTGCGGCGATTGGCGACGAGCTGCTGCACCTCGGGCGGAGCGCTCGAGAGTCCCGTGAGCCGCATGTACGCGCTCATCGGAGAGCGTTCGGCGGAAGCGCGCTGCTGCGGTGCAGACCACGAGAGCCCGTTGCCGATGTACGTGTTCGTCGGACCCGCCATGAACGTCAGCGGCGCGGAGCCCATGCCGTTCAACTTGTCGCTCACCAGCCAGTCGACCGAGCGACCGAGCGCCAGCGGAGAGTTGCTGGTGCCTCCGGTGTGATTCATCGCGGTCAGCACTTGCGGCAACGCCTCGGCGTGACCACACGAGTTGCGCGGGAAGGGGAGGCGCACCTTCTTCACCATCAACAAGCGCGGCGCGTAGTCACCGAGGATGCCGGTGGTGCGGTCGGCGTTGGTCACCTTCAAGTCGTTGATGGTGATGGCGCCGACGCTGCGCGGCCAGAAGCGCTCTCCGGCTTCGCTGCCTTCCTGCACGATGCCGTTGCCGGCCTTCACCACCACGAGGAAGCGGTGACGCATCGCCTGCGCGAACGCGCTCTTCGGCCACAGCGACTCGAACATCGGCAACGCCAGCGAGACACCGCCGAGGCCCTGCAGAAATCTCCGTCGCGACCAGCGGGAAATACTCATGGAGTCACCTCAGCCGGACGCGTCTTGAACGACTCGCTCTCGACGAGGAGCCGCAGAATCGTCGTCACCGGCACGTTGTCGTCCTTCGAGGTCTTGCCGACGCGGTTGACCATCGCGGTGTCTTGCGCGCCGAGCCCGCGTCCGTGGAGGAACTGCACCCAGTGCTGCGTGTAGCAGCGGTGCGCCATCTGCTCCTCGGCCATCGCGGTGCTCAGCTCGAGCGCGCCGTTGAACGAACGCGCGGTGCCGTCGAAGAAGTACGTGTCGCTCGCGTTGACCGGGAGGTTGTTGTCGGTGTCTCTCCAGCGGCCGAGCGCGTCGTAGTGCTCGAAGGCGAAGCCCGCGGGGTTGATCATCGTGCTGTGGCAGCCCGCGCCGCAGGTGCCCGCACCGGTGAACTCGGTGATGCGCTGCCGCAGCGTCTTGGGAACGTTCGGGTCGGGCGACGGCAGCGGCGGCACGTTGTTCGGCGGCGCGGGAAGCGGCGCGCACAAGATGCGGTGGTTCAAGAACACGCCGCGGTGAATCGGGTCGCTCGCGGTGGACGTGGAATGCGCGGCGAGGAAACCAATCTGCGTGAAGAGGCCTCCGCGTTTTCCATCGGAGAGCTGCACCTTCTGGAACGTCGAGTTGAACGTGCCCGTCAGCCCGTAGACGCGCGCGAGGTTGTCGTCGACGTAGGTGCTCTGCGTGGTGAACAGCGCCGCGAGTCCACCCTGCTGCGCGAACAACACGTCGTCGAGGAAGCGCACCTGCTCTTGACGCATCGACTCGCGCAGCGTGGCGTTGAACTCGGGGAAGAGCGTCGTGCTGCGCGTGATGTCGGCGTACTTCGATTGCTCGAGCAGCTGCGCGTGGAAGCTCTGCGTCGCTGCCTTCGCGCGCGGGTCGGCGAGCAAGCGAACGACCTGGGCGGTGTAGCCATCGGCTGTGAGCAGCGTGCCGTCTTCAGCGGAGCGCAAGAGCGCGTCGTCGGGCATCGAGGCCCACAAGCCGTACGAGAGGCGAGTCGCGAGCTCGGCAGCCGAGAGCGGAATCACTTCGGCCGTGACCTGCGTCGAGAGCTCAATTCGATACAAGAAATACGGAGACTGGAACATCGCCTCGAGCACCAGGCGGGCTCCGGCGAGCCGCGGAGTCAGCGTCGCGTAGTACGTCGGGCCGTCCGCGAAGAGCGTCATGTAGTCGTCGAGCTCGTCACCGGTGAGCGCACGGCGGAAGGCGCGGCGGCCGAGCGCGGCGATGATTTCGCGATCGGTGCCAGGGAGCGTTCCACCAGCGGCAGCGGTCAGCGCGGCGGTGTCGAGCGTGGCGAGGCGCGCGAGGTTTTCAGCCGCGGTCTGGTAGTCGGTCCACTGCGTGGCGGTGACGTTGAGGTCTCCGCCGTTGTTGCTGAAGGTCGTCGAGGTCGCGTCGGTGACGAAGCTCGACGTGATGCCGAGTGACGCCTGAGCGCCGAGGAAGTCGCGCGCGGTGTTCTCGTACTCGACGTGCGACAGACGAGCGGCCCGTGACGAGGCAGAAGGAAGCTCGCGCGGTGCTCCTTCAGGAAGATTCGGGTCGACCGGCCGCTCGACGCGCGGACCGACGAGCGAACCTTCACAACCCGCGGCGAGCACCGCGATCAGCAACAGAGGGCCGGTGCGCATGAAGGCCGACATTGTCCCGAGGTGACACATGTAGGCGCAACCCAGTCCGTTCAGAGCGGAGTCGAAAGGTGTTCACTCCAGTTCACACCCCTCAAGTACCGTCCGCGCCGTGCGCGCTCTTTCCCTTGGCTTGATGGTGGTTGCGATGTCCGCGTTGGCTCACCCCGTCGTCGTCGACGGTGATCCGACGGAATGGACGACGCTCGCTGCGGGTACCGACAACGTCGGTCAGGTGATTCGACGGACCGCGGGCACGGGCACCTGGGCGTGGCGTGACGTGGCGGGCGACACGCGAACGGACCTTGCTTCGCCCGAAGTGGTCGGTGACATCACGGCGTTTCTGGTGACCGGAGACCAGACCGGCCTCTCGATTCTGCTCCGTCGCCCGAGCGGAACGACGTTCACCGGCAAGCCGATTCAGCTGCAGGTGGCGTTCGATCTCGATCGCGTCGCGGGGAGTGGACAGGATTTCCTCGCGGGCTTCGCCGACACGCGCGTGTCCAATGGCGCGCGTTGGGAATTCTTGCTGCAGACGCTGTTTGGTTCTGGCGGCACCGCGCGAATCATCGACACCTCGTTCAATCAGGTCGCGGTGGTGCCCTGTGTCGTCGGCCTCTCCGGAGACGCCATCGAGGTGCACGTGCCGTGGAGCGCGCTGGGGCTGACGGCGCCGCCAGCCGTGTTGCGCCTCAGCGCTGCCACGTTCCGTTCGGAGCTCGACGACAACACGACGGACATCGGTGGGCCGAGCGTCTCGAACGCGCTCGATGTGCTCACGAACTACGGAGATCCGCGCACCACCGCGTTCCCGAACACCTTCATCGAAGTGCAGGACCAGATTATCGACGCGTCGTTCGACGTCTACCTGGCGCCGAGCGGCGAGGTCATCGCGCCGCTGGTGGTGCAGGTCTTCGTGGCGGCTCCGACCACGCCACCCAACGAGTGGCTCACCGTGCGCAACGTCTCGGCGGTGACGCTCGCGCTCGATGGCTTTCGGCTCGGTGATGAGGAGACGCCTGATCAGACGGAAGGAATGCTGCTCTTTCCTGCGGGCAGCACACTCGCTCCAGGCGCGTCGTATACGGTCGCCACGAGCGCGGCGTCGTACCAGACGTTCTTCGGTGCGCTCCCCGACGCGGAAATCGGCGCGACGGTCGTTGCAGTTCCGAAGATGACGACGTGGGCTCCGTGGGGCACGAACGCGCTCGCGCTCTCGAATGCGGGAGATGAAGTGCTCATCGTCGATGCGTCTGGAGTCGTGGTCGACGCGGTCGCCTACAGCACCGGTGCGTACCCGAACGTGACGTCACTGGGTGGAGCGCCAGGCTCGAACGTGGCGTTGACGCGCAGCCCGAGCAGCGGTGACACCGACAACTGCACCATCGACTTCACGGCGACTCCGCAGTGCGTGACTGACGCGAACTGCACTGGCGGATGCAGGCAGTGCGCGAGCCGCATCTGCGTTCCACGCGCGGCAGGAACTTCGTGCGCCGACACGAACGTGTGCAACGGCTCGGAGAGCTGCGACGGGTTGGGTGTGTGTCAGGCGGGAACGCCGCTGGTGTGCAACGACGGCAACGCGTGCACGACGGACTTCTGCTCGACGACGACGGGCTGCGCGACCGCCAACGTGGGAGCGGGCATTTCGTGTGCGGACAGCAATCTCTGCAATGGCGCCGAGACGTGCGACGGAAACGGAGCGTGCGCGGCGGGCACTCCGTTGAACTGCGACGACAGCGTGCGGTGCACGATGGACAGCTGTGCTCCGGCGACGGGCTGCGTGAACGCGCCACTTCCTCCGGGGACGTCGTGCGCTGACAGCAATCCGTGCAACGGCGCGGAGACGTGTGACGCGACGCAGGCGTGCACGGGCATGACGCTGAGCTGCGACGACATGAACGTGTGCACGGCCGATGCGTGCGACGCGATGACGGGTTGCTCGAACACGCCGATGCCCGGGTCGTCGTGCGCGGACATGAACGTCTGCAACGGAGCAGAGGCGTGCAGCATGGTCGGCACGTGCATGCAGGGCACTCCGCTGAACTGTGATGACGCGAACCCGTGCACGGCTGATTCGTGCGACGCGATGACCGGGTGTGCGAACGCTCCGCTGAGTGGAACTTCGTGTTCGGTTGGTGGCTGCGCGGGCATGTGCCTGAGCGGCGGCTGCGTGTGTCCTGACGCGGGCACGGGAACTGGCGGCGGTGGTGGCGCGACGGGCGGTGGCTCTGGTGCTGGCGGCGGAGTGGCGACGGGCGGTGGATCGGCAACTGGCGGCGGTGCAGCGACCGGCGGTGGTTCTGCGACTGGCGGTGGATCCGGAACTGGCGGCGGCTCAGCGACTGGCGGCGGCGCAGCGACTGGCGGCGGCGCAGCGACTGGCGGCGGCGCAGCAACTGGTGGTGGCTCGGCGACCGGTGGTGGCTCAGCGACTGGTGGTGGCTCAGCGACCGGTGGTGGCTCAGCGACTGGTGGCGGCTCAGCGACTGGTGGCGGAAGTGCGACCGGCGGCGGAGGTGCAAGTGGCGGCGGAACTGGTGGCGGAACTGGTGGCGGAGGCGCGGCTGGTGGCGGTTCAGCGACAGGCGGCGGAGCAGGAGGCGGCGGAGACATGCAGCCTGCAGGCTGCTCGTGCACGAGCGCGGCAGACGCGTTGATGCTCGCCGCCACCGTGCTCGGCCTGATGCGTCGCAAGCGCCGCCGATGAGCGCGTCGCTGCCTCACACAGTTCGAAATCAGAGTCAGCGCGCGAGGAACGGCAGATTCTCACCGGCCACATTCCACAACGTGTCCGGATACGCCTGCGCCGTCGTGAAGTTGCCCCAGTTCACGTTCGCGTACCGGTAGCCGTACCCGCCATGATCACCCTCAGCCCACTGCGCTGACGGAACACCCATCGCGCGCAGCGCCATGCCGAACCACTGATGCATGAACAGCCCGGGATTTTCGACCTCAGCGCGGTTGCGGTCGTAGACGAGCGCGGTGTTCCGATAGTCGACGTAGTTGCCGGTGTTGAAGAACCCGCTCGCTCCACCGAACGTGATGACGGGCACTGAGAACGTGTTGTGGGTGACGTTGCCCGACTCCTGCGTCCACACCACGAGCGCGTGGTCGAGCAACGTGCCGCCCTGGCCATCGGGCGTCGCATCCAACTTCGCGGCGAGATCCAGCACCACGCTCTCGAAGAACACCTGATTGCCGCCGCTCAAAATCCCCTGCGGCGCGCTCGGCATCTGGTTGTCCATCGCGGGAGCGGCCTGCTCGGCCCGATGCGCGACGCTCTGGTGATAGTCGCCCGAGAAATCGGTGAACGTCGAATCCGCGTGCAGCACGGCGATGCGCGACAACCCGCACGTGAACGCATTCACGATCAGATCGTTCAGCATCTGCGAGCTGGCGACCTGCTTGGTCGGATTCACGTCGTAGTCGCCCACATACGGCCGCCCATATTGATCATGGTTGCTGCGCGACGGACGCACGGGCTGCGTGCACTGCGCGCCGACCGTCACGTTGAGCCGCCGCTTCAACTCGTCGAGCCGCTGAATGTGCTGCTCGAGCCGCTGCTTGTCTTCCGCCGACATGCGCCGCGTCGAGTTCTGCAGCGCCGCGTACTGATCAGCCACGCGATTCACGGCAGGCGGCCGCGGAGCCGGACCACCGACCATCGTCCCCGGCGGGAAGAGCCGGTCGTACCAGACGTGGCTGTCGCGCGTGCCGGCGACCTCCTGAATCGCTCCGCTGCGCGTCTGTGGATTCGCCCACGCGTAGCTGATGCGAGAGCCCATGGTGATGACGCGCTCACGAACTCCAGCGAGCGAGGTGTAGAACTCCGGGCTCCACGCCATCAGCTGATCAATCGTGACGCGTGGATTCGCTCCGATGATGCGCCCGTCGCCCATCGCCTCGCCGCTGCCGTCGTTGCGCGCCATGTTGCCGAGGTGACCGCCGCTGTGATGCCCGACGTACAGCGGCCAATCGAGGCCCTGCAGCACGTTCATCTTGTTGGCGAGCGATTGCGTGAGCACCCCCGAGCTCGCGGTGAGCACCGGAGAAACGCCGGCGCGCCCGTTGGCGACGTTGAGCGCGAGCGGCTGACGACGAACGGTGCGGCCCGCGTACATCTGCGTCGTAGGGCTCGCGGCGGCCGGATACATGTTCGCGTTCCACACCGCGCCGTGGCTCGTGCAGAAGTGAACGTAGAACTTCGGCTGCGCCATGCCTTGCGCGCGCGCGCCAGATGGCAGCAGCGAAGGAATCACCGGCAACGTGCTGAGCGCGGCGAGGAGCTGGCGTCGTGAGAGGCCCATGGTGGTCAGTCCTCAGGGAACGATGCGGCGGCTCTTGAAGCCGGGAAGTTGAGCGACGGCGGCGAGCGCGTCTTCGAGTGAACCGGCGCGCGCCGCGTCATCGAGCGTGCGCAGCGAACAGGCGTCGAGCGTGAGGCTCTCTCCACGCTGGAACGAGTAGCGGAAGTACTGACGCGCGAAGCACGAGTCGACGCGCTTGCTCTCGGCCAGTCGCGTGGTGACTTGCGCGATGTCGGTGAGGACGCGCGAGTCGTCGAAGTCGATGCGCGGCGTCGCCACCGTGTCCACCACAGGCGCGGCCGTCGGATTCCCGTTCACGTCGAAGAGCTGCTGGTGCGTGCGCACGCGGCCGAGCGCGTCGAAGCCTTCGCTCGCATAGCCGAGCGGGTTGATCATTCCGTGACAGCCCAGACACGAGCTTCCGGGCTGCTCGGTCAAATTGGCGACGACCTGGCGTGTGGTCGCATCGGGCGCGAGCTCGGGAGTCGTGACCATCAAGTTCCCCGGCGGCGGAGGCATCGAGTCACACAGCAGCGCGTTGCGAATGCGCAGGCCCTTCATGATGGGGCGCGTGGTCGCCGAATCATTGGCGAGGAACGCCGCGCGCGTGAGCAGACCCGAACGCGCAGCCGGAAGTGACTGCGGCGTGCTCGTGCCGTCCCAGGCGGGCGCTTCGTAGATGGTCGCCAACTCCGCGCTCGTCGTGAACTGCCGCGAGTCGGTGAGCAGCTCGTCGAGCGTCGCGTCGTGACGCAGAGTCCAACGCACCGCCGAGAGCACGTCGTCGAACATCGCGCCGCGCAGCTGATCGCTCGGGCGATTCGCTCCGGCGAACGCGTCGTATTGCGGAGTGCCGACGCGCGAGGTGAGCGAGCCGAGCTCTCCGAGGCGGAACCACTGGTCGAAGAACTCGTTCACCATCTGATCAGCGCGCGGGTCCGCGATGAGGCGCGCGACCTGCGCGCGGTACTCGGTGTCCTGCAACAGCGCTCCGCTCGCGGCCGACGCGCGCAGCGCCGCGTCCGGAGGCGATTGCCAGAAGTGGTACGAGAGCCGATTCGCGAGCTCATACGCGTCGAGCGCGTAGACGTCGGGGCCGATGGACGCGGCTCCGGACTCGAGGTGGTACAGAAAACCCGGAGCGCTCATCATCACCGTCAGCACGTCGGCGACGGCGTCAGGGTCGACCGGAGTCGTGCCCGCGGTCGCGATGAAGAACGTGCGGTCTTCGGCGCTGAGCGAGTGGCGCACGGCGAGCGGGCCGAGCTTGTCGACCAACGCCGACAGGCACGACGCATCGTTCGCGGTGTTGGTGTCGGTGGCGCAGGCTCCCATCAGCTCGGTGAGTCGCGCGCTCGGACGCGTCGCCTGCTGCGCGATGGCGGCGGCGACGTTGTACGTGCTGTCGACGGTCGCCTGCTGCGCGGTTTGGTCGAGTCGCGTGAAGCCACCGTGGCTCTCGCCGTTGGCCTTCACGATGGAATCTTCCGGGACCTGGCCGAGGAGCGTGTTCACCGAGTTGAGCGCGGGTCCATTCGACTGCGGGAGCGCGGAGACCGCGAACGCACGCACGGTGTTCACGTACTCAGCGCGCGTGAGACGACGCAGCGGGAGCTCGACCGGCGTCAGCGTCGGGTCGCACGCATACGGAGAAGGCGTCGCGCCGCGCGGTTGATCAGGCGTCGGGCCGGGGTTCGGGTTGGGATTCGTCGGGTCACGCCACGGAATCGACTCGTCGCGCGGACCGATGAGCGAGCCCTCGCAACCCGTCACGATGATCAGCGCGCACAGAAGAAATCGCCGCATCCCGAGCCTCCATCTTCCTTGAGCCCCCACCAGAGGAGAACGGCTCACGCGTGGTGCCGATGTGCGTCAGGGTGCGTCAACGGGTCAGCTGGGTGAGGACGAGCTCTCCATCACCGCGTTTCCACAGCACGAGGACACGGTGACGTCGAGCCAATCGAGCAGCTCGGCTTCCGTCGCGACGCGCGTGGTGGGCGAGTCGATGATTTCTCCGTTCGACGTGCGCAGCGCGCGGATGGACGCGATGAAGCCCGAGTCCGACTTCGCGACGTTGCCCGAGATGACGACGTCCACACCGAGCGCACCGGCGAGCTCGGCGAGACACGCGCTGCTGTTCTCTCCGCAGCCGAGCAGCTGCTTCTGACGCTCGAGTCCGAGCAGCTGCTCGATGTCACGTTGCGTGGTGATGCGCAGTGGCGGTCCGCCGAGCCCGCTGACGAAGCGGTCTTGAAAGACGTTGCCGAGCTCAGGGTTGAGACCGACCAACGTGAACGACGGAGCCGCCACCTTCAAGACGTCGGCCTGCGAGACGACCAGCGCGAGAACTGCGGCAGCCCACATGCCGCGTTTCTACTACTGCGGCTCTTCGTCGGTGGAACGGATGTCAGCGGCGTCTTCTTCGCCTCCGGGTTTTCCGTCGGAGCCGAGCGAGATGACGACCGGCTCTCCAGTGGTCGCGTCGAGTTCCCACTTCAGCTCGTTGCCCCACGGGTCTTTCGGCGGCTTCTTGAGCGTGCGCCGTTTGATCAATGGAGCGAAGCCCTGATCAGGATCTGGATAGCGGCCGGTCGTGCCTCGGTACATCTCGAGCGCGTTGTGCGCGGTCTTCACGTCGGTGAAGGCGACATTTCGCTCTGAGTCCTTCTTCACGCCGACCGCGTAGATGCCGACGGCAGCGAGAATCATCGAAGCGATGGTGATGTAGACGACGATTTCAATCAGCGAGACGCCGCGTGGTGCGCGGCGAAGACGACGAGCGTGCATGGTGGAGCTCCAGACGAGTCAGCTCCCAGGAGCGCCGCGCTGAGTGCGAATCGTGTGCCTGTCTCCCTCGCTCTCGGGGACAGGGTTTGGGGTGAGGGAGCGCGACACTTCGTCAGCACGTCAGGTCGAGCACTGCCAACTCGTCTCTGGGGGCGATGCGCTCATCCTCTTCCTCATCATCGTCGTCATCGTCCTCAGCACCGGACGCATGCGCATGATTTGAGGAATTGAGCTCGAAAGAGCCATCCGCCCCTCGAAGCCATGCACCGGCTTCGAGGGGCGTTTTCTTTTCAGCATCGCGAGTCCCGGGGCCAGCCCGCCCCATTTCCAAGGAGGCAGTCATGGGCATCACGAAGTTGCAGCAGCTCAACGTCGGCACCATCGGTCACGTCGACCACGGCAAGACCACGCTCACCGCCGCGCTCACCCGCGTCGCCGCGCTCAAGTTCGGCGGCAAGGCGCTCGCGTTCGAGCAGATCGACCGCGGCGCGGAAGAGCAGGCGCGCGGCATCACCATCACCATCAAGCACGTGCAGTACCGCACGGCGAACCGCGTGTACGCGCACATCGACTGCCCGGGTCACGCTGACTACGTGAAGAACATGATCGTCGGCGCCAGCCAGATGGACGGCGCGGTGTTGCTCGTCGACGGCTCGGTGGGTCCGCAGCCCCAGACCCGCGAGCACGTGTTGCTCGCGCGCCAGGTCGGCGTGAAGCACCTCGTGGTCTTCATCAACAAGTGCGACGTCGCTGACGCCGAGTTGCTCGAGCTCGTTCAGCTCGAGACGAAGGACCTGCTCGAGGCGAACGGGTTCCGCGACGTGGCGTTCGTTCGCGGCTCGGCGTTGAAGGCGATGAAGGCCGACGCGCTCGGTGAAGACACGAAGTGCATCGAGCAGTTGCTCGAGACGCTCGACGCGCGCATCCCGGTGCCCGAGCGTGACTTCCACGCGCCCTTCCTCATGCCGGTGGAAGACGTGTTCACCATTGCGGGCCGTGGCACGGTCGTCACGGGCCGCGTTCAGCGCGGAGTGCTCGCCCTGGGCGCGGACATCGAGCTCGTCGGTGTCGCGAGCGGAGTTCAGAACCACACCGTGGTCACGGGCATCGAGGCGTTCCACGAGGAGCGCACCGAGGCGCGTGCCGGCGACAACGTCGGTCTTCTCCTCCGCGGAGTCGATCGCGCGTGGCTCGGTCGCGGCGTGCTCGTCGCGAAGCCGGGCAGCATTCACCCGCACGCTGCGGGTCAGGCCGAGCTCTTCACCCTCACCGCTGCCGAGGGCGGTCGCCGCACTGCCTTCGGCTCGGGCTACATGCCGCAGTTCTTCTTCGGCGCCACGGACGTGACCGGAACGCTCGACGTTCGGGGAAACGTGGTGACGCCGGGTGACCGCGCGATGGTGGGCTTCACGCTCCAGCGCGCGGTGGGCATCGAGGCGGGCATGCGCTTCGCGCTCCGTGAGGGTGGCCGCACCATCGGCGCGGGCATCATCACTGCCGTCGGTTGACTCAGGGCTCCCGGGAGTTTCCCGGGAGCCCGTTTCACACCGCGGTCGTCACCAGAATCGCGCACACCACCGAGGCGGTGCCGACGAAGAAGGCGACCGGCCGCTCCCACCACGGCGCGGGGAGGAAACCGAATTCCTTCATCACGCTGTCTCGCAAATCGAGGCGCGACTTCGGCGACGGCGCGGGGCCGTCTTCAGCGAGCTCGAGGTCGCGCTTCAACGAGATGAACTCGTGCAGGCACGTCGTGCAGCCGCGCACGTGTTCTTCGAGCGCCTCGCGTTCGGAGCCGTGGAGTTCGCCCAGCTGCCACGCCACCAGGTCGCCAGTTCGTTCAGTGCAGGCCATTTCGCAGCTCCTCGCGCAAACGCGTCACCACTTCGTGGAGGCGGGACTTCACGGTGCCGAGCGGCAGCCCGAGCGTCTTCGCCACTTCGTCGTACGACAGGCCCGCGGCGCGCAACGACCACACCTCGTTGAGCGTCGTGGGCAATTTCTCGAGCGCACGTCGCAGCTGCGCGCTCGCCTGGTGTTTCATCAGCAGCTCGTCGGGAGGCGCGGCGGTTCCGCTCTCGTCCTTCGGCACGGCCTCTCCGCGTTGCAAGGTGCGGCGGCGATTTGCGCACGCGTTGCGTGCGACTTCGAAGAACAACGACTTCACGCGCACGATGTCGCGCGACTTCGCTTCTCGAAGTACCGAGAGAAACGTCTGGTGCAACACGTCTTCGGCTTCAGCGCGGTCGCCCGAGAGTTGGCGCACGAGGAAACCGAAGAGCGGACGTTCGTAGCGCGCGTAGAGCACGTCGAAGGCGGCGAGCTGGCCGCGCTTCCACGCCTCGACGAGCGCTTCGTCCGACTTCGTGTCGAGGGGCGAGGTCACGCGCGCTCTCGCATCGAGCCGACGGTACACGCGATGGCGCTGATCAGCAGGAAGACCAGCATCAGCGTGAGGTTGTTCGCCGATTCAGCGACGCCTCCGAGCAACATCTTCGAGCGGGTGTCCCAGTCGGACGCCTCGCTGGAGTTGCGAATGGTGGCGACCACGGCCATCACGAAGCCGAGCACACCGAGCGTCGCGACGCCTGCGGCCATCAACTTGAGGGTGCGCCAGCGCACGGGGATGGGGCGCAACGCCTGGAGCGTGGATGCGGCCGTGAGCAGGAACCCCGCGAGAAGAATGGGGATCATCACGAAGCCACCGTCGTTGAAGAAGGTCGTCATGAAGTGAAGAAACCGCTCGCGGAAAGAAGTTCACGCGTCGAAACTGCGGTCCTCGTGAGCGGGTCAGGAAACAAGCCCTCGGAGACGGTGCTCCTCGTCGATGACGAGAAGGCCATCCTCGATGTGCTCGGCATGGGCTTCAAGAAGGCGGGCGTCGAGACGCGCAAGGCGCTCACCGCTGAAGACGCGTTCATTCTCCTCGAGAACGAGGTGTTCGCCGCCGTCGTCACCGACAAGAATCTGCCCGGCAAGAGTGGGCTCGAGCTCTTGAAGCACGTGCGTGAGAAGTACAGCGGCGTGGCGTGTCTCATCATCACCGGCTTCGTGAGCACCGAGTCCGTGCTCGAGGCCATGAAGCTCGGCGCCGACGATTACCTGCTCAAGCCATTCGAGAGCATCATGCTGGTCGTCGAGCGCGTGAAGCACGCCATCACGCATCGGCGCACGCAGATCGAACGCGAGCAGCTCTCGAACTCGTTGCGCGAGATGGAAAAGACGCTGCGCAAGAGCGAGACGACGGCCTTCCAGAAGGTCACCGAGCTCGACCTGTTGCAGAACGTGCTCGAGCTGAAGATTGCCGACGCGACGCGCGAGCTCGAGATGAAGGTCGCCACGCTGCAGGGTGACCTCGAGCAGGAAAAAGAGAAGCGCGCGGCGTTGAAGAAGTCGCTGCTCGAGCTCGCGGAGAAGACCGCCGATGAAGCGACGAAGAAGCGGCTGCAGGCCGAGGCTGAGATTCTCGGCTGATTCGCTAGTAGCTGCACTGCTTCGCGGCGAACGACGCGGGCACCACCGGCAGGAAGAAGGTGCGCGAGAGCCTGTCGCGATCTGCCGAGCCGGCGTTGATGAGCCGTTCCATCTCGGTGCGCTCGAGGCAGCCCAGGTCGAAGTTCGGCACCGTGTCGATGCTCAGGCCGCACGAGCCGTCGGGCTGACAACAGCCCTCGAGGTCGATGAAGTTCGCGCTCTCGCTCGGGCACGCGTCGTTTTCGCGGCCGGCGTCTCCACCGCGCGGGACGCATTGCGTGCCGAAGATGAAGCTCGAGCTCGCTCCGCAGCGGTTGTCGTCGGTGCAGCAGCCCTTCGCGCCGACCTCGGTGTCCTCTTCAGTCATCGGAGCGCAAGTGGAACCGCCACAGCTGCTCGGCGGCGGCGGAGCGGGCGGAACGGCGACGTCGACTCCTTCTCGCGAGGTGCAGCCGCACGCGGTCCAGGCGCCCTCGGGAGCGACGCACGTCATCGTCGCGGTGCCGGTGTTGCAGCGGCAGCCGCGCGTCTCACCGACGGTGCACGGCAACGCGCCGGTGTTGGAGCACGCACTGATCGTGAGGAGCGTGACCAGGAGGAGAGGGACCTTCATCGCAGCACCCCGTTCAGGACACCGCGGCTCGAATCATCGACGAGGTCGCCCAACGTTTCGCGCTCGGTCACCCCGAACGCGTTCATCACGCTCATCAGCAACCGCGTGTGTCGCTCACCATTCGTGAACTCGAGCACGCGCCCGGTTTGAATCGGGCCGCGCGTGGCGTGACCACCAGCGACGAAGAACGGCACCGGATCGCGCAGGTGATTGCCGACCGCCATCTCGGTGCCCCACACCACGAGCGTCTCGTCGAGGAGCGAGTTCCCATCTTCCCGCTTCACCGCGTCGAGCTTTCCGAGCAGGCGCGCGGCGGCTCCGGCGAAGAACTGGTTGATGCGTATTTTGTCGGCGCGCGTGCCGGTGTGCATCGTGACGTGGAGGCCGAGGCCGGTGTTCGCTCCAGGAATTTTCAGGCTGCTGGTGCTGTGCGTGAGCTGCACCGAGCCGACGCGCGTGAGCCCGCACTGCAGCGCCGAGCAGAGCAGGTCGAACTGAAGGTCCATCAACGCCGGGAATTGTTCCGACGCCGCGAGTTCCTTGTCGGTGAGTGACGGCGGAGCGCTCGCCGGCGTGCACTGCGCCGCGGCCACGCTGTCGAGGCGCTGTTCGAGCGCGCGGATGCCGTCGAGGTGCGCGTCGAGCTTTCGCTGCTCGGTCATCGAGTACGCGGGGCGAATGCGATTCACGTCGGCCTTCACGAGGTCGAGCACGCTCTGGCGATTCGCCCGCACGCGCGCCTGCAGTTCCGGAGTGAGGCCGCCGCCAAAGAGTCTCCTGAAGACTCCGGATGGATCGTCCTCGGGCTGACGCCGACCGTTGCGGTCGTAGATCATCACCTGTGAGTTGCCGCCGGCTCCGAAGCCGCCTTGCGACTGCACGCCGAGCTCGAGCGAGGTGAAGGGCACGCCGCCGGTGCTGATCCGCTCGGCGATCAATTGATCAAACGAAGGGTGCGCGCTGTACGCATCGCCTTTCGGAATCTGTGCGCCGGTGAACATGCCGGCCATGCCTTCTGCGTGCGCAGCGACCTCGTTGCGCACTCCGTTCTTCAGGCCGTGCACCGCGAGGATGCGCGACGCGAACGGGTTGAGCGCCGAGAGCACGCTCGGAAATACGAGCTGTCCGTTCTGCGTCACGCCAGCAGGCGAGCCTGTTGGCGCAATCGACGGCTTCCACCCCGGCTCGAAGCCGTTGGGATGAAAGAGCACCACCAGGTTCTTCGGCGCGACGACGGTCGACTGTTGTGCGCGCGCGAGCGTGGAGGCGAAGGGAAGCAGCAGCGACGCTTTGAGCAGCTGGCGGCGGTTGAAGGTCTTCATGGCGCACGGCTCCGGAAGGCATCGCTGGTGGTGATGGCGACGAGGAGGTCGGGAATCGCTCCGTCGGAGTCGATGAAGCGTGTGCGCAGCGTGGTGAGTTCGGGTTGATCAGCGGATGTTTCGAGCCGCCCGAGCGCGAAGCGGTACCACTGCGTCGCGTAACAACCGCGCGCTGTCTTCGACTTCGCGAACTTCTTCGTGAGCTCGGTGACGGAAGAGATGCGGCCATCGAGCTCTGCGTCTCCGAGTGCGAGCGTGACGGTGGCGTCGATGGCGGACTTGTCGTCGAGGTCCACGTCGCGCCACGCACCGACCGCGTCGTAGTGCTCGAAGGCGAGACCGAGCGGGTCCATCATGCGGTGACAGCCACTGCATCGTGCGTCGTTGCTGTGTTGTTCGACGAGCTGGCGGCGCGTGAGCTGTCCGGTGGTGTCGATACCAATCGGTTCGAGGTTCACGTTCGGCGGAGGCGAGCCGAGCGGCAGACACAACACATCGCGCGTCATGACGACTCCGCGCTGCACGGGTGACGTCCACTTCGGGTGCGCGTGCTTCGCGAGGAAGAGCGGCTGCGTGAAGAGACCGCCACGCTTCGACGGGTCGAGTCCAACCATCACGCCGGGCAGCGTGGGCTTGAGGCCGTAGATGCGCTCGACGGGAGACGGCACGAAGGTGAAGGGCGCGGTGACGAGCGTCTCGTACCGGCCGTCACTGCGACGAATCACGGTGTCGATGAAGAGCGAAGTTTCGGCAGCGGTGGCGTCGTGCACGTCGCTCGTCCAGAACGGGTAGCGCGTGAGGCTCTTCTCTGGCGCGTCTTCGAGTGAGAGCCACTGCAGATGAAAGGAAGTGAGCGCAGCGGCGGAACGATCGTCACGAAGGAGTCTCCAGGTCTGTGCGGCGACACCTTCGGGCGTGTCGAGCTCTCCGCGTTCGGCGGCGTCGAGGAGCGCGTCGTCGGGAATGCTGCCGCGGAGCAAGAGCGCGAGGCGCGTCGCGACCTCGAAGCCGGTGAGCTGAATGCGTCCGTCTTTCGGAGCGGTGCCGACTTCCACCACGTCGATGAACGACGGAGCGGCCAGCACCACGGTGAGCGCGAGCGTGAAGGCCTCGCGCGCGTCGCGACCTTCGAAGAGTGCGTCGAATTGCGCATGCTCGGTCTCGCTCAACGGTCGCCGCCAGGCTCGACGCGCGAAGCGTTGCAGCGCTGGCTTCGCGCACTCGGCGGTGAGCGTCTTGCAACCGGTGAGCGTCTCGAACTGCGGAGCGGCTCTGTTCGCCAGCGACTCCGCGGCGGCGAAGGTGAGGTCCACGTCGAGCGGCGTGGGGAGACCGACGACGTTGGTGGCGAAGGGGCCGCTCCGCTCATCGGCGGGAAAACGCGCAGCGGGCGACTCGGTCCAATTGAGCGGAGCGAAGAGGTCGAGAACGGCGCGGTGGTACTGCGAGCGCGTGAGCTTGCGGAGCGGCGCTTCGACCTTGACGCCACTCGACTGGGAAGGCGCCGGCGGATTGCCCGCGAGCCGCACAGGCGGCGCTTGTCCGACACACGCCGACACCGTCACAGCGGTCAGAAATGCGAAGGAAATCGAGCGGCCCATGTTCGTCGGTGAGCCGTTTTCCGAGGGGAATTCATTTGGATCGTTTCGTGTGGAGCGTGGCAACCAAGAGCCTTCGCCGTTGTCCCTCGCATCGAGCACGGTTGGTCAACACGCGCTGAAGCGTTAGACGTGCGGCGTGAAGAACGTCGCCGTGGTCGTGTTGCTGTTCGTCGCGTGCCGCACTCCGGGTTTTCGCGAGCAGACTCCGCCGCAGCCCGCTGAGTTGACGCAGCTCCAGGGCTCGCAGACGCAGTCGGCAGCGCTCGCGACGTCGTTGTGTGACTCCGCGGGCCCCCGTTTCTCGGGCTCGGCGGGTGATGCGCTCGGCGTCACGTGGGCCGTCGAGACGATGAAACAGCTCGGCTTGCAGAACGTGCACACCGAGCCGGTGACGGTTCCGCGCTGGGTGCGCGGCCGTGAAGAGGCGCGCATCACGTCGCCGATCGATCAACTCGTCGCGGTGACCGCGCTCGGCCACAGCACTCCGACTTCGGACACTGGTGTGGAAGGTGAGCTCGTCGAGGTCGAGTCGCTCGATGCGCTCGACGCCGTGAAGCCGGGCACGCTCGCCGGAAAGATTCTGTTCGTGAACATCCCGATGCGCCGCACGGTGGACGGCTCGGGCTACGGAGCGGTCGCGCGCATTCGTCGCCTCGCTGGCATGCAGGCCGTCGTCGGTGGCGCGATTGCGTCGGTGATCAGATCAGTCGGGACTGATCAAAATCGCCTCGGCCACACCGGCTCGCAGGGGGCGGATCCAGCGAAGCTCCCCGCGGGTGCGCTCGCGACGAGCGACGCCGACCTCGTGCATCGCCTGCTGAAGAAGGGCCCGGTGAAGCTGAGGCTCACGCTCGTCTCGCGTGAAGAGGCGCCGACGCAGAGCATGAACGTGGTCGGCGAGGTCGTCGGTCGCGAGAAGCCCGAAGAGGTGGTGCTCCTCGGAGCGCACCTCGACTCGTGGGACCTCGGCACCGGCGCGCTCGACGACGCTGCGGGCGTGGGCATCGTGCTCGACGTCGCGCGGCTGCTGAAGACGTTGCCGCGCGTGCCGAAGCGCACCGTGCGCGTGGTGCTGTTCGCCAATGAAGAGAACGGACTCGGGGGCGGGAAGGAATACGCGAAGGCGCACGAGGCCGAGCTCGCGAAGGTGGTCGTCGCGATGGAAGCAGACATGGGCTCCGACAAGGCGCGCGCGACACGGGTGCTCGGGAGCGATGCGGCGCGCGCGCAGTTTCTGACGTGGGCGCCGTGGCTGACGCCGCTCGACGTGCGCGTGGAATCGGACGGCGCGGAAGGCGGCGCGGACTTGAGCGTGATGCGCGCCGCCGGAGTTCCCGTCATCGACGTGCGCCAGGACGCTTCGCGGTACTTCGATTTCCACCACACCGCGAATGACACGGTGGAGAAGATCGACGCTGATCAGTTGGCGCAGGCCACGCGCACGTTTGCGAGCGTGGCGTGGCTCGCGGCCGAGCAGGGTGTCGATTTCGGGCGCGTCGCGGAGGATGCGCGCGCCCGGAAAAAGTGAGCGCTTACTGGTGCAGCATGATGCCGACGCTGCCGATGGTGGCGACGCTGACGGGCGTGATGGTGCTGCCCGAGACGCCTGAGAGTCGCAGCGCGAGCTCAGCGGTGAAGCCGAGGTTCTTCGTCAGCAGATACTCGCCGCCCGCACCGAAGCCGATGTTTCCGCCAAGGCCGACGAGGTTGCTGGCGAAGTTGATGAGCACTCCTGCGCCGGGGCGCAGGTACGCGACGAGCGCTCCGGCCGTGCGCTGACGCAGGTAGATGCGCACCGAGAGGTCGAGCGTGGTGGTGAACACCGACGAGAAGGAGTTCACGCTCGCGAGCCCGATGGACGGCGTGAAGAGAATCGCGACGCGGTTGAAGCCCAGGCCAAACGAGACCGCGCCGCCGAAGCCCGCGGTGCCGCCCGAAATTTCTCCGTGGAACTGAATTCCCGCAGCGACTGCGTTGGGGTCGGCGGGCGGGCGGTTGTTCTGAACGGGTGCGGGCGCAGGACTGGGCGTCAGCGGCGGCGCGGACCAATCGTTCGGATTCCCGGGCGGCGGCGTCTGCGCAAACGCCGGAATGCTCAACGCGGCCACAACACTCACCCACTTCGTCACGGTGCGGAGGGTCATGGGCGCGTTGAAGCACTGCCTCGCTCAAATGCACGCTTGAAAGAACGCTGACAGGCTTTTGTCAGTGTTGCCGGTTTTCATGGGACCATGACCACGAACCGTTTCAGCACCGAGCTCCAGGCGCCGTTTGGTTTCTCACTCTCCGCGGCGGCGGAGTTCTATGCAGGCTTCGCTCCGATGGGCGGCGCGGCGCAGTTGCAGGACAAGGGACTGCAGCTCGGCGTTCGACTCGACGGAACGTTCGAGCCGGTGAGCGCGACGTTGTCGCAGAAGGGCTCGCGAATCCTCGTCGAAGCCGAAGGCACCACTGATCAACCGCGGCTGATCAAACAGCTCTCTCGCATGTTGGGGCTCGATGCCGACGGTCGCGCGTGGGCGGCGGTCGGTGAGCGCGATGACGTGCTGGGGCGGTTGAAGAAGTTCTTTCCCGGATTTTTCACGGCGGGCTTTCCGTCTCCGTACGAGGCGGGGCTTGGTGGCGTCTTGTCGCAGCGCAGCTCGGTGAAGCAGGCGGCGGCGTTGCGAAGGAAGTTGTCGGCGGCGCACGGCTCGCAGGTCGGAGGGATGTGGTTGGTGCCTGCGCCGAAGCGGTTGTTGGCGGTGAAGGCTTTCCCTGGAATTTCCGAGCGGAAGATGGACGTGCTGCACGGAATCGCGCGCGCGGCGCTCGACGGGAAGTTGGAAGCGGACCGCTTGCTCGCGATGCCGACCGAAGCGGCGCTCGAATCGCTCGAGTCGTTGGATGGAGTCGGGCCGTGGACGGCGGCGCACATGTTGATGCGCGGAGCGAGCGTGCGCGACGTGTTGCCGACCTCGGAGCCGCGCGTGTTGCGAGCGTTTGCGGCGGCGTATCAGCGCCCCGAGTCCGACTACGCGAAGGTGTCGGAGGGGTGGCGGCCGTTTCGGATGTGGGCGGCCATCATTCTGGTTCGCAACCTGGCGCGCGAGGGCGGATGGGCGGCGGTGCCGGAAGATTTCGCGCGGCGCGGTCGGCGGTCGGCAATGAGTTCAGCCGTCGCGCGTTGAGAGGGCGTGCGCAGGCCGTGGGGACGGCGCAGGACGATGCTCGCGTTCGGCGTCTCGCTGGGCGTGCACGTGTGTGTCTTCTGGTTGTTTGCGCGCGGGTCTGAGCGTCCACCGCCGGTTCCACGCACTGCTCCGCTGCAGCTCGTCGAAGTGCGTTGGGTCAACGTCGTGCCCGCGACTTCGCCGACGCTGCCAAAACCGAGCCCGCCGGCGCCGACGCTCGTGCAGCCGCCGATCGCACGGCCAACGCCGTTCGAGCAGCCAAAACCGAAAGAGTCGACACCGAACGCGCAGCCAACGTCGAGCGCACAGCCATCGTCTGCCGCACTGCCCACCGAGCGCGGTCGGGGTGCGGGCGTGTCGACCGTCGCTCCGCCGAGCGAGTCAGCCAGCCCTCCGAAAACGAAGAGCGATGCTCCGACTTCGGGCGTGAGCACTGCTTCGTCACTCCCTCACCCCAACCCTCTCCCGCAGGGGCGGGAGAGGGAGTCATTCCTCAGCACGTCTGACGCGCAGACAGTGCTCGCGATGCCCATCGTTCGTGAAGCGCCGCGCGGCCGCACGCTCACCCCGAGCGACATGCCGAGCAAAGAAGAGGTCCGCGCCGACGAACAGGCGCGCGTCGAAGAACGAGTCGGTGGCTTCGCTCGCAGCATGCTCGCTCGAGCGCGCGCGACGAACGGACTGCCCGACCCGGCGTACGGAGCGCTCGGCGCAGCACTTCGTGATGCGACCGATGAGGTCCCGCAGTTCATCGACACCAATTCCCCCAAAGAAGTCGGCAAGGCCTTCGCCGAAAGCTGGCTCGCCGGAGCCGAGCGCTACGGAAAAACCGGCGCTCCCTACGCCGAGCCCGAGGGGCGACTCGAGAGCATCGAGAAACCGAGCGCGCTCGCCGACGCCGCCGCGCGCGGAAGTCCCGACGCCATCAACATGGTCAACTTCCTCGCCGCCGGAGCGCGCATGCAGGAATTCGCCGACGGCCGCGCGGGCCTCGAGCTCTACGCGCTCGTCGAGGTGAAACAGCTGCACTCCGGCGCAGTGGAATCGGTGCGCATGATTCGCCCCAGCGGGCTGAAGCCCTTCGACGTGTGGGTGGTCGACAAAGCCAACGAGGTCGCCGTGAACTTCACGTTCGACGGAGGACTCAGCAAGAAGCCGCTCCGCAGCGTGTGGCGCTTCGACGGCATCATGAAGTTCCGCCGCAAGCTCAACGTGAAGGAACTCAACGGCCGAGCCGCCATCGGCATGGTCGCCATGTCGGTCATCAGCGCGCTCTCCATGATTGGAAATGAGACGCCACCGATGCCCGGTGAGCCTCCGCGACCGCTCGGGCCGCGTGTGCCGTCGCTCGTCGGACGCTTCGACGAAATGACTGGCGACATCGACGTGGTCGACTTCACCAACCCGACCTACGACTGCAAGGTGACGCTGCTCGAAGCAGACTGAACGAGCTACCTTGGACACTCGATGAGCGCGCTCGAGCCGGGGCAGTTGTTTGCGAAGGACTTTCAGATCGAGCGTCGGCTCTCTCAGGGCGGCATGGGCGCGGTGTACGTCGCGCGACAGCTCTCGACCGACAAGCTGCGCGCGCTCAAGTTGATGCATCCGCAGCTCGTTCCGGATCCGCGGAGTCGGCAGCGTTTCGTCGACGAGGCGCGCATCGGCGGGCGCATCGACAGCGAGCACGTGGTGGAAGTCGTCGCCGCCGGCATCGACGAGGCGTCCGGCGCGCCGTGGCTCGCGATGGAGTTGCTCGAGGGCGAGGATCTCGGCAGCTTGAGCGCGCGGCGCGGCGCGATTCCACCCGGAGAGGTACGAGACGTGTTCCTGCAGGCCGGACACGCGCTCGGGCTGGCGCACGACCAGGGCATCGTTCATCGCGATCTCAAACCCGAGAACCTCTTCCTCGCGCGTGCGAGACGCGAGGGCGCGGCGTCGGTGGTGAAGGTGCTCGACTTCGGGCTCGCGCTGGCGTTGCCGTCGGGTGGAGCGGGCGTGGTGACGAGCGCGGTCGGCTCTCCGTTCTGGATGGCGCCGGAGCAAGCGAAGCCCGGCGCCCTGCTGACTCCCGCGACTGACGTGTGGGCGCTGGGGTTGATGGCGTTTCAGTTCCTCACCGGAGGCTCGTACTGGCGCACCGCGAAGGAACACGACGCGTCCATCGGCGCGGTGCTCACGGAGATTCTCGTGTCTCCGCTCGAGCCGGCGAGCCAGCGCGCGGCGTCGCTCGGGCTGCGCGGCGTGCCGGACGGCTTCGATGCGTGGTTCGCTCGCTGCCTCGCGCGCGAGCCCGGCGAGCGCTTTCCCGAGGCGCGCGCGTGCCTGAGCGAGCTGGATGCGCTGTTGGCTCGAATCGCAGAACGCGTCGACGTGGTGGCGAGCCGCACGGTGCAAGCGACCGCTGCGTCGTTCGGGCTCGAGGCGACGTTGCAGCGGACGCCTCTGCCTCCCGCAGCGCCGCGCGCGACTGACGCGGCGCGCGAAGCGGCTCCACTGGCGCCGACACCGGCCGTTGCGCCAACCCCGGTCGCCGCGCCCGCTTCGTCAGGCACTCCGTGGCTGGTGTTGGGTCTGCTCGTCGCGCTCGCCGGCGCGCTGGTCGTTCAGCGCACGCTCCGCGCTCAGCCTGCAGCGCCGACTCCCCCGCCGGTGGTGTTCACGCCGCCAGCCATCGACGCGGGCACGGTCGCGCTCGCAGTCGACGCCGGTGCGCCGAGCGCCGATGTCCTTGACGCCGGCGCGAGTGCGCTGGCGCGAATCGAACGCATCGATGCGGGAGCGCCGAGCACGGACGTCGTCGACGCTGGCCCGAGTGCGCTGGCGCAAGCCGAGGTCGTCGACGCGGGCTCGAACAAGACCGTCGAGAAGCACGTCCGTCCGCCGCCGCGCCTCGTCGACGCTGACCGCGTTGCGGGCAAGACGTGCTCGCGTGGGTTCGTCACCGTCGCGGAAGCTCGCGCTCATGCGCAGCGGTTGTGCGCGCTGCTGGAACAGTGGGACATCGCGCGACTCGCCGGAGGCGGCTCGATGGATGGGCCGGGCTACCAGTGCAAGGTGCGCGAGCGCGACCCTCGCGACCTGGGCGTGTCGTTGTGCCGACGTTGATTTCAAGCAGACTGAGCACGCACGGAACACTCGGCGCGCGCCACGCATTTCACTTCGCGATGCGCGGGATGATCAGCTTTTTGGACGGGCGGGACCGAGCGTTTTCGGTGCTACGAAGTCACTCCTGATGAAGCAGCGACTCAGCCGCTGGTGGGGCTTCGCGCGGCGCATTTTCCCGCTGCGAGTCGGCGCGTTGATCCTCCTCGCGCTCGCGCTGCTCATCGTCTTCGTGTTCAGCCCAAAGGAAGGCGACTTCCTCCTCTATCCCTCGGGAGTCGTCGCCGCTGGTCTCATCGGCGTGTGCACGCTCATCGTGGTGCTCGGCACGCTCTCGCTGCGCCGTCAGGTTCGGAAACTCGGAGTCGGTCTGCCCGAGTCGATCGAAACGCTCGCTCCGAACGGCACCACGTTCCGTTTTCCGTCGCTCCGTCGATGGCTGGTGCTCGACGTCACGCTGGAATGGATCGACCCCGCTCACGCCGAAGTGCGCCTCGAATACCTCGACGGCGTGTTGTCAGAAGTCGTGACCATCAAGGAGCGCGGCCGCTTCTCGAATCTCACGCGCCGCTTCACGGTGAAGGACGTCTTCGGGCTCGCGCAGCTGAGCTTCGACCTGAGCTGGGAATGCGCGCTGCGCGTCACGCCCGCCGCCGCGAAGCAGGGTGCGACGCTCGCCGCGGGACGCTCGCAAGGCGACGCGATGGCGAACCCCACCGGCCGCACCGAAGGCGACATGGTCGAGATGCGCCAGTACGCGCACGGAGATCCAGTTCGCCACGTGTTGTGGAAGGTCTACGCGCGCTCGAGAAAATTGCTGGTGCGCATGCCCGAACGCGCGCTCGCTCCAGGTCCCGTGAACGTGGCCTTCTTCGTCGCCGGCCCCGAAGACGAGGCGAGCGCCGGCGCTGCGCGGCTGTATCTCGAAGCGGGTCTGCTCGGCACCGACCTCATCTTCTCTGCTGACGGCTCGACGTCTCCGGCGCGGAGTGCGGGAGAAGCCATCGAGCAGCTCGTCGATTCGGGAAAAGTGAAGGCAAACGGCGCCGAGTCGCTCGAGACGATGGCCGCGCAAATCGACCCCTCGCGCATGCACTCGTGTCTCTTCTTCACGCCTCCGGTCGACGGGCCGTGGCGCGAGAAGATGATGAGCTTCGTGAAGGCGCGCGGGCTCGACGCCACCGTCATCATCGGAGTGGACGAAGCAGGAGAGCGCCCCGCTCCGAAGGGCCGCCTGCAGTCCTTCCTCTTTCAACCGCCCGCTGAGCTCGACTCGCAGCGTCCGGGGCTCGCGAAGCTGCGCGCCTCGCTCGAGGCCGAGGGACTTCCAGTGCGGGTTCTCCATCGCGCGACGGGGCAACTGCTGTGAACGGCCAGAGAGACTCGCGCACGATGTCGATTCTGAAGGCGCTGCTGCTCTCGGGAGCGGTGACGGTCTACTTCTGGTCGCTCGCCACGCCTCCGGGGTTGATGGCCGCGGTCATCGGCGTGCTCAGCGCGTCGTGGCTCGCGTTCAAGCTCGAAGACGCGAAGCTGCGCATGGGGAGCTGGATTCTCACCGGCGTCACGCTCGCCATCGTCGGACAAATCCTCGCGGCGCTGTTGTCGGCGTGGGGCAGCTTCCTCCCTCCGTGGTTCACGCTCGTCGCGGCCGACGCGCTGGTGCTCGGGCTCACCACGTTCGGCTTCTTCGTCGCGCTGCGGCTCGCTTCGTCGCGCTGGCACGCGGTCTCGGTTCTCGAGCTCGCCGTGGTCATCGGCGCGGTCGCGCACGCGTTCCGCGACCACCGCCACATGCGCATTCACCAGCCGCGCTTCTTGAGCGACTGGGCGTGGAGCCACGGCATCGAACCCGAGCCCGTGCTCGCGGTGCTCGGCGTCACGGCGACGGCGATTTCTGCGCTGCTGCTGCTCCGTGCGTCACGCGCGCGTCGGCTCGCCGCGATGATGCTGCTCTTCATCGGCGGAATTCTGGTGCTCCTCTTCTCGCAGCCTCCGCGCGTCGAGGTCAGCAAGGAAGACGAACTCGGCGTTCGCGGCGACGAGAACGACAAGAACAAGGACGACAAGGACAAGAACAACAAGAACAACAACGGTGGAGGTGGAGGAAAGCCGCCCGAGCCCATCGCGGTCGCCGTGCTGCACGACGATTTGCCGGAAGCCGACGCGCTCTATTTCCGCCAGGCCGTCCGCTCGAAGTTGGTGGGCGACCGCCTCATCGAGGATGCAGCGGGCACGTTCGACACCGACGTGCCGACCAAATTCCCCGCGGGGAGTCCGGTCGACGTCACCACGCCGCAAGCGCCCGCGTTCCATCGCCAGCTGCGCACGTCGATGTATCTGCTCGCCGACCACGCGCAGTTGTTCGGAGTCGGATTCCCGCAGCAGTTCGCTCCGCTTCCGAATCCCAATCCGCGTCGCTTCGTCGCGGCGTACGACGTGAACTCGCTCTTCTTGCTGCGGCCGGTGGAGCGCATGTTGGGTCGCTCCGCGGTGCCCGAAGACTGGAGCCCCGAGCGGCTCAATCACTACACAGAATTCCCGTCAGACCCGCGCTACCGCGACTTGAGCGATGAGATTGTCCGCGACGTGGACCCGCGCTTCGTCGGCGACGACGTGGTGAAGGCGCTCGCCATCAAGCAGTACCTCGAGAAGAAGGGCTTCTATTCACTCGCCGAGAAGAACCTGAACGGCGACGACCCGGTCGCCACGTTCCTCTTCGGAGAGATGCGCGGCTACTGCGTTCACTTCGCGCACGCGGCTGTCTTCCTGCTGCGTTCGCAGGGAATTCCGGCGCGCGTCGCCATTGGCTACGGCGTGAGCACGGCCTCGCGCGGCGCTGGTTCCGCGGTGCTCATCTTCGCGAACGAAGCGCACGCGTGGCCCGAGATGTACCTCGAGGGCGTCGGCTGGGTGACCTTCGACATCGTGCCGGAGCAGAGCGATGAGCCGCCGGCGGCGCATGTCGACCAGGACCTCGAAGCAGCGCTCGGAGAATTGGCGCGCGGAGAACCTCCGGGCGGGCTCGACGACAAGACGCCGCTCGTCATTCCGTGGGAGCTCATCGGCTTCTCGGTGCTCGGCGCGTTGGTGAGCGCCATCGTCGTCGCGTTCGGCGTGAAGGCCTTCCGCCGTCTGGCGGGAGCGAACCATCGCTACGTGTACCGCGCGGTGCTCGACTACTTCTCCGACCTCGGCGTGCCGCGGTTGCCGGGGGAGAGTCGCGAGCGTCACGCAGAACGTCTCGCGCAGCGTGCTCCGAGTTTCGTCGCGCTCACCAATGCACACCTGCGGCTCGCGCTCGGTCACGACGACACGAGCGTCAAGGACTCGATGGTGCCGCTCGCGCGTCAGGCCCGCAGTGAGATGAGCAAGTCGACTCCGCTGTGGATTCGGCTCGGCGGCTTCTTCAACCCCATCGGTTGGTGGTTCACGCGATGAGCGCCGGCTTTTCCACCGAGCTGCAGGGAGACCTGCGGAGCATCTTCGGCAAGTGGAACGCCAGGCCGCTCTTCGACTGTCTCGCCGGCAAAGAGAGCCTCTTCGACGTCGACGGTGACTTTTCCCCCTCGCGCAACACCTGGCCTCGCAGCGCGACGAAGGCGTTCGACGACGGTTGCTTCCGAGCAGGGGTGCAGGCGTTGGCGTTTCTCTCGGCGCATCTGCCGGAAGACGCGACGTCGCGTGCGCTCATCACGCGACTGCAGCGAAAGATGGACGAGCGCTTGCGCAACCCCGCGCTGATTCTGTTCGGAGGGTTCTCGAATCAGAAGGGTGGCGACGACGCTGGAGCGTGGTTCGTCAGGCTGGGGCAGGTCTTCTTTCGCCCAGCGAGGGTGACGAACGACAAGCAGCGCGCGTTCCTGCGCGAGGCCGTCGAGTACTCGTACTCGAGCGACATCTATCCCTGGTCGTCGTTGTTTCCGGTGTGGGACACCTATTCCTCGAGTGGATTTCAGGCGCTGCTCGCGCGCTCGGGGAAATGGGATGTCGATCCCCGCCGGAGCGCGCCGGCGGTGGTGAAGGAAGTGCAGAACACGCTGCGGCTCGATGAAGCGCCCGCGGTGTTGTTGCTGCAAGTGCTCGCGTTGGTCGACAGCTCCGAAGCAGACCTCCGCCGCTATGGCTGGCAGCCGGCCGAGTTGAAGCAAGCGGTCGCGGTGCTCGTGAAGTCGGGACACCTCGTCGAGAAGAAGCAGCCACGCGCGGGGCGAAAGTTCGTGTTGCCCGGAGCGTGGGACGCCTTCTCGTCGCCGCACCCGGCCATCGAGCGGTGGAAGCTCGCGCTCTACGGCGCGGAGTCACGCAAGAAGAAGCTCGCTGCTCCGCTGGGTCGCTTGCTGCACCTCAAGCCGCTCGGAGACACGTTCGCCGAGGCGTGGAAGCGCTTCGCCGCGGACGCTCCGAACGCGCCGCGCGCGGTGGCGACGAAGCACGACTGGATTGCCGACATTCGCGCTCGCCCCGACGACGATGCGCCGCGCCTCGTGTACGCCGATTGGCTCATCGAGCAGGGCGACGCGCGCGGTGAGCTGATTCGCGTGCAGTGTCAGCTCGCGCGCGCGAAGACCGAGGCGCTGGTGGCGGAGGAAGCCGCGCTGCTCAAGAAGCACGAGAAGCGCTGGCTCGCCGACGTGGACCACTTCATCACCGGCCAGAAATGGGAACGCGGCTTCGTCACGCACGTCTCCGCGCACGCGCAGACCTTCGTGAAGGGCGCCGACACGGTGTTCGCGCAGTTGCCGATGTTGCGCGGCTTCATCTTCGATGCGGGAGCGGATGGTCCGGTGACGCCCGCGTCAGCTCGTGAACTCTCGCTCTCGCCTGCCTTCGCGCGCTTCACTGAACTCGACACCACGGCCGACCACTACTTCCGTTCCATCGAGCATCTGCGGCAGCTGCTCGACAGCAAGCACCTGCCGAAGTTGAAGCGGCTGCGCATCGGCTTCCACCGCCCCGGGGAAGGTGAAGGCCTCGAACTCGCGCGCATGTTGGCTGGCGTGAAGTCGTGGAGCGATTCGCTCGAGTTCCTCGAGCTCGCTGGTCAGAACCTCGGCCGCACCGCGATGACCAACAAACCGGTGGGCATCGAGGGGCTCGAGCTGTTGCTCCACGCGTTCCCCGCTTTGAAGGTGCTGCGCGTCCCGTACAACGGCTTCAGCGACGCCGACGCGCGCGCGCTGGCGAAGAAGCTCGAGAGTGATTCGAAGTTCGCGCCGAAGCTCGAGCAGGTCGACCTCACCAATGAGCTCGACACCACGTTCATCACCAAGGCCGTCACGTTCTACCGGAATCGCGTCACGCCCGCGGGCACGCACGTCGTCGCGGCGGCACTCGCGAAGCGGCGCGGCGTCGACCTGGGTCCGGCTCCGAAGGCGGAGCTGCCCAAGCTCGAGAAGCTCGAGCAGGCGGGCGACTTTCCCTTCGTCGCGCGCGCGAAGACGGGCGCGTCGAAATGTGTGGTGTGCCGCAAGAACATCGAGGCCGCGACGTTGCGCATCGGTGTCGAGCGGCAGCTGCCAGACGTGGGCCGCATCACCGCGTGGCTGCATCCTGACTGTCGAACGAAGTGTCCTGAGCTCGAGGGAATCGCTGACCTCGATGCGCGCTTGAAGAAGAACTCCGACCGCGGTCTCTGGCCGCCTCCCAACTGAAGGAACGAAATGCTCCCCACCATCTCCCACCCAACGTCGTCGCCCCAGGGGGCTTTGACTCTCGACGACGTTCGCAACACCGCCGCGCGGCTGCGAGACCGCATGCGCTACGACGTCATCGGCCGCGACGACATCATCGAGCTGGTGCTCATCGCGCTCTTCTCCGATGGCCACGTGTTGCTCGAGGACTACCCGGGCTCCGGCAAGACGACGCTCGCCAAGGCGTTGGGCAATGGCTTCGTCGAGGGGGCTCCGAACGACGCGCTCGCGATTCCTTCGTTCCGTCGCGTGCAGTTCACGCCCGACCTGCTGCCGAGCGACGTGACGGGCGTGACGCTCTTCGAGCCCTCGACCTCGACGTTTTCGTTCCGTCGCGGGCCGGTGTTCGCGAGCGTGTTGCTGGTCGACGAAATCAACCGCACGTCTCCCAAGGTGCAGAGCGCGCTGCTCGAGGCGATGGCCGAGAAGCAGGTCACGGTCGACAACGTGAGCCACAAGCTCGACGACTTGTTCTTCGTCATCGCGACGCAGAACCCGCTCGACTCGGTCGGCACGTATCCATTGCCGCTCGCGCAGCTCGACCGCTTCCTCTTCAAGCTCTCGATGAAGCACATCGACGCTGCGAGTGAGTTGCAGGTCATCAAGACGTGGGGCCAGCCGCGTCCCGTCGGAGGAAACGCCGCGCTCCCGCAGGTGCAACGCGCCGACGTGCTCGCCGCGCGCGCGACGATGCGCGCGAAGGTCGCGGTGTCTCCTGCGATTCAGCAGTGCCTGGTCGACATCGCGCAGGGCTTGCGAGACCCCAAGCGCACGCGCCAGGGCGTCTCGACGCGGTGTCTGGTGCAGGCCGTGCCCGCGCTGCAGATGCGCGCCGTGCTCAAGGGCCGCGACTTCGTGTCGTCGGAAGACATCGAGGCGCTGTCGGCTCCGCTCTTCCAGCACCGCCTCGAGCTGATGCCGGGCGTGCTCGGAGACGTGTTGGTGAAGGACGCCATGCGCGGGCCCATCGAGAAGTTGTCGCGCTCGACGCTCGGAGCTGCCTGATGTGGTTCCGACGAGGGGCGGGAGCCCGAAAAGGATGAATCGGTCGCTCGCCCTCTTCGCGTTGGTGCTCGCCGGTTGCGGCCCACAGTGGCCGAGTGGAACGCGCGTGCGCACCAACTTGTGTGAGCTGGCGGCGACCGTCGATTCGTTCACGCTCGCGACAGTGGAAGAGGTGCACGCTCCACAGAAGGTGCTGCGGAACACGCAGCCCTCGGAGCCGGCGGAGTTCTTCTGGGGCACGCGCGTGGACTGGAGCGGTGAACGTCTCGTCGCTGCACGCGGAAACCGCACGTCGGTCGAGGCCCGCTTCAGCACCGTCTATTCGGGGAACTTCACGAGCGTCGGCACGTTCATCATCGGCCGCGCTCTCGGTACCGAGTGGGTGGACCTGCACGCCGACGTGATGTTCTCGCTCGGAGAAGGTGGTTGGCGCCGCTCGGGTCACACCGCTTCCGAGTTGAACGTGCTCGAGCCTGCGCTGGCGGACGCCTTCACGGTTGGTGAGGCGAGCGGCTGTGAGAACTGGGCCGGAGGTGACCAATGACTCCGTTCGTGTTCATGCTCGTGCTCTCGAGCGCCGCGTTCGAAGACTCGTTCACCGCGGAAGAGCGCGACTGTCTCAACGACGTCGACCAACAGCACTTCATCAAGGCGCGCGACAAGGCCGAGAAGGTGCTCGCCGCGAATCCGAAGTCGTTCGTCGGCGCGTGGTCGATGGCGCGCATTCACCACGATGAAGAAGGCAACCATCCGCGCGCGCTCGCGTGGGTGCGCAAGGCACAGAAAATTCTCGCCGACGCCGACAAGGAATGGGCCATCAAGACGCTCCTCGAGGAACACTTCATCCTCGCGGAGATGAATCGCAACGAAGAGGCCATCGCGGTGCTCGACGGGTTCGAGAAGAAGTGGGGCCCGCCTCCGCCGTATCTGCGCATCTGGCCGCTCTTCAAGTCGGGTCACATGAAGGAAGCGCGCGACATCGCCACCAAGCTCGCCGCGAGCGACGACGAAGGCGACCGCGCTGATGGCTACAACGGTCTGCTCAGCATCGCGTTCGAGGAACACGACCGCGAAGGCACGTACAAATGGTCGATGGCGGGCGTCGATGCGACGAGCGGGAAGAACTGCACCATCGTGCGCAACGCGGCGAGCGCGGCGTTCACGCGCTTGAAGCTCGATGAGGCGGAACAGCTCTCGGCGAAGGCGCGCAAACTCAAAGACTGCATCGACCCGGTCGACAACCAGATTGCGTCGCTCGCCATCGTGATGGGCCAGTTTCAGCAGGCCGTCGCCGCGCTCGAGTCGTCGAAGACGTCGTACATCGAGAAGCGATACCGCCCGCACTTCGCGCTCGTGCGCCGCGGCGTGCTCGTCGACTTGCTCGAAGCGGTTGGACAGAACACCGAAGCCGCGAAGCTCGCGCAGGAGCTGTACGGCCAGCAGCAACGCATGGGCGCGAGCTCGAGCTCGGCGGAGATTGAGCGGCTGACGCGCACGCTGCGTTACGCCTGGGCGCTCGACGGCCGCATCACGCAGCTCGAAGAGCAGATGGCGACGGGCCCCGCGGGTGGACTCGCCGGTGGTGCCTCAGAGCTCGCGCGGCTCATCGCGGCGCGTTGGGAAGTGCGGCGCGGACTCGTTCAACTTCTCAGCGGAGACGATCGACTGCTTCTCCTCACGCGTCCGGCGATGGGCGAAGTCAGCGACTGGTCGCACTGGCGCACCGCAGATTTGATCGACGTGGTCGGCACCGGCGTGATGCGTGCGTCGCTCAAGCGCGCGCGTGAAATCGACGCGAAGTTTCCCGAGGCGACTCCGATGCTCGACGCGCTCGAGGGTGAGGTGGCGTTCAAGGAAGGTGATTGGAAAGAAGCGCTGCGGCTCGCCGACGCTTCGCTGCTCAAGATGCAAAAGCGCGACGCGCTGTGGAGATGGCGCGTGATGGCGTATCGCTCCGAGTCGCTGCGCAAGCTGGGTCGCGTGAACGACGCGCGGGCTGATCAACAGGAGCTGCTGCAGCGTTGGCCCACCGCGTTCCGCATCATGCGGCTCTCGGTGCCGGTCGTCGTCAGCTCGGATCAAACCGCGTCGGGGAAGGAGGTCGCCTCGCGGCTCTCGCGCTCTCCGCGGTTCGAGCTGCAGGACAAGGCTCCGTTCCGCGTGACGGTGACCGGGCGTGCGAACAGCAAGGCCGTCGATGCGTGCCTGCTCGACGACAACGGCTCCCAGCTGGCGTGCGCCCAGGGAGACGACCCCGACAAGGCCGTCGAGGCGTTCATCGGCGCGGCGTTCTCTCCGAAGGTGTCGCTCACGCAGAGCGACCTGCGCTCGCTCGATGGAAGCCCGGTGCGCGTGGGTGCCGACAAGGCGCTGAAAGGGTTGCTCGGTCCGTGATGCGCGCGCTCGTTCTCCTCTCATTGATCAGCAGCGCGGCGTTCGCCGAAGACGCGAAGAGCGTGTGCGCGGCCATGCCCGGCGGAAAGTGGACCGAGCTCCCGAACGGACAAGCGGGCTGCCGCGTGAGGACCAACAACGAGGGCGAGTGGGTGCGCACGTTGCCCGGCGGGCAGGTGCTCGAGCGCACCCTGTGGAAGAACGGAAAACGCCACGGCCCGTCGGTGCGCTACTTCGAGCACTGCCAAATCATGGAGCGCGGTGAGTGGAAGGACGGCCGCCGCGAAGGTCCGTGGGTGTTCTGGAACGAAGAAGGAAAGAAGGAACGCGAAGGCTCGTACGTCGACGGTCGCGAGAGCGGCGTGTGGATTCACTACCACCGCGACACGGGGCTGAAGCACCTCGAGGGTCCGTTCGTGAAGGGCTTCGCCGAGGGCACGTTCACCGAGTACCTGCCGCGCGGAGAGAAGTGGCGCGAGGTGTTGTTCAAGGGCGGGCGTCGCGTCGGTGAAGGCCCCGATGCGTGCGACACCAGGGGCGGCGAGTGGGTCGTCGAGTTCAAGCAGCGCAAGGAAGGCTGCGTGGTGAAGAACCGCGATGAGGGCCAGTGGTTTGGCTACGACGGCAACGGGAAGCTTCGCTGGCGCGGCATGTACGTGAAGGGCCGCCTCAACGGCATGTACGAAGAGTTCCACCCGACCGGCGAGCGACTGCGCAAAGGGCTCTACGAAGACGGAGTGCCGACGGGCCGACACGAATTCCGCGGCGTCGATGGAACGGTGTTCGGCGTGTCGACGATTCGTGAAGGCACGGGCTCGTGGCAGACGTTTCACCCCAACGGGCGCATGGCCGAGCAGGGCGCGTTCGAGAATGGCTGTCCTGTCGGGGCGTGGCGCACGTCGACGGAAGAAGGGCGCATCACCGTCGAAGAGAATTACGCGAATTGCCGGCGCGAAGGTCCGTACGTGTGGTTCCACACCAACGGTCAGCGACGGCTCGTCGGGCAGTACCGCGAGGGCCGCGCCGTCGGAGAGTGGAAGGCGTACTACAGCAACGGAGACCCGGACTGGGTCGGTCACTACGAAGACGGCGACCGCTCGGGTCAGTGGAAATTCTGGCGCTGGGGAAAGCAGCTGAAGAGCGAAGGCCCGATGGAAGGCGACATCCCCAACGGCGTGTGGACCGAGTACCACGCGACCGGCAAGGCGAGCGAAAGCGGCCTGCGCGTCGGGCAGACGAATCAAGGTCCGTGGAAGACGTTCTGGTCCACCGGCGAAGCGTGGCGAGACGTCGAGTACGTCGATGGTCAGGACCAGGCCGACGCGGCGCAGGAATGCACGCGCATGCACGGTGTGTGGAGCGCCGACGGTGAGAAGCGCACGCTCGGCTGTCTGGTCTGTCGTGCGCGCGAAGACGACTCCATCGACATGGTCGCGATTGGGTTGTGGACGTTCTGGCATCCGACTGGCGGCATCGAGAAGCAGGGCACGATCTCCGACGGAAAACCGAACGGCGGCTGGAAGTACTTCCACGACAACGGCGCGGTGATGATGGAAGGCACGTTCGACGGCGGCATCGAGTCGGGCCCGTGGAAGGGCTCGTGGCGCACGGGACAGCCGCGCTTCGAAGGCGCGTATGAAAACGGAGTGCCGACTGGACCGTGGACGAGCTGGCTGCCCGACGGCGGCGTGATGTCGGAAGGCCGCTACGTGAAGGGCGAGAAGGTCGGCGAGTGGAAGTACGAGAAGGCCGGCAAGCTCGTCGTCGAGACGCAAGCGGAACGCGACAAGAAGAAGAAGGTCGTGGTCGATGCAGGCGTGCCCGATGCCGGAGTGCTCGATGGTGGTTTGTGAATCCGTTCCACAAGCTGCGTGACCTCGTGCTCTGGGTGCTCGGTGACGACCTCTCGTCGCCGAAGCCGAAGAAGTCCGACGACGAGCCGCGCGTCACGAAGCCTCCGCAGCGGAAGCCGCCTGCGCGTGGCGATGGCTTCGAGGCGCCTCCGCGTGCGCGGGTGCCGCTCGATCCGCCACCTGCTCCGGAGAAACGGGAGCAAGTCATCACCACGACGAACTTCGATGCGTCGCTCGATGACTTGAAGCACGTGGTCGATGAGCCGATGGAACCGCAGCCGGAGTTCATTCCGGAAGGCGGCATGTCGACCCAGTCGTTGATGCAGGAGTTCGAGTCGCTCGACGCGGAGACGCAGGCGAAGGCGGTCGAGCTCGCCGCGGCGCGCGAGGTGATTCCCTCTCCCGCCCCTGCGGGAGAGGGTCAGGGTGAGGGAGAGACAATCGCTGCTGCGGTGGACGCGAAGTCGATCGCCCCGCCGTGGCTGATGCCTGCGACGACCGCAGCGCCGCGACCGCCAGTGCCAGCGCCGACTCCCACGATGTCGACCGAGTCACTGATGAGCGAGTTCGAGCCAGTGACGCTCGAGCCCGTTGTTGCGAGCGAGACGATTCCCTCTCCCGCCCCTGCGGGAGAGGGTCAGGGTGAGGGAGAGCCAGTCATTGCTGCAGTGGATGCGAAGTCGATCGCTCCACCGTGGCTCATGCCGCCAACGGTCGCGGCTCCTCGTGTTGTTGCGCCACCGCCGAATCCAGCGATGTCGACCGAGTCGCTAATGAGCCAGTTCGAGCCCGTGATGCCTGACACGTCACCCGAGCCCGTCGCGCGAGAAGTGTCGTCGACCGAATCGCTGATGAGCGAGTTCGACGCGCTGACTCCAGAGACGCAGTCGCTCGCAGTCGAGCTCGAGGCGCAGAAGCAGCTCGAGCGCGAAGAAGCCGAACGCTCACGAGCAGCACGCAAAGAGAACGCGGAGGAGTCTTCCTTCGAAGCGGCACCGGCACCGGTGAGACCCTCTGTCGACGTGAAGTCGATCGCGCCGCCGTGGCTGCTTCCGCCGACGACGGCGGCACCACCGCGCGTGGTTGCACCGTCGAGTGGTGACATCTCGACCGAGTCGTTGATGAGCGAGTTCGAGTCGCTGACGCCGGAGACGCAGGCGGAAGCGGTCGAACTCGAGGCGAAGAAGCAGGCCGCGCGCGAAGAAGCCGAACGCGCGAAAGACGCGCAGACATCCGCGTCGTCTGCGCCTTCGTCCGATGCTTCTGTTTTCGCTTCATCATCGTCGACTGGATCTCCGCTCGGGTCCGCTGCGCCTCTGGCTCCTACCACTGCGCCTGTCGACGCGAGATCGATCGCGCCCGCATGGCTGATGCCTGCGACGACCGCGGCTCCGCGTCGCGTCGCTCCACCGAGCGGCGGCATGTCGACCGAGTCGTTGATGAGCGAATTCGAGTCGCTGACTCCGGAGACGCAGGCGGCTGCGGTCGAGCTTGAGGAACAGAAGCGACTCGCTCGCGAAGAAGCTGAGGCAGCTGAGGATGCGCTCCCTCACCCCGACCCTCCCCCCGAGGGAGAGGGGGATGATTCTCGTCCTCACTCCGCTCCCCCCGAGGGAGAGGGGGATGATTCTCGTCCTCACTCCGCTCCCCCCGCGGGAGAGGGAGATGTGGACGGCGAGTGAAGTCGAGCGACAATCGCGCGCGTGAGTGAGGGGACTCCGAAGGAGCTCGAGCCGGAGGGCGATTGGAAGCGCTTCGCGCTCGTCGCGTCACTGCTCGTCGCCTCGAGTGAAGGCGCTTCGCGACTCCTCAACACGCTGCTCGGAGGACTCGTCGGTCAGGGCCCGCTGCAGGGCGCGCTGATTCCGCTCGTCGCCGCGCTCACGCTGGTGTTGATGGCGATTCGCGGCCGCCTCAATCCCTTCGGCGGCAAGAAAGGGAAACTCGGTCGCGTCGCGCGCGGACTCGCCATCGCCGGGGCGTTGCTGTGCAGCGTCTCCGCCTGGGCCGGTGCACAACGCGAAGGCGCGAGCGTGCTCAATGACGTGCTCGCGTTTCGCGTGACGAAAGACGGCACGTGCCCCGAGGGGAAGTCACCGAGCCGTGTCGCGCTGCACCTTCCGCAAGAGGTCGTGCAAGGCGCGAAACTCTCGGCGCGCGTGTGCCGCGTCGGTTCGCTCGACGAGGTGACGGTGAATGCCAACGGAGTTCGCGTCGCGGTGCAGGTCGCCAGCGATGACACCTCGTGCGTGGACATCACCTTCACCAACGCCACCCCGCACGTCGAGCTCGACACCTGTGCGAGCGCGCAAGCGAGCGACGCTGAGCTCTCCAATCCGCGCATCGGCACCACCGAGCTCAAGGTGCGGACCTGGGAATCGCTCGACTGGTTCGCGAAGCGCGCGTTCTGACGCCGTACAAAAACCGGCTGTGAACCGGTTTTTGTACGACCATCCCGACCGTGAGGGCACTCGGAGCCGCCGTCGTGTCTCTGTCGCTGGTGCTGTGCGCGTGTTCGGAGAAGCCGGCGCCGCTGCCTCCTCAGCCGCCGACGCCAGTCGATTCGGGAACGAGCGAGGCGCCGCCTCCCGAAGTCGAAGATGCGGGCGTCGTTCCGGAAATTCCAGAAGGGCCCGAGACGGGCTTCCTGTGGGTGCAGGCGAACTTCCGCGTCGCTGGTGGTGGAGCCGAGGGCATCGTCAGCCTCCACGAACGCGGAGAGAGCGACCGCTGCGATCAAGGTACGGGCGCCGAGCGCACCACCACGGGCGTCTCGACCTCGCTCAAGCCGAAGCGCCAGTCGACCGTCGGCGGCTTCGTGCGCTTCGTCTTCTCAGAGTCACTGCGCGAGAAGTTGCCCGCGACGACTCCGCTGTGCGTGCGCTACTTCAATGGACTGACGCAGTGGTTCCTGGTGCGCGATGAAGACTTCGTGCGCGGTGTGCTCGAGCTGGGCACCTTCTCGGTGCAAGGCGCTCCGTCGATTCGGCGTGTCAGCGGTGGCGGCGGTACGGGCTCCGGCGGAACCGGGAACATGCCGGTGGCCCGCATCGACTCGAACGCCGTCGAGAAGCGCATGGACCTCATCGCCGAGCTCGAGAAGAACGGAGACTCCGAGGCCGTGAAGCGCGAACGCTCGCGGCTGCTCGAAGAGTTCGGCACCGACAGCAGCTACGCGTTCGACAAGAAGCTGAAGCCCAAGACGAAGGACTCGCTCGGAAAGTTGTGCCGCGCCGGCTGTACGGCTGACGACCGGCGTCGCCTCGACTTCGCGAACGACCTGCCCGGGCTCTGAGTCAGCTCACTTGATGACTTGCCGAATCTGAAGCGGCACTTCGAGCACCGCGGTGTTCTTCGGAAACGACCAACCCTTGATGGTGGCCATCACGCAGCTGACGAGGCCCGCGTCCTCGATGGTCGTCGCTGGCAGCTTCTTCACTGAGCGCACGCCGCCCGTTCGATTGACATCGAGCTGCAGCACGACCTTGCCCTGCAGCGTTCCGCCTTCCTTGATGATGGGCGCGTAGCAGCGCACGAGCTCGCTTCTCCTCGCTGCGAGCACTTCGCTCGCTGTTTTCGCGAGCGGCGGATCAACGGCCCTCGGATCCAACGCTCCGACCGGCGAGGTTCCAATCAAACCGCTGAGCCGCTCCTGCGGCGGCTCTGGCTCAGTCTCTGATGTTGGGTGAGCAGCTGCTTTCGGTGCGACTGGTGCCGCGGCTGCCACGGGCGGTGGGCTTGGCGGTGGGCTGTGCGGCGGGCTCGACGGAGCGCACGAGAAGAACACCACCGCTGCGACTGCAACGACGATCGGGTGCGCTCTCATGAGCTCACCCTGACACCAAACTCGGTTGGTGCGTTCCGTTCAGCACCACGCTGACGGTAGCCTCACCTCGTGGCCTGGACGCGCTCGGAACGAAGCCGGACCGGTCGCAACAGATCTGTTTCTCGAGCGCCAGCCCGTGAGGTCCTCGTGCGCCTCGAAGAGTCCGGCATCAAGCTCCGCTTCGGATACTGCGGGACCGGCGCGGCGTGACGCGACGGTGAGCTACTTGCCGATGCAGAAGCGCTGAAAGATCGCGTCGAGCAACTCGGTGCGTGCGTCGCTGCCGTCGAGTTCGGCGATGGCGTCGAGCGCGACGCCGATTTCTCCTGCGACGACTTCGAGCGTCGAGACGCTGGCTGCGCTGCTCGCGCGCTCGAGCGCTTCGACGATGTCGCTCAACGCGCGCACGTGACGTTCGCTGCTGCTCACCACCGCACCCGCCAGCGTTCCACCGAGGCGCTTGAAGAGTTCGTCACGCAGCGCTTCGAGGCCTTCGCCCGTCTTCGCGGAAAGTGAGAGCTCCCTCACCCCAGGCCCTCTCCCTGAGGGAGAGGGAGTCACGGTGTCGATCTTCGTGTGCACGACGAGCGTGTCGTCGCGCGTCGGCTTCGCTCCGGGAGGCACGAGCTCGAGCGTGAGGTCGGCCGACGCCACCGCTTCCTTCGTGCGCTCGATGCCGAGCTTCTCGATGCGACCTGGCTCGTCGCGCAAACCCGCGGTGTCCACGAGCGTGACGGCGAGCCCGTTGAGCTCGAGCTTTCCCTCGAGCGTGTCGCGCGTCGTGCCGGGCTCTTCGTCGACCAATGCGCGATTTGCTCCGAGGAGCGCGTTGAAGAGCGTCGATTTGCCGGCGTTCACCGGACCGAACAGGACCACGCGCGCGCCCCGGCGAATCAACGCGCCGCGCTTCGAGTCGTCCAAAAGCGAACGCGCGTTCTTCACGATTTCGCTCAAGCGTCCGGCGGCGTCTTTCTCCGCGCCTTCAGCTTCTTCCGGAAAATCCATCGCGCCTTCGATGTCGGCCTGCAGCGCGAGGAGCGGCGCCTTCACCTTCGACAACCGCTCTCCGAACTCTCCCGTGAGCTGTGCCGCAGCTGCGCGGACCTGCGCTTCCGATTCGGCGGAGATGAGATCTGCCAACGCTTCCGCATGCGTCAGGTCGATGCGGCCGGCGAGATACGCGCGGCGCGTGAACTCTCCAGGCGTCGCCAGACGCACGGTTTCCGCTCGGAGAATCACGTCCAGCAGCATCGAGAGCAGCCGCGGAGCACCGTGCGCGTGGAGCTCGACCACGTCATCTCCGGTGAAGCTCCTGGGGCCCGGGAAGAACAGCGCCAGGCCTTCGTCGAGCACCGTCTCGTTTCCGTCGGTGAAGCGCGCGAGGTACGCGTGACGCGGAGACGGCCTCTCTGGCAGCCCGATGACCACGCGTCGCGCAGTCTGCAGCGCCTCAGGTCCGGAGATGCGGATGATGCCGATGCCTCCGGCTGCGGGCCCGGTGGCGATGGCGGCGATGGTGGAAACCCCTGTCATGACTGGCGTGTGCTCGAACGGCTTGCTTTTTTAGAACGGTCGTTCTTATCCTTGTTTCATGTCGAAGGGCGAAGAGACCCGAGAGCGAATCCTCGACCGCGCGTTCCTGCTCGCGGGGCGTGATGGCTTCGACGGTCTTACCATCGGCGCTCTGGCTGACGAGCTGAAGATGTCCAAGAGCGGTTTGTTCGCCCATTTCGGTAGCAAAGAAGAGCTGCAGGTCGCGGTGTTGGACCTCGCGAGCAGCCGCTTCACCGAGCGCGTGATGATCGACGCGTTCAAGGCGCCGCGCGGTTTGCCGCGTCTGAAGCGTGTGTTCGAGAACTGGGTGGAGTGGGGTCTCGACGCCCGCATGCCCGGAGGATGCATCTTCACGCAGGCCCACGCCGAGCTCGACGACGTCGATGGCCGGCCGCGCGAAGTGCTCGCCGAGTCAGAACGCGTCTTTCAGGAAGCGCTCGCCAAGACCGTGAAGCTCGCGGTCGACGAGGGGCATTTCAAGAAGGGCACCGATTGTGAGCAGTTCGCCTTCGAGCTCGAGGGCATCATGAAGGCCATGCACATGTTCTCGCGCTTGTTGCGCGACCGTCGCGCTGCTGACCGCGCGCGTACCGCTTTCGAGCGGCTCGTGACTTCACACCGCAGCTGAGTCTCAACCCACAGGAGCCACACCATGTCTGCTGAAACGCCGAGAAATAGCACGAACGTTCGATTTGTGAAGTGGGTGGTTCAAGTGGCTGAGACGGTCGCTCCTGATTGGGTGGCCGACAAGGCGTTCGAGATGTGGGGCCGGCCGATGCGGCTCGAAGGGCGTTGGGGCGAGGTCGGGGAGCGCGCGCGGTCGTTCGTGTTCGACACCGGCACGCTCGAGTTGGCGGCGTGGGAATGGAACTCGGGTGGGCCGGCGGGCACGGCGCTGCTGATTCACGGCTGGAGCGGGAACGCGTCACAGCTTCGTTCGTTCGTCGACCCGCTCGTCACGAAGGGGTTCCACGTGGTGGCGGTCGACTTGCCCGCGCACGGGCGCACTGCGGGCAAGTTCGCGACGCTGCCGTTGATGGCGGACACGGTGGTGTCGCTGGCGCGGAGGCTGACTCCGAAGCTCATCGTCGCGCACTCGCTGGGAGCGACCGCGACGGCGTACGCGCTTTCCAGGGGGATGCAGGTCGAGCGGCTCGTGCTGCTCGCCCCGGCGGTGGAGATGCCACCGTACCTGCGTCATTTCGCGAACCAGGTCGGGCTGTCGGTGAGGGCGCAGGACAAGATGATTTCCAGGGTCGAGGCCATCATCGGTGCGCCCATCGAGACCCTGGATTTGCGGCGGCACGCTCCGGGGTTTGGGGCGGTGAAGGCGCTCGTCGTTCATGACGCGGACGATGTGGTGACGCCGCACGAGGTCGGCCGCGAGCTGGTGACGAAGTGGCCAGGTGCGCAGTTCGTCGAGACGCGAGGGCTCGGGCACGACGGCGTGCGGAAATCGCGTGACGTCGTCGAGCAGGCCGTGGCCTTCGCGACTGGGCGCGTCGTGTCGCAGTTGCGCGCGGTCGAGACGCGCGCCGCCTAGCGCCGTCAGCGAGCTCGCGCTGGTTACGCATCTTGCATCGATGAGCCGAAGTGAAAGCTACGTGGCGCTTCGGACTCGGTGCAGTCGTGGTTCTTCTCGTCTTCGCGGTCGCGATGCCTCGCGCGCGGCTGCTGCGGCACGCGGTCCGGTATGGACGCATGAAGCGGCTTACGATTCCGGTGCAGGGTCTGCCCGCGTCGCACGTCCGCTCGTCTTGGCGTGCTCCGAGACCGAATGGGCGCAAACACCAGGGCATCGATCTCTTCGCGAAACGCGGAACTCCAGTGCTCTCTGCGACGCGCGGTGAGGTCTGGCGCGTCGGGCTCGATCCTCTCGGAGGCCGCGTCGTCACCGTCCTCGGCGATGGCCCCGCGCTCTACTACTACGCGCATCTCGACGATTGGGCCGAGGGTCTGAAGGTCGGGCAGCGAGTCGAGCGCGGGACGCTGCTCGGCATCGTCGGCAACACGGGCAACGCGCGCACGACTCCGCCGCATCTGCACTTTGGCGTGTATCGAGTTGGACTGATCAGCTCGACCGCGGTGGATCCAGCTCCGCTGCTGAAGCGGTGAAAGCTCGCACTCACTTTGTCGGTGCGTTGAGCGGGTTCGTCGGAGCACCGCTCTCGTTGCCAACCGACGGCGCGTCACGAAGTTGAGCCTCAATTTTCGCGACGCGATCTTCGAGCACGTTGAGCGCTGTCGGTGCTCCTCGGCTCCAGTTGTCGAGCGCCCGAACCATCAAATAGACGGCAGCAGCGAGTCGCAGGGCTTGATCGGTCAGATTGGGGGCGTCGAATGCCAACCAAGCTGTGACGCAGCCGACAAAGAACTCGACTGTCGCGTAAGCGCGCGCTCGGATTCGGCGGAGTTCAAAAAGGAAGAAGGCCGAGACACCCAGGGCGACGACGATGAGGGCGCGGGCAACGAGTGACTCCGGCAGGTTGAGCTTCGGCGCGACGATGTTCCAAGCCATCACGAGGAGCGCAGCGCCGATGACAAGAGCAAGGGCGAGCCTTCCGAACTCGTGGAGGGTTGCTGGATCGATGCTCCCGTCACGACGCCCAGCATCCTCGGCCCGCTTCTGACGGGCTTCATTCGGATCTTGCGGGGCGCCCACTAGCGCGCCTTCTTCATGAACGCGGCGAGGCGATCGAACGCTTCGCTCAGCACGTTTTCCTGCGGGAGGAACACCACGCGGAAGTGTTGCGTGCCGGCCTTCTGACCGAAGCCCTCACCGTGAACGAAGAGC
>JAEUJS010000689.1 GCA_016792935.1 Archangium sp. | reverse complement strand
CCGTGTCGTTCTGCGTCCACTTCGCGAACGACGCAGTGCTTTTCGTCATGTCCTGAAAACCGTCGATCACACCGGCGTCCGACTTCGCATCGATCGTAACGCCGGTGAAAGCGAGCGAGGCGAGTCCACTCTGGCTGCGGCCGTTGCAGTCCAGCGCGATCGCGCAAATCTCAAAGTTGGGCCGCAGATCTTGTTGTGAGCGAGTGCAGCTCCCTTCGAAGCCGGCGACGTGAAACGACGCTCCGCCGTCAGCGTGCCACGTCACCGTTCCTTCGATAGTCTCAGGACACGCTCCCTGCTGCATCGCGGCCGGGTTCGCCGCTCGCCGCGCGAAGAACGCGTACTCGCCGTTCTCGACGCACGGCCTTCGGCACGCTCCGAACGCCACCACCGCTAGCACCCACATCCGATTCATTGGCCGACCCTACCGAGGTCGCCACACCTGTGCTCTACCTGCGCTCGCAGGCGGGCCGGTGAATCGCGGTTCCGGGGGCGAGTCGAAGAGCCATGTCATTCATCACGCTGATGTTTCTCCTCGCGGCTGACGGTGGTGTGCCGAGCAGTCCTCCCGCAGCCGCTGACGCTGGAGTCGCGCAGGCCAAGGCCGAAGCCGCGAAGCCCGACGGCAAGCCGCTCGAGCTCGACGTCGAGGAGGTCGTCTTTCACGCCAAGGTGCCCGCGTCGGCGATCGACGGAGTGACGAAGAAGATGACTGCGATTCGCGAAGGCGATCGCGTGCGCTTCATCGTGCCGCTCGAAGACATCGAGACCGGCATCGGCCTGCGCAACTCGCACATGAAGAAGTACCTGAACGCCGAGCAGTACCCGAACGCCGAGCTGATCGTCAGCGCGTCACTGCTCAAGGCCGGAGTCGGTCAGAAGGGCGTCGGCACGTTCACCGTGAAAGGCACTCCGCGCGACGTCGACATTTCCTACGACGCGAAGAAGGTCCCCGGCGGAATGGCCGTGCAGGCGAAGTTCGCGATCGACATCAAGAACCACGGCATCGCGGTGCCGACCTATGCCGGCATCACCGTGAAGAAGGACGTCACGATCGAGACCAGCTTCGTCGTCTCCGACTGATCGCTCGCACAACGTCTAGACCGCCGCCGCGGCTCGTGAAAAAAGGCGCCGCGTGTCGGGGGCCCTCGGAAAGCTGGCGCGTCATCTGTCGAGCGAGGAAGAAGAGATCCTCCGTTCGCGCATGCAGGTGCGCACTGTTCCTGCCAACGCGACGTTGATCTCCATCGGAGATCCCAACGACACGCTCTTCTTCGTCACCGACGGAGAGTTCCTCGTGTCGCTGCCGTTCACCAAGGGCAGCCCGCTCTTCGTCGGCTCGCGCGCGAAGGGCTCGTGGCTTGGCGAGCTCACGCTGCTGAGACCCGGCCCCGCGACGGCGACCGTCACCGCGGCGCACGACAGCGAAGTGCTGATGCTGAGCGCAGGAACGCTCGCCGAACTGACGACCTCGCACCCGAGCCTCGTGGCGCATCTGGTGCGAGCGCTGTCGGAAGATCTCGCGCAGCGCGTGCGCACCGCCGGCGTAGTGCTCGATCAGGCTCCGTCGAAGCCTCCGCCGGGCGTGATCAAAGGCGTGTTCGGCCGACTGTTCGGATCAGGCGCGTCAGCCAATTCTCCTCCGGAGGCGAAATGAGCGAGATGCAGGCGCGCCTCCACGCCTTCCCGAGCTTCGCGTCGTGGTCGGAAGCGGAGCTCACCGCCCTCGAGTCGCGGATGAAGGTGCTCGCGGCTCCGAAGGGTCACATCTTCATTCACGAGGGGCAGGGCGCTTCAGACGAAGACGCGCTCTTCGCGCTCGTGAAGGGTCGCGCGGCGGTGAAACGATCCGGAGCGCGCTTCGCACTCGACGAAGGCTCACTCTTTGGTGTCGTCGCGTTCGTCGACGGCGGAGCACGCTCGGCCACCGTCAGCGCGGAGAGCGATGCGGAAGTCCTGATCCTCTCGCGTGAGGCGTACCGCGCGCTCGATCCCCGTCTGGCTGCGCGCCTCGAGCTCGTCATCGCGCGTCAGCTCGCCGACGACTTCGTGTCGATGAACCACCGCGCCGTCACCGCGTTCAACGACGCCGCGGAATCGAACAGCAGCGGCCCGACCTGGGAGACCGTCGCCAGCTACTCGGGCACGCACCAGGTTCGCACCGAAGTGCACCAGTCGCGCTCGGTGCGCGAGATGGTCGCCACGCTGACCGCCGCACGCAAACAGGGCCGCCGCGTCGTCGTGCGCGGAGCCGGCCTCTCGTTCGACAACCAGTCGATGTACGGCGATCTCTCGCTGGTGCTGAACGGCTTCGACGAAGTCGTGATCGACAAGGAAGCGAACACCGTCACCATCGGCTCCAGCGCGCGCTGGGGCGACGTGTTGCCCAGGCTCGAAGCCGCGGGCGTCATGGTTCCGATCATGGTGAGCGGCATGGGCATCACCTGCGGCGGCACGCTGGGCATCAACGCGCTCAGCCGCTTCTCCGCAGTGTGGGGGAAAGAAGGAAAGAGCGTCGAGTCGCTCGAGGTCCTCACCGTCAACGGAGAGCGCGTGGTCTGCAGCCGCACGCGCGAGCCCGAGCTCTTCTACGGCGTGATCGGCGGACTGGGTCAGCTCGCCGTGGTGCTCAAGGCGACCTACAAGTTGATGCCGCTCGGCACGCCACTGCGCGTCGAGAGCCGCGTCACGCGTTCGGCCGATCCCTCGACGCTGGCCGAAGCGCTCGCCGTGCCTGCGGAGCCGAACAACCACCGCGCGCAGACGCCATACGCAGTCGTGGCGTTCAAGGGCGAAGAGGTGCGCTCGATCGTCACCAGGTCGCGTTACGTGAACGACGTGCCGTTGCACACGCTGCTGCCGCATCGGCCGGCGAGCTTCACGCGCATGCCGATCGAACTGGCGATTCACCACTTCCAGTCGATGGGTCAGGCGTTCTGGAACTTCGCCTACGAGCGCTACCTCGACGACGACGTGGCGTACGTGGACGAGCTCAACGGCTACACGTTCTTCATGGACGGCAACGCCCGCACCAAACGCGCGGCGGAAGCGATGGGCCTCTCGTTCCGCACGCTCCAGGAGACGTACCTCATCCCGAAGCACGAGCAGCTCGTGCCGTTCATCATGGAAGCGCGCAACATGACGCGCGAAGCAGGCCTCGAGCTCGCGTTGGTGGACATCATCCACCTGCACCAGGACGAGCCGTTCCACCTCTCATCGACGCGCGAGGGTTCGGGCTTCGCGGTGACGTTCACCTTCGAAGGCCTCGACAGCGTGAAGCAGACTGGCCGCGCGCGAGAATTGTTCGTCGATCTCGCCACGCGCTGCGTCGTGCTCGGTGGCCGCGTGCACCTCACGAAGAACGTCTTCGCGCGCCCCGGCGAAGTGAGCCGTATGTACAAAGAAGGGCTCACGCACATGATCGCCGCGAAGCGGAAATACGATCCGTACGGGCTGCTCACGTCCGACTTCGCGCAGCGGCTCTTTCCCTCGCTTGGTCCAGGGTGATGTTCGACGTCGTTCGTGATGCGCAGGGTCTGGTTCATCCTCGCGATGAAGCCGAAGTGGTCGCGCTGATTCGTCACGCGCGCGCGAAGGGGCTCACCGTTCGCGTTCGTGGCTCGGGCCACTCGATCCCCGCGTCGATTCATGCGGACGCGCGCCTCCGCGGACGGCTCGAAGGCGCGGTGGAACTCTCGCTCGATCGCATGACCAGCACGCGCTTCGAAGACGCACGCCGTCGCGTCAGCGTCGGAGCGGGCTGCCGTCTCGGCGCCGACTTCACCGGCCGTGGCCACGCGGGTCCGGGGCTGCTCGACCAGCTGCATGCGCGCGGCTGGGCGCTCCCGAATCTGGGAGGCATCACGCATCAGACAGTGAGCGGCTTCTTCCTCACGGGCTCTGCGGGTGGCTCGGTGATGTACGGCTTCGCGCACTGCCTCGTCGGGCTGCGTATCGTCGACGGCACGGGGCAGGTGCACGTGCTCACGCGCGAAGAGACGCCTGATCGCCTCGACGCGGTCGCGGTCTCGATGGGCCTCTGCGGCGTGATCACCGAGCTCACGCTGGAGTGCATCGAGGCCTACGACGTGGTCGGTGAAGAGGCGATCTTCGACGACGCCACCGCCGACTTCGATCCCTTCGCTGATGGGGAGAAGGGCTTCGAGGCGCTGATGCGTCGCGAGGAATACTCGCGGCTCTTGTGGTGGCCGCAGCCGGGCGTCAATCGCTTCCAGCTGTGGACCGCGAAGCGCATGACGGAGCGCGACTACGACGGTGCGCGGGACGCCGACGGAAAGCTGATTCCCATCGTCTATTCGCCCATCGAGCCCATCGCGGGATCGATCGAGATCGCGCAGCGCGCGGCGGCGATGGCCCTCGGTGCGCTCGGTGGTTGGCGCACGGGGCTCGCGGAAGCGCTCACACCGCAGCTCGTGGAGTCACTCGAGTGGCTCGGCGCGGAGAAGGTCGAAGCCGCGTTGCTGCGTGCGTTCACGCCGATCACGGCGCCGCGAAAGTTCCGGCAGCCGTGGCACATCGGGCTGCCGATGGATGATCCGATGAGCGACGAGCTGTTGCCGACGTCGTTCACCGAGCTGTGGGTTCCGCTCGAGCACACCGGCGAGGTGATGCGTCGGTTGAAGAAGCTCTACGCCGAAGTTCCGGGCGCGGCGGGCCACTTCGCCACCGAACTCTACGCTGGAGCGACCAGCTCGTTCTGGATGGCTCCCGGTCATGCAGGTCCGACCGTGCGCATCAACCCGTTCTGGTACGACGGCTTTCCCGGAGATCCGCGCGCCACGGTGTTCGCGCACCTCTTCGAGCTCTTCGACGATCTCGGCTACCGCCTGCACTGGGCGAAGGCACTGCCGCTCGACGCGCAGGCTTCTTCGAAGCAGCTCGCCCGCAATTTCTCCCGGTGGAACGACTTCCTCGCGATGCGCAAAGTGCTCGATCCGGACGATGTGTTCCTGACCAGCTACTGGAGCTCGCACCTCGGCCTCTCCGCCGCCGAACCGAAGGAAGCGCACGCCATCGCGCTCCAGCGCACGAACTTCCTGCCGCGCCCAGCGGATCTCCGTTTCGGCTTTCTGCCCTGCGATGAGTCGCTGTGCGAGACGGCGAGCCAGAAGATCGAGCTCGAGACCGTGATCCCGGCGAGTCGAGATGAAGTCCGCTCGATGATGTGCAACCCGGAGCGAGGCGTCGACTGGATGCCTGCGTTCCAAGGCGCGCAGTTCCATAGCGTCGAGCGGGAAGGGCGCGGGGCGTTCTTCGACGAGCGCTTCTCGTTCATGACGTTGCGCATGCGGCTGTTGCGCGACACGCCCGACGAGTGGACCGCGGCGATCGAAGGGTGCTCGCTGCCCCTGGCGACGCGGATGATCGAGCGACTCCTGTTCGAGGAGACGCCCGAAGGTCACACCCGGGTGCGGTGGGTGATCGCGTTCGAACCGATCAAGGGCATGAGCCCGTTCGTCGGGCCGGTGTTGGTGCTCTTCAAGGCGTGGTTCGCGCGCGGGTTGAAGAACCTCAAGAACCGCGACTGGTCTACGCGACGAGCTGCCTGAACACCCGCTTCAGGCGCGGGCCCGGGTCGAGAGCTTGAGCCCGCCAGCTCCCGCGTCGATCACCACGTGGTCCCCGGGAACGAACTCGCCACCGAGGATCTTGAGCGCCAGCGGATCTTGCACGTGCTTCTGCATCGCACGCTTGAGCGGCCGCGCGCCGTACACCGGGTCGTAGCCCTCGGTGGCCAGGAACTCGCGGCCCTTCACGGTCAGCTCGAGCGTCAACCGCTTCTCGGTCGCCAACTTCTGCAACCGCGCGAGCTGGATGTCGACCACGTGCGCGATGTCGTCTTTCTTGAGCGGCTCGAAGATCACCGTCTCATCGACGCGGTTCAAGAACTCAGGCCGGAAGTGTTCCTTCAGCGCGAGCATGACTTCCGCGCGAACGGACGCATCGAGCTCCTTCTTCTCGGCGAGACCATCCTGCAAGGCCTGCGCGCCGATGTTCGAGGTCATGATCAGCACCGTGTTCTTGAAGTCCACCGTGCGTCCCTGACCATCAGTGAGCCGGCCCTCATCGAGGATCTGGAGGAGCACGTTGAACACATCGGTATGCGCCTTCTCGATCTCATCGAACAACACGACCGAATAGGGCCGACGGCGCACGCTCTCGGTGAGCTGACCGCCCTCGTCGTACCCGATGTATCCAGGCGGAGCGCCGATCAGCCGCGAGACCGCGTGCTTCTCCATGTACTCGCTCATGTCGATGCGAACGATCGCCGTGTCCGAGTCGAACAAGAACTCCGCGAGTGCCTTCGCCGTCTCGGTCTTCCCGACGCCCGTAGGCCCCAGGAAGATGAACGAGCCGATCGGCCGATTGGGATCCTGCAGACCTGAGCGCGCACGTCGCACCGCGTTCGACACCGCTTCCAGCGCCGCGCGCTGACCGATCACCCGCTGCGCAAGCCGATCTTCCATCTTCACCAGCTTCTGCATCTCGCCTTCGAGCAACTTGGAGACGGGAATCCCAGTCCACTTGCCGACGACCTCGGCGATGTCTTCCGAATCGACTTCCTCTTTGAGGAACTTCTGGCGCGTCTGCAGCTCGCTCAGCCGGCCCTGCAGCTGCGCGAGCTCCTTCTCCAGCGACGGCAACTGGCCGAACTTGATCTCCGCGGCCTTGTTGAGATCGCCGCGCCGCTCGGCCGCCGCCTGATCATTGCGCGCGACCTCGACTTTCTCCTTCACCGTGCGGATCGACGCGATGGCCGCCTTCTCGGCTTCCCACTGCGCCTTCATCGCCATGAACTGTTCACCCAGCTGAGCGAGCTCCTTCTCGATCACGCCGAGCCGCTCACGCGAGTGCACGTCGGTCTCCTTCTTCAGACCCTCTCGCTCGATCTCGAGCTGCATGACCTTGCGCCGCACCTCATCGACCTCGGTGGGCATGCTGTCGATCTCGATGCGCAGCCGCGACGCCGCCTCATCGACGAGATCGATCGCCTTGTCGGGCAGGAACCGGTCCGAGATGTAGCGATTCGACAACGTCGCCGCGGCGACCAGCGCCGAGTCCTGAATGCGAACGCCGTGGTGAATCTCGTACCGCTCCTTCAAGCCGCGGAGGATCGAGATGGTGTCGTGCACGCTCGGCTCACCGACCAGCACCGGCTGGAAACGCCGCTCGAGCGCCGCGTCTTTCTCGATGTGCTTGCGGTACTCGTCGAGCGTGGTGGCGCCGATGCAGTGCAGCTCCCCGCGCGCGAGCGCCGGCTTGAGCATGTTGCCCGCATCCATCGCGCCTTCGGCCTTGCCCGCGCCGACCATGGTGTGGAGCTCGTCGATGAAGAGAATGATCTCTCCGTTCGCCGCGGCGACTTCTTTCAGCACCGCCTTCAGGCGCTCCTCGAACTCGCCGCGGAACTTGGCTCCGGCGACCATCGCGCCGAGATCGAGCGTGACCAGCTTCTTGCGCTTCAGCCCCTCGGGCACGTCGCCATCGATGATGCGGCGCGCGAGGCCTTCGGCGATCGCCGTCTTGCCCACGCCAGGCTCACCGATCAGCACCGGGTTGTTCTTCGTGCGGCGAGAGAGCACCTGAATGGCGCGACGAATCTCTTCATCGCGACCGATGACGGGATCCAATTTTCCAGCGCGCGCGAGCTCGGTGAGATCTTTTCCGTACTTCTCGAGCGCACGGTACGTGCCCTCGGCGTCTTGTGAGGTGACGCGCGCAGTGCCGCGGAGATCCTTGATCGCCGCTCCGATGCGTTCCTTCGTGACGCCCGTCGCCTTCAGCAGCTCGCCCGCAGTGCCCTTGTCCTGAGCGAACGCGAGCAACAGGTGCTCACTCGCCGTGAACTCGTCTTTGAGCGACTTCGCTTCGTCTTCCGCGCGCTCGAGCAGCTGCACCAACCGGTTGGACAGTCCCGGCGTACCGCCCTTGATGCGCGCAATTTTTCCGAGCGCCTCGTCGACGCGCCCGTTGAGCAAGCGAATGTCGACGCCGATCTTCTGGAGCATCGGCACGACGACTCCATCCTTCTGATCCAACAACACGCGCAAGAGATGCTCGGGCAGGTAGTCACCCGAATCAGATCGCCGCGCGAGCGACTGGCCTTCGTGAATCGCTTCCTGCGCCTTCAATGTGAACTTGTCGATCCGCATGGACCCACAGTGAGCACGAATTCGCTCGGCGCAACCCGTGACGCAATGCGCCACGAAATTCGAACGAATCCGCGAGGTTTCCGGCGCTCGGAGATTGTGATGCCGGAATCAATGAAGTATTGCGCGCCGCGCTTTGGTGAAACGAAGCCCGGGGGGCAATGTGGAATCGCACGGCGGTTACCTCTGCCAATACACAGACGTCGACGCTGCGTGGCTGCAGACGCAGGCACGCTTGGCACTCGAGGAAGACGGTCAGTCGCACGAAGACGCAGGGCTGTTGATCACCGTGCTCGGCGGGCCGGGCATCGTTCGTTTCGCGTGGGACGCTCCGTTTTCGTATGGCCGCCAGGGCGCGCGTTGGTACCTGACGCACCACTCGCTGGCGAAGCGGTTGAGCGAGCACCTCGGCACCACCGTTCACAGCTACGCGTTCGATCCCGATGAGGTGGAGCAGGTGATCGCGTGGGCCAACGGCCGTCGCGTCGGTGGAGAGCTGCTCCGCTACGAAGACGCCGAATTGCCGGAAGACGAAGAAGACGACGCGGCCTTCGAGAAGCTCCAGCAGAAGTGGCCGCTGGGCTACGTGGCGCGCGTGTTGGGCATCAATCGCAGCGAGCTCTTGCGCATTCCGCGCAAGTCGTCGGCGCTGATTCAGCTGAGCGAGACGTTGCAGCCGCAGCCGCTGTGGCAGCTCTTCCCCGAGCGGGCGCGCGCGTTTCGCCTCAATCCGCACGCCGTCAGCGCGAACTGACCTGCGCCTCTCGCAGGAACGGCGAGAGCACCCGCGTCAGCCAGTCCATGAACACGCGCACTCTCCGCGGAACGGTGCGCGCGTAGGCGTGGACGAGCGAGACCGGCAACGGACGTGACGGGTACTGCGGCAGCACCTCGACCAGCGAGTCGATCACCTTCGCGATCCGCGGAATCTGAATGATGCCCAGGCCCGCCACGCACGCGGCCTGGTACGCGTCGGACGAGTTCACGCTGATGAGCGCCTTCATGGGGAGATCGCGATAGCGGTTCCCATCGCGGTACTCGAACTCCGGCGGCTCCGAGCCGGTGCGCCCCGCGTAGTTCACCAGGTAGTGGTTCTTCAGATCGTCGAGCGTCTTCGGAGTGCCGTACCTCTCGAGATACGCCGCGCTGGCGACGTTGATGTTGGGCAGCTCTCCGAGGCGGCGCGCTTGCAATGACGAGTCGTCGAGCTGACCGACGCGCAGCACGCAGTCGAAGCCCTCGCGCATGACGTCCACCCGGCGATCGGTGGCCGACACGTGCAGCTCGAGGGCGGGGTGGGCGGCGAAGAACTCCGGCAAGCGCGGGATGATGCGATCGCGCGCCAGTCCCACCGGGAGATCGATGCGCAGCCTGCCTTTGAGGTCGCTCGGCCCGCTGAACATCGTCGCCAGCTCGTCGGCCTCGGCGAGGAGCCGTTCCGCGCGGGGAATGAACTGCTCTCCCTCGGGGCTGAGCTGCACGGTGCGCGTCGAGCGCTGGAGCAGTCGAGAGCCGAGCTGGGTCTCCAGCCCCTGCACGCGCAACGAGACCTGCGATTTGGAGAGGCCGAGTTGGGAAGCCGCCCGCGTGTAGCTGGTCAGTTCGGCCACCTTGAGGAACGCGCGCACGCCGTCGAGGTCGAGGCTCATTGTTTCGAATTCAAGAACAGTGTGTCTCGCCGCTCAAGGTTTCGCTGAGCGTGTGCGCGACCTATTCATGCGTCGTCGCACTCACTCCTGCAGCACAAAGCACCAACCGAAAGAGAACGTCATGAGCACCAACAACTCCCGCATCGCAGTCATCACCGGTGGCAGCCGTGGTCTTGGACGCAGCATGGCGGAGGCGCTCGCCGCGAAGGGTGTGGACGTGGTCTTCACGTTCCACTCGAACGAGGCCGAAGCGAAGGCCGTGGTGAAGAGCATCGAAGGGCAGGGTCGAAAAGCCGTCGCGCTGAAGCTCGATCTTCGTCAGAGCGCCGGGTTCTCCGCCTTCGCTGATCAAGTGAAGGACGTGCTCAAGAAGCAGTTCGATCGCACGCACTTCGACATCCTGGTGAACAACGCGGGCACCGGCATGTACGCGGCGTTCGCGGAGACGACCGAGGCGCAGTTCGACGAGATGTTCAACGTGCACCTCAAGAGCACGTTCTTCCTCTCGCAGAAGTTGCTGCCGCTGATCGTCGATGGAGGCCGCATCATGAACGTCTCGACCGGTCTCGCGCGCTTCTCGCTGCCCGGCTACGCGGCGTACGGAACGATGAAGGGCGGCGTCGAGACGCTGACCCGCTACATGGCGCGCGAGCTCGCGGGCCGGAAGATCGCCGTCAACGTGCTCGCGCCCGGAGCGATCGAGACCGACTTCGGTGGCGGCCGCGTGCGCGACGACAAGGCGACCAACCAGTACGTGGCCTCCATGATCGCGATGGGGCGCGTGGGTCTGCCGCAAGACATCGGTCCGGCGGTGGCGGCGCTCGTTTCTCCGGAGCTCGGTTGGATGACCGCGCAGCGCATCGAGCTCAGCGGCGGAACCCTCATCTGAAGTCGACTCTCGCAGCAGGGGTGGAGCCCGCGCCGCCTCAGCCTTCGGTCTTGATGAGCAGATCCCGCAGGTTCTCCGAGCGGAAGTAGGTCGCGAGGCCCATCAAGATCGACACCACCATCAGCGACGCTCCGATGCTTTGGGCGCCCGCCAGGGGCTCCATGAACACGCCGAGGTTGGGTTCATCAGGTGACGTGGGCGGGTGCTTCGCCAGCACTTCACCCACCGCGCTCGCCCACGTGCGCTTGATGACGAGATCCTGAGCGCCATCGATCACCCGCACCACGGCGGTCGCCAGTGCGACCCGCCCAAGCAGCGTCGCGAGCTCCGCGCGGCCCTCGGTGGCCAGGCGCATGCGCAGCGCGATCACGAAGACGGCGAGAGCCCCCGCGCCCAGCAACGCCTCGACGCCGAGCCGCCAGTTCCGAATCGAAGCGATCGCCGACTGCATGCCGCCGCGCTGCGCGAGGAGAATCTCCCGCTGCACGGCAGGCGACGGATGTACCGAAGCGAAGCGCGACTCGTCACTGAACGACTCGAGATCGTCCACGCTGAGCGCGAGGCGGAAATCGAGCAGCGACGCGATCGCGATCTGCAAGCCGATCACGACGGCAATGGTGTTCGCCCATCTGAGCGACGCCGGCAGCACTCAGGCTTTCTTGGTCTTCTCGACGAAGCGCAGCTGCAGGTCGGAGAGGATCGAAGAGAACAGCTGCTCTTCCTCACTCGACAGGTTGCCGCGCGTCTTCTCTCGCAGCATCGCCAGCACGTCGATCGACTGGCGGGCGAGGGTGAGGTCGACGGTCATCTTGCCGCTCTCGGGATCAGCGTGGACCCCGAGGTGGATCAGCGCCGTCGACGCGAGGCCGAGCACGAACGCGCTGAAGGTGAGCTGCTGCTCGCCTCCGCCCATCGTGAAGTTCTGGCCGGCTTTCTCACTCATGACGCGAAGGAATTACTCCGCGCCCTCGTTGAGGTCTTCGTCGAGGATGTACTCATCAGCCTCGGCCTGCAGCTTCTCGCCCTTCTCGGCGACGTCGGGCAGGGACTTGAGGTGCTTCTCCCAGGCCTTCTCGTCCACCGCGCCCTGGCGGATGTAGCGGTCAACGGTGCGCTTGTCGGAGTAACGGAGGTCGATTTCGGACATGGGGGCGCTCTATAGCAGCGCCTCATGAGTCTCAAGCCGGGTCTGTATGCGCTCCTCGACGATTCGGTGAGGCCCGAGCTGCCGATGATCGAGAAGGCGCGCGCGGTGATCGCGGCCGGAGTGCACACCCTGCAGCTCCGCCTCGAGAAAACACCCGATCGCCCGGCGCTGGACATCGTGCAGGCGGTGGTGGCGATCGCCGGAGCGACCACCGTGATCGTGAACGATCGCGTCGATCTCGCGCTGGCGGCGAAAGCGCAGGGCGTGCACCTCGGAGCGGAAGATCTCCCGGTCCACATCGCGCGCAAGCTGATGGGTCCAAACGCGTTGATCGGAGCCACCACCCGCACGCTCGAAGACATCGTCGCGGCGAAAGAGCAGGGCGCCGATCACGTGGGCCTCGGCCCCATCTTCGCGACGACGACCAAGCACGTCGCGCATGCAGAGCTGGGGCTCGAGGTGTTCGCAAGGATCTGCGCCGCTTCACCGCTCCCCGTCGTCGGAATCGCGGGCATCACGCTCGAGACGATCGGTGCGGTCGCGAAAGCCAAAGCGCATTGCGCCGCCGTCGCCGGAGATCTCCTTCGTGCCGCCGACATCACGACGCGAGCGCGAGAGCTCCGCCGAGCGTTTGGCGAACAGCTTTGAGCTGCGGGTCTCCGTCACGCTGACCCGCCGCACACGGCGAGCGCTTGAGAGCGGCCAGCGTTGGCGAAACAGCCTCGAGGTCGAAGTCGTGCCTGGAGTCGCACGCTGTGCCGAACGGCGCGAGAGCCCCTCTCTTCGAGCAAGACGACGCGCAATGGGCGCAATCTTCGATACAGGGTCGACCATTGTCTGAATTTGGCTGTTCTGACGACCACTTTCACGCAGTGGTCAATCATGCGTCGAAGGTTCGTCAACTGAACGCCATTTTGCTCGAAAAAGAGGGGCTCGAGCGCCTTTCGGCACGGCGACGGTCAAACAGCCACCAACACCACCCAGAGCAAGCTGCATCCGCGACGATCTCGGCCCCACGGAAAGAAGCCCGCAGTAGCGCAACGACCAATTCCACACACTCGTCACCTTGTAGCGAGCTGTTGTCCGCTCCGGAGCCGGATTCTCGCGCCCGAGCGCCACCACGGGCATGCTGAAGCTCGTGAAGCACCATGGTCACCCGCGACGCCCGTCGATCGCGATCACTCCGGACATCAGCACACCGACGCCGGACGCTCCGTTCGTGAAATACGACGTGAAGGCCGCGTACGCCGACGCCGTTCTCCGAGCGGGCGGGCTCCCGTTCATCCTCCCGTACACGGAAGATCGCGCGCTGATCGATCAGTACCTCGATCGCGTGAGCGGCCTGCTGATCACCGGCGGCGCGTTCGACATTCCGCCCGAGGCCTACGGAGAAACCGCCCGGGCCAACCTCGGCCAGCTCAAGCCCAGTCGCACGAACTTCGAGATGGCGGTGCTCCGCATCGCGCTGCAGCGAAAGCTCCCGGTGCTCGGAATCTGCGGAGGCATGCAGCTCCTCAACGTCGCCTACGGAGGCACGCTCGTGCAGGACATCTGCACCGAGATCTCCGGCGCCAAACCGCACGAGCAGAAGCACGACCGTACGCAGCCACACCATCCGATTGAGGTGACCGAGCACTCGCTGCTCGCGGAATGCATCGGCGGCAAGGGTCAGCTGATGGTGAACTCGACCCACCACCAGGCCGTGAAGGGCGTCGGAACAGGCCTCATCGCCTCAGCCCATTCGCCTGACGGCGTCGTCGAAGCCATTGAATTTCAAGGCAAAGATCACTTCGTCCTCGGCGTTCAATGGCACCCGGAGCTGATGGTGGACACCGTCCCTCCGAACCTCGGCATCTACAAATCATTCGTGCACCGCGCACGAGATCGGCGTCACTGAGATGACAACTCCATCAGCACCATCGCGGTGCGAGTCAAACCCACGTGTTTCCGCCCTCATGCGGCTGTCATACTTGCCGGTCCGTACCACCCAGATCGGGCCGATCGTCGAGGTCCACATTTCATGAAGCCAATTCGCTCTGTGTCCGTGGCGCGCGCCGCGCTGCTCTCGTTGTGCGTCGTTGCGCTCTTCAACGGTTGTGAGGGCTGCGACACGCCACCCGTCGTGGGAGATGGTGGCACAGGTGGTTCCGGAGCAGGGACGACCGGCGGCGGCACCGCAGGTGGTGGCTTCGGCGGCGGCTTCGGTGGAGGCACGACCGACGGCGGCCCGATGATCGACCCGCTCGATCCGAACAACGCGAACAAGGACAGCGACTGCGACGGCCTGTCCGATCAGGACGAGTTCAGCATCACGTACGCCGGCGGTGGGCAGACGAATCCCGGCAACCCCGACTCCGATGGCGATGGCATTCGCGATGGTGTCGAAGCGGGCCGCATGACCTCGGTCGTTGCTGCGTGCAACTACACGGGCGACGCTGATCCCGCCTCGCGCACCAACCCGACCGCGACCGACTCCGACGCCGACGGCATCCCCGATGGAGTGGAAGACAAGAACCGCAACGGCCGCGCGGAGCCGACCGAGACCGACGCCACGAACCCCGACACCGACATGGACGGGCTCAACGACGGAGTGGAAGACGCGAACCGTGACGGCATCAAGGACGCGACCGAGACCGACCCGACCCGTCGCGACACCGACGGCGATCGCATCAGCGACGGCATCGAGCTCTCGACCACGATGACCAACCCGCTGCTCATCGACACCGACATGGACACCTGCTCCGACGGAGCGGAGGACTTCAACCAGAACGGCATGGTCGACAACGGCGAGTCTGATCCGAACAACGCGATGGACTGCGGGCCCTCGGTGAACCCCGACACCGACATGGACGGTCTGCCCAACCGCATCGAAGACCGGAACATGAACGGCATGGTCGACATGGGCGAGACCGATCCCGCGAATCCGGACACCGATGGCGACGGCATCTCCGACGGCACTGAAGATGCGAACCGCAACGGCCAGTTCGAAGGCTCGGAGACGAACCCGCTGCGTCGCGACACCGACTGCGACGGTCTGCTCGATGGTCCGACCAACGGCATGGTGCGCGGTGAAGATCAGAACGCCAACGGCACGGTGGACATGGGTGAGACCGACCCGCGCCGGGCGGATACGGACGCTGACGGCCTGAGTGACGGAGTCGAGACCGGCCTCGTCACCGCGAACATCGCCGACCCGGTGAACTGCATGAACGTGCGCGTCGACGCTGACCCGACGACCACCACCAACCCGACCAACGGCGACAGCGACGGTGACGGCATCGCCGACGGCGCCGAAGACACCAACCAGAACGGCCGCGTCGATCCGGGCGAGCTCAACCCCAACAACATGGGTGATGGCGTGTTGCCCGACGGCGGGCCTGCTCCGGCTGGAGCGGTGTGCACCGTCATGAACCTGCGCCCCGTGCTCTTCCGGTCCGAGGGTGATCCCGACATTCAGCTCGGTCTGCCTGCGCAGTTCACCGAGGTGAACACCATGACCGTCGGCGGAACGAACCGCGGCCTGATTGGCTTCGACCCGGTCAACAACGTGGCGTTCGTGGCGTGGCGGCAGGCGGCTCCGGGGGCGGCGACGACGCCGACGGCTGACGAAGCGGCCCTGCGCCCGACGCTCAACGGCATCGGAGCGCTCACCAACCCCACCACCCAGACCTTCACCAGCTGGGATGCGTTGCCCGCGTTGCAGGCCTTCTACGACATGGCCGGCACCGCCGATCTGAAGACGCGCGCCAACGCCATCGCCGACGGCCTCGTCGGAGCAGGCGCCGGCAACCTGATGGGCATGTCGGGTCAGGCTGGCCCGTTCAAGTTGCAGGTCGAGTATCTGCACCGCACCAACTCGGCGGTCGTCGTGATCGTCGCGCTGACTCCGCTCGCCAACTACTCGGGCTCTCCGCTCTTCAACATGAGCGACACCGCGGGTGGCTCGGCGGTCGCGCAGTTCGGCGATCCCAACGCGTACCAGTGCGAAGTGTTCGCTCCCAACTCGGGCAAGGTCGACTTCCTCTTCGTGGTCGACGACAGCTGCTCGATGGCGACCTATCAGGCGTCGCTGGCGGACACGGCGACCGGCGTGGCGAGCCAGCTCAACAACTCGCAGCTCGACTGGCGCATCGCGATGGTGACCTCGGCGTACGGCATCGGCGGCACCACGTACAACCAGGGCACCATCCGCGGCTTCACGCGCGACATCGTGCAGTTCCGCTCGTGGCTCACCACCAACTCGGCGTGCGCGGCGGGAACGTGCAGCGGCGTCGACGCCGGCTCTCCCGCGTGCTGGCCGGGCGGGGCGAACGGAGGCTGCTGGGTTGGCACCGGGGGCAACGGCACCGAGCGCATCCTCGACTCGGCGGCCAGGGCGATGACCGATCTGACGCCTGTTCCGGCAGCAGGCATGCCCGATGCGCCCAACCTCTTCCGCAACGGAGCGCAGGTCGTCGTGATCCTCCTCGGCGATGCAGACGATCAGTCGACGTACACTGGGCCGCAGTTCTCAACCTTCTTCGGTACGCTGAATTCCACGCTCGGCACGGGCGGCACGCAGCGCGTGAATCGCGTGGGGCCGGTCGCGGTGCACGGCATCATCTGCGCGAACGGTCAGACGTGTGGCGAGACGCAGCAGAACCCGCGCCGCAACGCCGCCGTGATCACCGCTCGAGGCGGAGTGCGTGCGGACATCGGCAACACGGCGTCGATCAGCAACGGCGTGCAGTTGATGATGAACAGCGCCATCGCGTCGGCCGGCTACCGCATGCAGAAGCCTCCCATCGGAGCGAGCGTGAAGGTCGCGATGGACGTCGTGCTCGACGGGCTGGTCTGCAACAAGAACGACATCCCGCGATCGCGCGTGGACGGCTTCGACTTCGACGGCATCAATCGCTCGATCAGCTTCTTCGGTAACTGCCGGCCGGGCACCGGAGCGAGCAACGCCGCCGTCTCGTACCGCTACTGGATCGATACGACGCCGAACCCCGGAGGCAACCCGCCGCCGTGCGTGAACGACCCCAACTACGACCCGATGGATCCCGACTTCTGCCGCGGCAACCTGGCGTGCAACCGCACCACGAATACCTGCGAGTGCCCGCCTGACTGCGGCGGCAACGGTCCTCCGGGCACGGTGTGCGACACCAACCCGCTGGTCTGCGACTTCGTCTGCACGTCCGACTGCGGAGGCACCTGCAGCGCCTTCCAGAACTGCAACGTCGGCTCGTGCTCGTGCAGCTGCCGTCAGACGGCGAGCTGCCCGGCGGGCTACCAGTTCCAGAACACCGGTGGCATGTGCGGCTGCTACTGCGACACGGCGGCGCTCAACTGCGGCCCGACCTACAACGCAGATCCGGCGAGCTGCTCGTGCGTCTGCAAGAGCGACTGCGGCGGGTGCGAGGCGAACAAGACCTGCAACCAGTCGACCTGCAGCTGCACCGGCGGCATCAACTGATCTGATCGGTTGAGCGTTTGCGCGAACGTTCTGCGGCGAGTCGATCCCTCCGGTCGGCTCGCCGCGCTCTTTCTGGGCGAAGTGAAGCTCGGCTCGTCCGAGCCGCCGCAGTTGCATGGGCGGTGCTGAACTCTCCGGGCTGGAAGCCCGCGTTCGGCAGCGTCTTCGACGTGTACTGATCAGTTAGAAGAGCGCGCCGTTCTTCTCGACCAGCGTGCGGAAGCTCTTGTGGGCCTCACGCAGCAGGTCTTCACTCGAGCGAACCAGATCGTGCGGGAACATCGAGCCACCGCACCGCGACGTCACGCCCAGCGCGCCTTCCGGGCCCTCGGTCACGATGTCCTTCATCACGTCGAGGATCCGCTGACCGACCAGCTTGGCGCCGGTGAGATCCGTCTCCGGCAGGAGCACGACGAATTCATCCGAGTCGATGCGGAACAACCGATCAGCCGAACGCAAACAGCCCAGCACGCCCTGAAAGAGCCGCGTGACGTAGGCATCGCAGCCCTCACGCCCCAGCTTGTAGCGAAGCCCCGCGTAGTCCTCGAAACCGACCAGCAGACACGCTGCCGGCCGCCCATAGCGACGGGATCGCGCCAGCTCGGCATCGAGCGACGCCTTGAGCTGCGAATAGGTGCCGGCTCCGGTGACGGGATCGACGGCGCGGAACTGCGCGAGCTCTTCTTCGGCGTCGAACAGCCGCCGGCGGTACTCGTGCACCATCAGCGCCGAGTTGATGCGCGTCTGCAGCTCGATCAGCTTGAAGGGCTTGGTGACGAAGTCATCGGCGCCCAGCTCCATGCCTTTGATCTTCCCGTCCATCTCGCCCATCGCGGTGAGGATGATGATCGGCAGCTCGGTGAAGCGGCTGTCTTCGCGCGCCCACTTGAGCACCGTGAAGCCGTCTTTGATCGGCATCATCAGGTCGAGCAGCACCAGGTCGGGCTTGTGCTCGATGATCTGTGAGACGGCCTCTCCACCGTCGGCGGCGGAGATCACCCGGAAGTTCGACGACTCGCAGAGATCTCGCAGCAGCGTGCGCGTCGGATCGTCATCGTCGACGACCAGAATCAGGCGATTGCTGAAATCGAGATCTTTCCTCGGGGGAACAGGCGCCACGGCGGAGCGCACTGTACCGAAATCAGCACGCGTCAGGCATTCATCACGACGCCTTCGGGGACCTCGTCGGCGATGCGGCGCGTGCGTTCTTTCAGGAACGCAATGATCTGTTCCTCGGTGCGCGTATCGCCCGGCATGCGCACGAAGCGCTTCGCGAGCCAGTCGTAGCGCTTCAAGAACAGGAAGAGCGAGACCATGAAGAAGTCGATGCCCTCGAACACGATGCAGCCTTCCTTCAGGTAGCGCTCTTGATTGGCGAGGAAGTCGCGCGGGAGGTCCGTCCAGTGGCGGGTCTGCGTGACGTGGTGCCCGATGTGGTACCCGTCGTTGAAGCAGCGCTGGTTGTAGGTCGAGTTGATGCACGTGATGGAGTTCACGTACGAGTTCCCCGGCTGCGAGGCGTCGATGAACGCGTGCTGGCCCCAGTTGCCCCACATCATCGCGAAGCGCATGAAGAAGTAGGGCACCACGAACGCCGCGATCGTCGCCTGCCAGTTCACGAACGAGAGCGCGATCATCAGCCCGATCACCACGGCCTCGGCCTTCAACGGCCGCCACGCCATCGCGTTGCGCTTCTTCTTCAAGAAGTACTGCGGCAACTCGATGTGGATCAGCGCGAGGAAGCGGCCCACGTACATCAGCCAGTGCAGGAACGAGTCGCGCTGGTACTTCATGGTGCTCGACAGGTCGTTGCGCAGGTTGTTCTCGGCGTGGTGCATGCCGACGTGGTGCTCCATGTAGCCAGTCGGAATACCGAACAGGAGGCTCATGGTGAACGGCACGGCCTTGTTGAGCCAACGCGGCTCCTTGAAGAACGGCCGGTGCATCGTGTTGTGCAGCATCAAGATGCACGGAGGCGCCATCCACGCGATCTGCACGACCCACACTGCGGCCGCGAGCCACCACGAGAACCACACGTAGAGCGCGATCTGCAGCGGCGCGATGATGAGCAGGTTCTTCAGCGCCAATCGCGCGAAGACCGCGTCGCGGGGCTCGTACAACATGCTCTCCAGCTTTCGCTGGAACCACGAGTCGCCATACTTCGGCTCGGCCTGGGGGTCGGTGATCGCCGGAACAGTCATTGCGGTCGCGCCCTTAGCTCACTCCAAGTCCCGCCGTCGACTCCCTGAGACGACCTCGACACGCGCCAGCGGCCACCCCTTGTGGAGGTCGCGCAAGACGTGCCGCCCGAGCAGCCGGAACCAGGTCGCCAGCGCAAATCGCGCAGGGGTCGACACACGCGCGGCGATCGAAAACCCGCGCTCGTGTCTCGCCAGCCGCGGCTCGGCGAGGCCCTCGACCTCGGGCACCTTGCTGCGCAGGAGCTCGGCGAAGTCTTCGAAGCGCGCCTGGGTATCGGCGAAGACGAGATCGATCGTCACCTCTCCGGAAAGTTCGGCTTCGCTCAACGTCTCGAGCAAGCCGATCACGGGGAAGGGGAGCGTGCTCAGCTCGCGCCTCAGCCTCCACGGGCCGCTGAACCGCCAGGCGAAGAGCGCGGTCGCTGCTCCGAGGAATCCGAACTGCACCAATCTCGCCACCGTCGCGTCGCGCCCCTCGAGAAAAGCGTCGTGCACCATCAACCACCCGACGAAGGCCAGACCCACCGAGAGAATGCTGGCCGACACGGTTCCGGTGGTGGTCGTCGCCGCGCGCAGCAGGCTCTCGTCGATCGTCGTGCGGTGCACCAGCTCGCGACGCGCCTTGAGCGTCTCGACCTCGAGCCGCAACCGATCGCGCTCGCTCGTGGGGTCACTCACGGCCGATCACGGACTGCCGCCCTGCCAATCGCGCACCCGGCTCTCGAAGCGCGTGAACTCGGCGAGGAACACGAGATCGACGGATCCGATCGGGCCGTTGCGCTGCTTGGCGACGATCAGCTCGACCGGAATCACGCTCGATCGCTGCTCGGGAGGCGGCGCGCCGTCTTCGCCACCCTCGTCTTCACGGTGGATGAACATCACCACGTCGGCGTCCTGCTCGATGGCTCCCGACTCGCGAAGGTCGGACAACATCGGCTTGCCGCCCTTCCGCTCCTCGACTTTTCGGTTGAGCTGCGACAACGCGATGATCGGCACGTCGAGCTCTTTGGCCAGCTGCTTGAGCGCGCGAGAGATCTCGGCGACCTCGAGCTGCCGGCTCTCGACCTTGCCCTTCTGGTGCATCAGCTGGAGGTAGTCGATCACGATCAACCCCAGCTTCCCTTCCTTCTGGTGGAGCCGGCGCGCCTTCGCGCGGAGATCGAACGACGACAGACCGCCCGAGTCGTCGACGTAGAACTTGCACTTGAAGAGCTCGTTGGCCGACTCGCTGATGCGCTCCTCATCGGCCGGAGACAGCCGCCCGCCGCGCAGCTTCTTCATGTCGACCTTGGCGTGGGTCGCGAGCAGACGCGTCAACAACTGCACCGAGGGCATTTCGAGCGAGAACACCGCGACGGCGAGGTTCTCCTTCGAAGCGACGTGCAGCGCGAAGTTCATCGCCAGCGAGGTCTTGCCGATGCCGGGGCGGGCGGCGAGCACGATGAGCTCTCCGCCGTGCAGACCGGTGAGCTGGTTGTCGAGATCGACGAAGCCCGTGGCCGT
>JAEUJS010000634.1 GCA_016792935.1 Archangium sp. | reverse complement strand
TGGGCCAACGGCATCAGCGAGTTCTTCTACGGCTCGATGATCGGCTCCGGAGCGACGGCCATCACCGCCACCATCGGCATCGAGAGCGGCACCGGCACCGCGGCCACGCGTGGTCTGACGACGTGCACCTTCGACTGCGCGATCGGGTCATTGGACCCGGGCATGACCGGCACGCCGATCAGCTACATCCGCTTCGGGCCGCCGCCGGGCGTCGATCTGCAGGCGCTCGCCATTCGCGTCGATTCCATCGTCGATCTCAACGACGGAGGCACGCTCGAGATCGCCAGCACGCTGAGCGCTCGCAACTTCGGCACGCTCCCCAGCGGCGGGTGGAACTACGAGCTGTATCTCTCGCAGGACACCATCGTCGATGGCTCCGACCTGCCGTTCGCGCCGCAGCCGGCCGGCCTCGCGTCGCTCGCGCAGCTGGGGTCGATCTCGTCGTCGGCGACGGGCCAGGTTCCGCGGCCCGATGCGGGCTCGTGGTACGTGCTCGCGGCGATCACGCCGCTGCCCGACGGTGGCGAAGTGAACACCTTCAACAACACCGTGGCCTCCACCGTGCCGTACGCGGCCGGCGTCGATCTCATCGCCGAGGTGGTGACGCCTCCGACCGTCGCTGGTCCCGGAGATCCCGTCTCGGTGCGCGTGCAGTTCAGCAACCAGGGCTTCGAGCCCGCGGGCAACGTCTCGGTGAAGCTCTACGCGTCGGTCGACACCGGCTATTCCGTCGACGATCGCCTGCTGGTGAATCAGACCCTCGGCATCCTCGGTGGGCAGCAGGTGCAGCAGCCGCTCTCGTTCGTGATTCCCAACTCGCAGCCGGCGGGCGACTTCTTCGTGCTGCTGGTGCTCGATGATGGGCCGGCGGTCGGTTCGATCGTCGAGCGCTCGGAGTTCAACAACGTCGTCGCCTCTCCGGCGGTGATGCAGATTCGTCAGGCCGATTTGACCGTCACGCAGGTTCGCGTCTTGCGCGCGACGGGGCCGTTCGACGAGCTGTCGACCGCGTTCTTCGGTGAGCCCGCGCGCTTCGAGGCCTTCGTCGCCAACACTGGCGGAGCGGTCGCCAACAACGTCACCGTCACCATCTACATGTCGGACAACGAGTCGCTCAACGCCGTGACCGACAAGTCGATCGGCTCGGTCACGGGGCAGACCATGCCGCCGGGTGATTCGCGGTGGATCACGTTGAGCAGCGGCGTCATTCCCGCGGTCGATCTGCAGATGCGGCCCTACCCGGTGCAGCCGTACTTCTTCTTCGCAGCGGCGACGGCAGCGGCGACGGCCGACGCGAATCCACAGAACAACTTCGAGAAGTCCGCGCCCATCGTGGTGCGCAACCCGGCGCCCGATCTGCTCGCGGTCGAGCTGCAGACGCCGCTGCGCGCTGGAGCCGGGGAGCTGATCGCCGTCTCGCGCACGTTGACCAACCTCGGCAACCGCGACGCCGCCGCGACGACCTACCGCTTCGTGTTGTCGGCCAACGCGATCATCACGTCCGACGATCTGCCGCTGATGCGCGTGACCAGCTCGGGCGAGGTGCTCGACGGAACGGTGGAGCTGCTCGTCGGAGAGCGTGACTCGGCGATCGAGCTGTTGCGCATGCCGCCCAGCGTCGCTTCGGCGAGCTGGTACGTCGGCGTGCTGCTCGACCCCGACAACACGCTCGCGGAATCGGACGAGGGCAACAACGGCCTCGCCGGAACCCGCACGGATGTCGTGAGCCAGGCGTTGCACGTCGCGACGCCCATCCTCCCGGACGCGACGGTGGGCTTGCCGTACTTCGCGCAGCTCGAGGCCGCGGGAGCGCCGGGCCCCTTCACGTGGGTCCTCGCAGATCCGCGCTCACTGCCGCCCGGCCTGATGTTGTCCACCGCGGGGGTGATCAGCGGCACGCCGACGCAGCGTGGAGCGTGGACGCCGGCGGTCGAAGTGCGCGCGGGCATGCGTTCGGTGGTGGGCGCGATTCCGCTGCGCGTCGCTCCGGTGACTTCCTCACTGGCGTTGAACGCCCAGGCGCTGCCTGCGCCCACGCGCGGCGCTGCGTATCGCGCGGCGCTCGGCGCGGCGGGTGGAGCGGGTGGCTATTCGTTCGGTGTCATCGCGGGCGTGCTCCCCACGGGCCTGACGCTCGCGGCGAACGGCCTCATCACCGGCACGCCGAGTGATGCGCTGGGTACGATGCGCAACTTCACGGTGCGCGTGGTCGATCTGATTGGGAACGTCGACGAGCGCGCGTTCACCATGACCGTGGTCGATGGCGCTCCGTTTACGATTCAGACGCGGACGCTGCGTGATGGGTTGATCGGCGCGGAGTACCTCGAGCAGATCTTCGTCTCCAACCCCGGTGGTGCGCCGGTCTCGCTGCCGGTGAAGTGGGCGTTGATCGTCGGTGAGTTGCCTTTGGGGCTCGCGCTCGAGCCGTCGACGAGCGACACGGTGGTGCTGAGCGGCACGCCGACGCGGCCGGGCTTCTACCAGTTCACGATCGAAGCGGTGGATGGCCAGGGTCGCACCGACGCGTACTCGTACTTCGTCACCATCGGCGCTGGAGAGGTGATCAGCACCGTCAGCGGCCAGTCGCTCGTGCTGCACGGAGACGCGGTCACGGTGACGTTCAGCGCGCAGCCGCTTCCTGCGGGAACGAAGTGGTTCTGGCAGACCGGTCGTTTGCCGGCGGGCCTGACGTTCAACGACGACGGCACGGTGACGGGCACCATCGCGGAAGAGGCCGAGCTCGGCGTCTACGCGTTCTCGGCGGGCGTTGGGCTGCAGCGTGATCAGCTGTTCTCGGTCGCGCCGTGGTCGATCGAGGTCGCGAAGGAACGGGTGACCAGGCAGACCTGCGCGACGATCGATGGCGGTCTCGTGTTGTGGCTCGGCGCGCTGCTCGCGCTGCGGCGACGTTCGCGTTCCAGGCGGGCATGAGTGAGTCGTCCGGGAGGGGAAGACCACTCGTCATCGCCATGCTGCTCCTGTCCGGAGCAACGGGGCTCGTCTACGAGCTGACGTGGTCGAAGCGGCTCGCGAATCTGCTCGGCAACACGGGGCAGGCGCACGCCATCGTGCTCTCCACGTTCATGGGCGGGCTCGCGCTCGGCGCGTTTCTGCTCGGTCGGCGTGCGGATCGCGCGCGGCGCCCACTCGCGCTGTACGGCTTTCTCGAGTTGGGAATCGGCGCGTACGCGCTGGTGATGCCCTCGGTGCTCGAGGTGATGGCGAGCGTGTATTTGAAGGTCGCTCCGGGCCTCGAAGGCGTGCCGCGGTTGTCGGCTCGTCTCGCGCTCGCTGCGTCGGCGCTGATCATTCCCACGTTGCTCATGGGTGGCACGTTGCCCGTGCTGATGCGTCACCTGACGGAGAAGTTGGGCACCGCGCGCAGAGAGCTGTCGTTGCTGTACGCGGTGAACTCGCTCGGCGCGTCGGTCGGCTGTCTCTTCGCCGGCATGACGCTCGTGCCCGCCGTTGGCCTCCTCGCCTCGGAGCGGATGGCCGCGGTGGTGAACATGGCGCTCGGCGCGGTGGCCGTCGTCTCGGGGTGGAAGCGCGTCGTGACGAGCGAGAGCAGCACCTCGACTGAGGCCGAGCCCGGTGCGTTCGGCGTCGGAGCCGTGCGCGCGGCGTTGATCGGCACCGCGCTCGCGGGCTTCACGTCGATGACCTACGAGACGGTGTGGATTCGCGTGTTGTCGATCGTGCTCGGCGGCACGAGCTACGCGTTCACGTTGATCCTCACCGCGTTCATCCTCGGCATCGCTCTGGGGAGCTTCTGGCTCTCGACGCGGCCCGACACCAACGCGCTGCAGATGTTCGGAAAGCTGCAGCTCGCGCTGGTGTTCGCGGTGCTGATCTCGATGACCGCCTACGCGCGGCTCCCGTACGCGTTCATTCAGGTCAACGCGAAGCTCCAACACGGCCCGCAGAGCTGGACCGTGTACCAGGGCTTGAGCTTCGTGATGTGCGGTGCGTTGTTGTTGCCTCCCACGTTCCTGCTCGGCGCGAGCTTCCCCGCGGCGGCGCGCGTCGCGTTGCGCGCGGTGAGCGACGTCGGCACGCGGCTGGGCACGACGTACTTGTGGAACACCATCGGCACCGTGACTGGAGCGCTGCTCGGTGGCCTCGTCTTCCTTCCGCTGATCGGCCTCGAGGGCACGCTGATCCTCGCGCTGATCGCCAACTTGATCGCCGCCGGCTGGGCGCTGCTGACCCCGGGCGTGGAGATCGAACGCCCGCGCGCGCTGCGCTGGTTGGTGCCGTCGGCGATCGCGTTGCTGATCTCGGTGCTCGCCACGCACGGCTGGGCCTCGACGCTCGCTTCCTCGGGCCGCTACCGCGAATGGAACCGCGGGTTCGAGAGCTATTCGGAGTTTCTCGAGGAGGTGAAGGCGCGATCGGACGTGAAGTTCTACCGCGACGACGTGTTCGCCTCGGTGCTGGTGGGAGAGCAGAGCGGTGATCGCCGCTACCTGCGCATCAACGGCAAGGTCGATGGCAGCAACGGCGGCGACATCGACACGCAGATCCTCGCGGCGCACCTCGGCATCCTGACGCACCCCGGAAAAGTGAAGCGCGTGCTGCTGGTCGGCGTGGGCGCGGGCATCACCGCCGGCTCGTTGCTCGCGCACGACATCGAGCGGCTCGACGTGGTGGAGATCTCTCCTGCGGTCGTCGACGCGGCTGAACTCTTCAAGCTCGATCACCGCGACGCGTTCAGAGATCCGCGCTGTCACGTCTACATCGAAGACGCGCGCACGTTCCTCACGCTGTCCACCGAGCCGTACGATCTGATCGTCAGCGTGCCGAGCAACCCGTGGGTGTCGGGCGTGTCCGGGCTCTTCTCGCGCGACTTCTTCGAGATGGCGAAGGGCAAGCTCGCTCCCGGTGGGCGGCTGGTGCAGTGGATTCACACCTACGAGTCGGCGGTGCACCTCGTGAAGCTGGTGGTGCGCACGCTGCGTGGATCGTTCGAGCACGGCACGACGTGGGTCGGGCCCGATGACCTGGTGATGATCGCCTCGCGCGAAGAGCAGTCGTTCGATTTCGTGAAGATCACCCAGACCATGCAGCAGGAACGCGTCGCCGCTGATCTCAAGCGCATTCGCATCACCTTGCCGACGACGTTGCTCGGGCGACAGGTGCACGCCGATGCGACGCAGAAGCGCTTCGGTGGCGAAGGGCCGGTGAACACCGACGATCACAACGTGCTCGAGTACGGCTCACCGATTGCCTACTTCTCTGCGTCGCCGGTGAAGGTGCCCGACTCTCGTCGCATCGCGGCGGAGCGGCCTGAGCTCGAGCTGGTGAAGTTCCTCAACGGCCGGAAGCTCGACGAGAAGGAAGCCGCCGATCTCTACGCGAGCCTGTCGTGGGTGCATCCACCCGATGATCCGCTCGTGCGAACGGCCGCCGCGGCGTGGAGAGACGCGGCGCCGTCGTCGAACGACGCGCAGCTCGCATATGGAATGGCGCTCATTCGCGAAGGAGACGTGGTTCGCGCGCGTGAAGTGCTCTCTCCGCTCGTCGCAGCCGGTCTCGATTCACCCGATCTCTGGGCGAGCTGGCTCGAGCTCGTGCGACGACTCTCTTCCCGGGAAGGTTCTCCGTGGCATGCTGTGGAGCTCGATGTCGCTGACGCAGAAAATCGGGCCCGGAAATCGTTCGAGAAAAACCCCGATCACCCCCGCCTCGAAGCGCTTTTGGGTGAAAATCAGCCATAAGTCATCGAAATCACAAGAGAATGCCGCATCCTCCCGATGACGTATGGAGAGGTTTTCGAGACCAATCGATACTTCTCACATCAAGCGCACCGCATCCCGCGGTGACACCTCTGAAGTACCCCTCAACGCAGTTCCCCCGAAGGAGCACACCATGGCGAAGATCAACAAGAAGACGATGCTGAAGAAGGCCCGCGGTCAGGGCATGACGGAATACATCATCATCGTCGCGCTGATCGCGATCGCGGCCATCGGCGTGATCACGCTGTTCGGCGACAACATCAAGGCGCTCTTCGGTATGTCGGCTGACGCCCTCGCGGGTGACACGGCGGTTGCCAAGCGCACCACGAAGTCGAAGCAGGGTGGCCTCGAGAAGAAGACCCTGCAGAACTTCGGTCAGGAAAACTCGGGTTACTGAGTTCGCTTCCGCAGCTTGATGTTCTCTGGCGCTCCGGTTCCTTTTGGAATCGGGGCGTCAGTCGTTTCTACTGTTCGACGTGAAGCAGCACCGCCTGGCCGTCGCCTCGTTGCTGGTGCTCTTGCTCGGAGTGCTGATCCTCTGCGCGTGGGTGTGTGACGACGCGTTCATCACCTTCCGCACGGTGAAGCGGTTCTGGGCGGGCGATGGGCTGACGTGGAATCCCGGCGAGCGCGTGCAGGCGTACACGCACCCGCTGTGGCTGCTGCTGATGCTGATCTTCTACGGCGTCACGCGCGAAGCGTTCTTCACCTCGATCGTGTTGTCGGTGGTGCTGACGCTGGGCACCGTCGCTGCGCTGCTGTGGCTCTGCAAGGACAAGACGTGGAAGGCAGCGCTGCTGGTCTTCGCGCTGATCTCGAGCCGCGCGTTCATCGACTTCCAGGTCAGCGGGCTCGAGACGCCGCTCTTGTCGGCGTTGATCGTCGCGATGGTGATGTTTCGCGAGCGCTTCTTCGTGTCGTCGCTGCTGCTCTCGCTGGTGTTTCTCACGCGCGCCGACGCGGTGTTGATCGCCGCGCCGCTGTGGCTGATGGGGATCTCGTTCTCGGCGAAGAAGGTCGCGCTGGCGATGATCGGCGCGCTGCCGTGCGTCGCGTGGGAGCTGTTCTCGTACGTCTATTACGGCA
>JAEUJS010000631.1 GCA_016792935.1 Archangium sp. | reverse complement strand
CAGGTGCCCGACGTGAAGTGGATCGACGCGACCATCAGCGACGCGACGACCGAGGGCCCGCGCGCCCGCGTGAAGCTCGACGGCCGCGACGACGTGCTCACCGCCGACTGGGCTTTTCTCAGCGGGCAGCTCGGCGCGGCTCGACCGGTGCGGTGGCAACACTTCGCGGGGCTCGAGCTCGAGTTGGACGCTCCGGTGTTGCAGACCGAGGTCGCCAACATCCTCGACTTCCGCACGCCCGCGGCGGACGACTTCCGCTTCATCTATGCGCTGCCGTTCTCTGCGACGCGGCTCTTCGTGGAGCACGTCAGTCATCGGCCCTGCGAACACGAAGGCGCGATCGACCAGTGGCTCCGCGAGGAGCTGGGCGTGAAGTCGTGGCAGGTGCTCGAACGCGAGTCCGGCGCGACTCCGCTGTTCTCCGAAGTTCCGCACGAGGACGGGCGCGTTCGACGCATCGGCGTCGCGGGAGGCCTCGCGCGCGCCTGCACGGGCTACGCGTTGATGCGCATGTGGCGTGACGCCGAAGCACAGGCGAACAGCCTCGCGAAGTGGCAGCACCCACACCGCCGAGCGCGCGGGCCGTTTCTCTCGCGCACGGCGGATTCGTATTTTCTCGATCGTCTGGCGCACGCTCCGAACGAGCTGCCGAAGCTGATGCGCGCGTTGTTCTCGAACGCCTCGGGTGACGCGGTGCTCGGCTTTCTCGACGACCGCGCGACGCTCGAGGAGAAACGCGAAGTCGCCAACGCGATGCCGGGTTGGTTGCGATGGTGGGCGAGCGCGCGGAGCTGAGTGACGGAGTATGGTGCGCGGCCATGAACGCGAGCTCACGCCTGCTGCTGTGCGCGTCGTTGCTGTTCGCCACCTTCGCCGTCGCGGAAGACGAGACGTACCGCGACCCCGCATCGAAGGAGACGCTCTTCATCGCCGGTGGCCCCAACGTCTCGTACGCGAGCTTGAAGCGCAGCTCGCTGCGGCCGCTGAAGATCGTCGACCACGACGACGCCAAGCGCATCATCAAGGTGAAGTTCGACAAGAGCCCCACGGTGTGGACGCTCACCATCGACGAAGCGCGCACCAGGGTGGTGTGCGAAGCCGACGGTCAGCCGCGCCAGGTCTTCGAGCGCATCAAGATCGATCCCAAGGGGCTCCCGGGAACGACCGCGGGTCCGGGCCAGACCGTCACCATCAAGTATCCGAAGGAAGAGGCGTCCATCTACGACGAACTCACCGAGTTCAAAGGTGACGTCGCCGAGAACTGCGATCGCATCGAGGTCGTCTCGCTCGACGCGGCTGGCGAAATTCAGGCGCGCCACAAGCTGAAGGACTTCACGTCGGGCGACCGCACGTGGAAGTACATCGTCGCCAAGAGCCGGCAGAACATGTCGCTGGGCAGCAATCGCTTCCGCGTCATCGCCACGTTCAAGGACGGAGCCGTCGCGCTCGCCGAAATTCGCGTCTCGTTCCACGAGTACTCGGGCGAGATGGCGAAGCCCGTCATCTATCTGTACCCGCCCAACGAGCAGCAGGTCAGCGTGCGCGTGTTCCCCCACGGCGGCGTGACGAAGTCGGATCCGCTGTACGGCTCCGAAGGCTGGACCGTGCGCGCGCAGCCGAGCGGGAAGTTGTTCACCACTGACGGCCAGCAGCACCCATATCTCTTCTGGGAGAGCGGGCTCACCGACAAGCCACTGCCGCTCACCGAAGGCACCGTCGTCTCACGCGAGAAGTTGCGGGGGTGGTTGGTGCGCTCGCTCGCGTCGCAGGGCTTGAACGAAACCGAGACGCGCGACTTCCTCGAGTTCTGGTGGCCGAAGATGTCGGTGAAGCCGTTCGCCGCGGTGCGCTTCGTGCCGCGCGAGGAGATCGATCGCGCTGCTCCGCTTGAACTTTCGCCGAAGGCCGACACCGTCATTCGCGTGCTCATCGATTTCCGCGCGCTCGATGCGCCGGTGAAGTTGGCGCCGCAGAAGCTCGTCCCAGCGTCAAAGCGCGAGGGCTTCACCGCCGTCGAGTGGGGTGGATTGTTGTACCGCTGACGCGGTTCGTCACGACACAACCCGCGAGAACTGCGGCCACGCGAGGTGCGTGGATCGCTCCGCGTGTGCTCTGCAACCTACTTTTCACCATGAAGATCTCGTCGCTGCAGCGCGCGTTCGTTCCTCAGCAGTCGCGGTTTTCTTCTTCCTCCTCGCTGCGTTCGGACCCGCAGCCGCGCTCGGGCAGCAGCTTCGAGGCGGCGTCGTCGAGTGCGTCGCGGTTGGTGAGCGCTCCGAAAGGTCCGCCGCCGGTCTTCACGGGCTTCGATGCGACCAAGTTGTCTGAGCCGCTGAAGCTTCAGGCCGATGGTCAGCCGAAGTCGGCGAAGTACACGTTCGCGAAGTTGGCGCAGGCGTCGGGCGAGATGCCGCGCTCGAAGGCCGAGGCCGAGCTGTGGTTCAAGCAGCACATTCAGGGCGGGCTCGAGGAAGCGGGCTTCGCGGTGGGTTGGGTGAAGGGCGACAAGGCGCTGATTTGCACGCGCGAAAATCCGCAGGGTGAGGTCGTCGACTTCCTGCGCGGAGCCGACAGCAACGATCCCAGCTACCAGGCGCTCGCGTGGCAGCCGGAAGGTGGCGGGTCGGGTGGTGCGGCGCCGGTCGGTGGCGCGCCGGCGGCTTCGATGGCGACTCCGAATTGGCGCGCGACACTCGATGAAATTCTCGCGGAGCTCGCGAAGGAGCAGCTCGGTGATGTTCCGGCTGATCAGCGCGATGCGATTCTGGCTCAGGTGAAGGATGCGTTCCTCGCCAAGCTGCAGGCGAAGGGCATCGCTCTCGGGTGAGCTGTCTCTCCCTCAGTCGACGATGAAGAGCTTGGCTCCGCGCGGACTCTCGGAGCGATGCCCCATCGCGTGGTCGGCGACCTGGTAGCTCTGGCCTGCGGTGAGCGTCACGCGGCGTCCGTCGCGGAGTTCGCTGATCAGTTCTCCTTCGAGCACGAGCACCACGTGGCCGCGATCGCACCAGTGGTCTGCGAGGTAGCCGGGCGAGTAGTCGACCATGCGCACGCGGACGTTGCCGGTCTCGAGCGTGCGCCAGGTCGCGACGCCGCGCTCTCCGGGATGTTCGGTGCGCGGGTGCTTGGACCAGTCCGTCGTGCAGAAGGCGATGTTCTCGAGCTTCATGCGTCGCGATCTAACTGCATTGGGACGAAGTGGGTGCGGGTGAGCGCGCTCGCGGTGCTCGACTCGACGCACTTTCGCGGCTTCGACGCTGGCCCACCCCAAAGCAAACTGCGCTCGTGGCGGCGATCTACGCGAAGATCTCGCGCGTGCATCTCGGTTCGAGCGCGGATGACGGACTTCCCCTCACCCCAACCCTCTCCCGCAGGGGCGGGAGAGGGAGCCCGCGCGTGCATCTCGGTTCGAGCGCGGCGGATGAACTTTCCCTCACCCCAACCCTCTCCCGCAGGGGCGGGAGAGGGAGTCCGCGCGTCGTTCTCGGCTTGCTCGCCTCGAGCGTGATGCTCAGCGGCTGCGCGACGACCGTGCCCACGCTGTACCCAAACGATCGCGTGATGTGGGACGGCATCTTCCGCCGCGCCGACACGTTCCATTTCCCCGAGCGTCCCGTCGCCGCCGTCGCGCCGCATCACCTCGTCGACGCCCACGAGCTCGCCGGCTTCTGGAACGAGCTCGCGCGCTTCAAGCCGAGCGTCGTCGTGCTCATCGGGCCCGACCACTACTACCGCGGAGATGGTCCGCTCTCGACCGCCGGCAACGTGCGCTGGAAGACCGAGTACGGCCTCCTCGAGGCGAAGCCGCTCCCCGAGCTCGGCGTTCCCATCAGCGACGCGCTCTTCAACGCCGAGCACTCGATCCACACGCACTCGACCTTCATCACGCGCACGCTGCCCGGCGTTCCGTTCACGGCCATCACGGTGCAGTGGGCCACTCCGCGCGCGCAGCTCGAGGCGCTCGCGCAGAAGCTCGCCGCCACGCTGCCGCCCGATGCGCTCGTCGTCGCGAGCGTCGACTTCTCGCACTACCAACCCGAGCCGTGGGCCACGTTCCACGACGCGTCCGCGTTCTCGACCGTCAGCGGCTTCGATCTCGATTCGCTCTTCTTGCGCGAGGTCGATTCGCCCGAGTCGCTCTTCCTCGCGATGCGCTTCGCACAGCTGCGCGGAGCGGAGACCAGCACGCGGTGGCTCCACACCAACTCGCAGCGGCGGCGCAGTCCGTTCGTGAGCGACTCGACGAGCCATCAGTACTTCACGTTCACGAAGGGGCCGGTGGCTCGCAAGCCGTCCATCTCCGTCGTCCTCACCGGCGAAGGGAGCGGGCTGACACATCACGCCGGCTGGACCTGGCAGCCGAACAAGGACCTCGGAGCGCCCAGTGCTCCGATTCTCGCGAAGCTCCGCGGACAGGAGGATCGCTTCTTCATGGGGCCCGAGCTGACTTTCTTCGACTTCGCTCCAGGTGAGCGTGAGGTGCGCGTGAAGGCGAACGGGCTCGAGCTGATCATTCGTGATGCGGAGCTGATCAACGCTCCTCCCGAGCCGAACACCTGCGTCGTGGCCGTCGTGCGTGGTGATGAAGCGAAGGCGCTCGCGGTGCTCTCGAAGGCCCACGTCGTGCTCGGGCGCGGCTTCGGTGCGTTTCGCGAGCCCGAGTGGGATGCGCGCGTGCTCGCCTTGTCGCTCGGTGATTGGCGGACACCGAACTCGCGCGGTGAGGTGATTGGCGTGACGTGCACTCCGGAGGGTGTGCGGCTGGCTCGCGTGCCCATCGTGATTGGTGCGGAGGGGCCTGCGCTCGATCTCGACGCGCTGCGTGTGCAGCTGCGACCGGTCGAGGAGTGACTGCGGAGCTCTCCCTCACCCTGACCCTCTGCAGGGGCGGGAGAGGGGATCGTCGCGCTGCTTCTTCAGCTACGGTGTCGGGATGCGTCTCGCGCTCCTGTTGCTCGGCCTGACGGTGTTGCTCTCGGGCTGTCCCTCTCCGACGGTGAAGTGCAGCGCCTCGACGTGTTCGAGCGGATGCTGCGACGCGACAGGCACCTGCGTTCCCGGCACTGCGTCGAGCGCGTGCGGCTCGCTCGGTGGCCAGTGTCGCGTCTGTCTCGCCGGTGAGCTCTGCAACTTCGGCATCTGTACCCAGCAGTCCGTGAACGGCGGAGGCACTGGCGGCGCGCAAGGCGGCGGACAGGGCGGTGGCGCGCAAGGCGGAGGCACCGGCGGCGCGAACGGCGGTGGCACGGGCGGCGCGAACGGCGGTGGCACGGGCGGAGCAAACGGCGGTGGCACCGGCGGCGGAAGCAGCGCGTGCAACCCGGGCAACTGCGGCGGTTGCTGCAACGGAAACGTCTGCGAAGCCGGGAACTCATCCAGCTTCTGCGGAGCGAACGGCAACGCCTGCGTCCAATGCGGCGGCGGACTCACCTGCTCCGGCGGCCAGTGCCGCACGCCTCCTCCGACCTGCACCCCGTCGAATTGCAACGGCTGCTGCAGCAGCAGCACCGTCTGCGAGGCGGGCACGACGAACACGGCGTGCGGAGCGGGCGGCGCGACGTGTAACAACTGCGGCGGCAACGTCTGCGTGAATCAGCAGTGCGTCATCCCCGCGTCGTGCAACGCGCAGAACTGCCCGAGCGGCTGCTGCAACGGCTCGACGTGCATGCCGGGCACCAACAACACCGCGTGCGGCTTCGGCGGCAACGCGTGCATGAACTGCGGTGGCAACCAGTGCATGGGCCAGCAGTGCATCGCCCCGGGGTGCAACGCGCAGACGTGTCCGAACGGCTGCTGCAGCGGAACGCAGTGTCTGTCTGGCACCAGCAACACGCAGTGCGGCACCGGCGGCCAGGCGTGCATGACGTGCAACACGCCCGCGATGTGCTCGGCGCAAGTCTGCCGCACGCCCGACGCAGGACTCCCGAGCGGCGCGGCGTGCACCAGCTTCTCGCAGTGCGCCGGAGACAATGACCCGTTCTTCCCCGGCGACTGCATCTCTCCGCGACTGTCCGACGGCGGCCTCTCGGGGTGGACCGGCGGCTACTGCAACCCGACCTGCTTCGACTTCATTCAGATGAACGAGTGTCCGGCCCCGACCGACTACTGCGACGGCTTCAGCTGCTTCGCTCCGTGTCAGGGCGCCGGCTCGGGTCAGAGCAACTGCCGCGTGGGCTACGTCTGCGCCAGCACCCGTCTCAGCGACGGAGGCACCGAGCCCAACTCCGCGCACTGCATCCCCAACTGCAACAACGCGCCGCAAGCGGTGTGCGGCTCGCGCGCCTGCCTCCCCAACGGATACTGCTTGTGACGAAGAACGAAGCGCGGCTCCCGCTCACGCTGGCCGGCGTGATGCTCGTCATCTTTGCGTTCACCTTTCTCACCACGCCCGAGGGAAAGCTGAACTGGCTCCTCGAGGTGGGCCCGGGGCTGGTGGGCATCATCGCGCTCGCCGCGACGTACAAACGCTTCCCGATGACGCGCTTCATCTACGTCACCGTCTTCATCCACATCCTCATCCTCGTGTACGGCGGCTACTACACCTACGCGAAGGCGCCGCTCGGCGAGTGGGCGAAGACCGCGTTCGGCTTCACGCGAAACAACTACGACAAGATTGGTCACTTCGCGTTCGGCTTCTTCCCGGTCTTCACGCTGCGCGAGGTGTTGCTGCGCAAGACGAAGCTCGAGCGCGGCGGCTGGCTCATCTTCATCCTCATCAACGTCATCTTCGGCTTCGCCGCGCTCTACGAGCTCTTCGAGTGGGGAGCGGCGCTCGCCCTCGACCCCGCGGGCGGCGACGCGTTCCTCGGCACGCAGGGCTACGTGTGGGACGCGCAGAGCGACATGCTCTACGCAGGCATCGGCGCCAGCGTTGGACTCGTGCTCCTCAGCAAGCTGCACGACAAGGAGATGCAGCGCCTCACTTCTTCTTCGGCTCCGGCTTCACCGTGACGGGCACGTCTTTCTGCTGAGGCCCGCGCGTCACGCGCAGCACGGCTTTGCCTTCCTTCGTCGCCTTGATGAACAGCATCGACTCACGCACGGTCACGTCGATGTCGCCCTTCCAGGTGTCCTTCTTCTCAGTGTTGCCCCAGAAGGTGTCGAGCCCGCCGCCGCCGCCGGTGTCCATGAAGAGCTCGGCGCTGGTCGCTTCGTCGATGCGGTAGCCCTGCACCTCGCCGACGAGCATGCCGATGGTGTCGGTCTCGTGGAGCAGCGGGAACTGGAAACCCGGAGGCGGTTCCCAGGCGCGGCGCGTCCCGGCGGTGACTTCCTCTTCGTACTTGTCGCGGGTGATGACTTCTCGTGGCGCTTCGGCGTCACGCTTCGCGGAGTCGACCCACACCAACTTCCAATCGCCGCGCTCGAGCGCCTTGAAGCCGCCGCAGCCCGTGCTCGACACCAGCAGAAGACCCAGGGTGATGGTGCGCATGGGCGCGCACTCTACTGGCCTGCCGCGACCAACACAGCGACGTTGATCAACGCCTGCAGCTCCTGCTTGTTGGTCGGGAGCTCGCCGGTCGAGACGATGACTTGTGCCCCAGTGCCCACCACGCGCACCGTCCAGTGGTCGCACTGCAACAGCCCGTCGCGGACCTTCTGCGTGAGCGCGAGTTTCACCGACTCGGCCGGCGCTCCAGTGACGAAGCGGAAGTTGTCGAACTTCGGCGAGCCCGTCGGCACGAGCGGCAGCCCCGACTGCGGCTTGTTCTTCGTGACGTCCATGCGGAAGATTTTCTGCTGGCCCGCCACCGAGGCCGTCACCGCGCAGCTCGTGGTGCGACGGCGGCCGACCACCTCACGCGTCGCTTCGGCGAACACCTCGACGCCCAGGTGCGTGCCCTTGAGCGTGGTGCGCGACCACGAGTTCGTCCACGCCGAGCCCTTCTCGTCGACGTTGAGCGTGAGGTTGAGCTCTTTGGCCGTGTCGGGCCACGTCGCGCTCATGCCGCGCGCGAAGCGGATGAATGCGTACACGATGGCGAGGAAGACGAGGCCACCGGCGACGATGCCGGCCCACTGGCCCATCTCGTACTCGGACATCAGCAAAGCCCCCTGGGGCGACGCCGATGGGTATCGAAACAGCAACGACGCGATCATCTCAGAATGATCCGACCACCGCGGCGCCACCGGCCTGCGGAACCAGCGCCACCTTCGTGTCGCGCGTGGAGAGGATGATCAACGTCGCTCCGCCCGCGGCCAGCGCTGCACCGGAGATGATCAAGATGTTGGCGAGGGTCGCCTGCGTGCGCTGCTGCGCATCGAGCGCGAGCGCGTCGGTGCGCGTCAGCCCGATGATGCGCCCCGAGGCGTCTTTCTCGGCGCCCGTAATCTTCGCGGCCGTCCCGCTCGCCATCACGCCGAAGACCACGCCGACGCCCGCGGTGACGACCCCTGCTCCGGCGACGGCGATGCCCGCGATGCGCGTAGGCGGAGGCGGCTCGGACCTGGTGGTGCTCGGCATCTCGCCCCACGCGTCGATTCCTCCAGCCGACTCGTCGGCTGATCTGATCACCGGGTCGTCCTTCTTGTCCGCCGGAGGTGGAGGCGGCGGCGGATCATTCTTCGCCACCACGACTGAATCAGCAGGCGAGCCTGCTGGGCGAACGGGATCCGGCTTCGGGGCTGGCTTGAGATCAGTCTTCGGCGGATCAGCCGGCTTCACGGCAACCGGCGCCGGCGCATCAGGAGCGGCCTCGTTCCACGGCTTCTCCGCGCTGCCGATGGATAAGAGCACTGCGTCTTTCTCTCCGAGCAGCTCCGCCCACCAGCTCACCTTCGGCGCGTTCACCGGAGCCGTCACGGTCGTGCCTCCCTGGGGAATCGCCACGTCCACGTCCTTCGGCTTGCCGTCGAGCGTGAAGTGGAAGCGCACTTCCTTCGCGAGCTTCAGCGGATCATTCGTGACCTCGACCTTCACTTCCTTGACCGAGCCGGGCGTCATCACCGAGCCACCACCGCGCGCCGAGAGGCCCTTCTTGTTGTCGATCCACCCGCGCGCTTCGAAGAAGACGGTCGTCACCTTCGGTGGGTGCTTGCCGTTCAACCGGAAATCTGGACTCAGCGTCAGGAGCGACTGAAACGCCTTGAGCGCCTTCGCGTCTTGCCCGAGCGTGGCGAGCGTCACGCCCTGTAACTCGTACACGCGCAGCATCGTGGCGCGCGAGTTGTTGCTCTCCTTGCGCGCGGCCTCGATGGACTTGAGCGCCTCTCCGTACTCGAGGTCTCGCATCGCTGCTTCGGCCTTGTCGAGCAGCGCAGCGGCCTTCGCATCGACTTCGGCGGCGAATGCCAGTGATGCGAACAGCACCGTCACGGAAATTGTAGAGCGGAGAACCGGGCGCATTGGGCGCGTGAGTCTAGCTCCGCTCGTGTGGGTATAGTCGCGCGCAATGGTGACCCCGCGGGGGGCTGCACTCCCGGCCGACAACGTCTCGAGCGAAGGTGGAACGTGGGCGCCTGGCGTCACCGTGGGCCACTACTCGCTGCTCGCCAAGCTGGCCGTCGGCGGCATGGCGGAGATCTGGCTCGCGCGGCAGAGCGGTCTGCGCGGCTTCGAGCGCATCGTGGTCGTCAAACGCATCATCGAGTCGCTGAGCGCCGACGAGTCGTTCGTCGAGATGTTCCTCGATGAGGCGCGCATCATCGTGCAGCTGACGCACCCGAACATCGTGCAGGTGTTCGACCTCGGCGAGCACGCGGGCGCCTACTACATCGCGATGGAATACCTCGCGGGCGAGAACCTCGCGACGGTCGCGCGCTACGCGGCGAAGGCGGGCAAGCAGCTCGAGCCCGAGACCGCGGTGAAGCTGATCATCTCGGCGCTGGAAGGTCTCGCGCACGCGCACACCCGCACCGGCGTCGATGGGCGGCCGCTCAACGTGGTGCACCGCGACGTGTCTCCGCAGAACATCGTTCTGACGTGGGAAGGGCAGATCAAGCTGGTCGACTTCGGCATCGCGCGCGCCACCAACCGCGCCACGCAGACACAGGGTCAGCAGCTCAAGGGGAAGTTCGCATACATGGCGCCCGAGCAGGCCGAAGGCACCATGGAGCTCGATGGCCGCGCCGACGTCTTCGCGATGGGCATCGTGTTGTGGGAGATGATCACCCACCGCCGTCTGTACCCGAATGAAGACTCTGTGCAGATCCTCAAGTCGCTGATCGGCCCCTCGCCCGTGCAGAGCGCGGTGAGCAAGAACCCGAAGGTGCCGCAGGACCTGTCGGAAATCGTCGGCAAGGCGCTCGAGAAAGACGTCGACGCGCGCTACCCCGACGCGCAGAGCTTCAAGCACGCCCTCGAGGAATGGCTGCGACCGCGCGGCGGTGGACCGACGGCGGCGCAGCTGGGCGAGATGATGCACACGCTGTTCGCGGCCCGCATCGCGGAGCGCAAGGACCTCATTGAGAACGCCGCGCGTGGTGTCGCCAGCGCGTCGAAGGTCGGAGAGGCGCTCAAGCCCACCACCAATCGCACCATGCCGGGCCAGACGTCCTTCCTGTCGATGAACGGGAAGTTGATCGCCGCGCTGGTGGCGATGCTGGTGCTGCTCGGCTTCGTCGGCGTGCTGACGTGGAAGGCGTTCTCGCAGCCCGTCGCGCCCGAGATGGTGGCGACTGAAATCACGCCGTCCGACGAGCCGGTGGTGACGCCATCGTCCATCGTGGTCGAGACCGACCCCGTCGGAGCGACCATCACGCTCGATGGAAAGAAGAAGGGCGTCTCTCCGCTCACGCTCTCCGAGAGCAAGGCGGGCGAGCACGTCATCGAGGCCACGCTCGCCGGTCGCGTCAGCGTGAAGAAGACGGTGACGGTGAAGGCCGAGGGTGAGCAGCTGATGATGGTGCTCTCGCTCCCCGCGGTGCAGGTGGCGCAGGCGCCCACCAATCCACAGCCAAACGACACGCCGAAGGTGCCGGTCGAGGTGAAGCGCCCCGAGGTGCCGCGCAACGGCAAGCTCTCGCTCAACACCGACCCGTGGACGCACGTGTCGCTCAACGGAAAGATGCTCGGAGACACGCCGCTCATCGAGTTCGCGCTCCCGGCGGGGCGGCATCGCCTGCAGCTCACCAACGAGAAGGAAAAGATCGACCTCGCCATCGAGGTCGAGGTGAAGCCCGGGCAGACCACCAAGAAGGTCCTCAAGCTGTAGGGATGGCGTCTGCGCGGTAAGGTGCTCGTCCCTTGCGAGCGCTTCTCTTCTCTGCGTGCGCGGTCTTCGCGACTGCGTGTGCGTGCGGTGCCATCGACCCCAACGCGCGCTTCGCGTGCAACACCGACGCGGAGTGCGGACCCGGCTTCGTGTGCGCCGCCGTCAACGGCGCTCAGGAATGCGTCGCTTCAGGAACGGGCGGTGGCTCCGGCGGTGGCGTTGCAGCAGGTGGCTCGGGCGGCTCGGGCGGTGGCGTTGCTGGAGGCGGCTCGGGTGGCGGAGTCAGCGGAGGTGGCTCCGGTGGCGGCATCGGCGGCGGCTCGGGCGGAGGCGTCTCGGGCGGTGGCGGTGTGACCGGTGGCGGCGCTTCGGGTGGCGGCGGAGGCGCGACGGGTGGCGGCGGAGGCGTGACGGGTGGTGGCAGCGTCTCCGGTGGCGGCATCGGTGGAGGCACGATGGGCGGCGGTGGCGGCGCGTTGCCTCCGACGAAGTTGGCGTTCGCGACACCTCCGCAGACCGTCGCCGTGAATCAGTGCTCGCAGCCGGTGATCATCGAGTCACGCACCGCGCTCGACCAGATGAGCGCGGTCACGCTCGACACGCCGCTGAGCATCACCTCGATGCCGGTGGGGACGGCCTTCTTCGTCGACTCCTCATGCTCGCAGGCGCTGAGCAATCCGCGCCTCACGGCGGGCAGCTCGCGGCTCACGTTCTATTTCCGCGTGCCTTCGCTCGGCCCGGGCAACGTCACGTTGACGGCGAGCGCGTTGACGCTCGCGCAAGCGACGCAGAACGAGACGGTCTCGCCCACGCCCGATGGCCTCACGCTCACCTTCAACGTCGCTGCGCAGAACGCGGGGAGCTGTGTGCCCGCGACGGTGACCGCGACGGCAGCTGGAGCACCGGTGGCCGTGCCGATGGACACCACCGTGACCTTGAGCGCGCTCCCGATGGGCGGCGCGCGCTTCTTCACCGACGCGGCGTGCGTGACGAGCCCGGTGAACGGCGTCGGCATTCCCCGCACCATGCAGAGCTCGGGCTTCTACATTCGGCCCATCACCGGAGGGAACGTGACCATCAACGCGGTCGCGAGCTTCGGCACCGCGCAGCTCACGATGCGCGTCAACGGAGCGGTCCGCCGTGGCACGTGCTCGATGGGCACGTTGGCGTTGAGCGTGAACTGCAGCATCAACCCGCAGCAGACCAACGTCTCGCACACCTTGCTCGTCTTCCAGTCCATCGTCGGCAACGCGAACGAGCCGCAGGCAGCCGAGGTGCGGTGCCGCGTCGCAAGCGTCGACACCATCACCTGCTCACGCACGCAAGCCGGTGCCCCAGCGACCATTCAGTGGCAGACGCTCGAGCTGCCGACCAACCTCTCGGTGCAGCGGTTCAACTCGACCTTCTGTCCTCCGGTGCCGGTGCCGCTCACCCCCGCGGTGGACCCCGGGCGCAGCTTCTCGCTCTCGAGCGTGTCGGGCACGGGCAACAACTACGACGGCGACGACATGACCAGCTCGCGCATCGTCGACGGCGGCAGCGTGCTCTTCGAAGCGGGCGGCGGAATGCTCTGCCAGGGCTTCGACTTGCAAGTCGCGGAGTGGGGCAGCGGCGTGACGGTGGTGCGCGGTGTGTCGCCCGGGTTCAGCGCGGGCGACGTGTCGGCCGCCGTCATCGGCCTCAGCAGTGCGGGCGCGAACAGCGTGGTGCTCGCAGGCTCGAACCTGGTGGGCGGCAGCGTCCCGGGCTCGGCGTCGATGTGTCACTTCTTCACGCGCGGGGAAATCGACTCGCCCACGACGCTGGCGTTCACGCGCGGCGGCACCAACGCCAACTGCGACAACTACGCGACGGGCCAAATCGTCTGGCAGCGCATCGACTTCGGCTCGCGCGCGCGGGTGTTGCCCAGCGTGGTGACGTTGCCGATGAACACCGCGAGCACCACCACCACGCTCACCTCGGCGGTCGACCTGACGCGCTCGCTCGTCTTCACCAGCGGCGGCATGGCGGGCGGGCAGGGCACCGGAGAGACCTCGTACAACAACAGCGCGGACGACGAGATCGGCGACGTGCTCGCGACCTTCGAGCTCATCTCGAGCACCCAGGTGCGCGTGACGCGGGCTGATCAATTCTCGACGGCGCTCTTCACGATGTACGTCGTCGAGTTCGATCCGTAACTACTCGGGAGTGGCCGGGGGAGTCGCCGTCTCACCGCGTTCGGCCGGCATCGACGCCTCGCGCTGCGCTTCTTCAGCGGTGCCACCGACGGCTTCCGCCGACGTCTTCGGAGGCACGCGGGGCACGCGACCCGTACCACCTTCTCCGCCGCCACCTTCGTAGACGGGGTACTTGTCCCAATCGAAGGCAGCGGTGGCGTCTCCCACGACGCGCGGCGTCGTCGCGCGCAGGCGGCCACGCACGAGCGCAATCTGCTGCTGCACGGCGAGCGGCGTGGGGTGCGTCTTCAACGCGAGAATCCACAGCTCGATGGCCTTTTCCGGCTCGGTCTCGGCCTTCAAGCGCCCCAGCTCGACGAGCACGTGCGGCCGCAGCTGCGAGTCGGGGAAGCGCTCGAGCTGCTCGTTCCACACGCGCTGCGCTTCGGGCTTGCGGCCTTCCATCATGACCAGCGCCTGACCGCGCAAGTAGAGCGCGTCGTCGACGAACTGGCTGGTCTCGTACTTCTGCGCGACCTTCCCGGCCTCGAGCTCGCACTGCGAATAGTCCTGCAGCTCGAAGTAGAGGCGCGCCACGGTGAACGAGAGCTCGGCCGACTGCGGAGGATTGCGCGCGAGGGCGGCGGTGTATTCGGCGATGGCGCCGCGCAGGTCGCGGAAGTCGTGCCACAGGATTTCGGCGAGGTGGAGCCGGCCTTCGAGCGTCTCCGGCGCTTCGGGGCACAGCGTGATGAGCTCGCGGTACACCTCGACGGCGCGGCGCGGGTCTCGCAACTCGAACGCGTAGAGGTCGGCGGCGCCACGCAGCGCACGCGCGCGGTACAGGTTGGCCTCGGTCGAGTTGTCGCGCGCCAGCAGGTCGAGCACCGCTTTGTATTCGGCGAGCGCGACGTCGTACTTCTGCTCGTAGAGCGCGGCGCGGGCCTTCTCGAGGCGTCCGGGCGGATCATCTTTCTTGCAGCCGGCGAGGCTGATCAGGAAGAGGCCCAGGAGCGAAGCGCGAATCACGGACACGTTCCGGGGCGATAGCGCACGCACCGGTTCGATGTACAGGCGATGCAGTCACGCGTCATGTCTTCGGCGTTCCCGCACACCAGGACACTCGAGGGGCGTGGACAGTCGGTGTTCTGCACGCACGAGACGGCGCCACCATCGGTCGAGGTGAGCGGCTCTTCGTCAGGGCACGGCCGACACCCGCCGAGCGAAGCACTGACCACGAGGGCGAAGAGCGTGACGCGCACGAGTGAGGCTGTACTACAGCAGGGCCCTGTGAAACCGGAAACCACCGACGCCGTTCCCGCTCCCAAAGCGCCGTGGGGTCTGCCGCTGATGGCGGCTGCGGTGCTGCTCGCCGCGGCGCCGCTGGGCTCGACCTTCTTCGTGTTCTTCGCCCGCGCCCTGCGCGAGCGAGAAGATGGCTACGGCTTCAGCGATGGCTCCGAGAGCGCGGTGACGCTGGCGTTCCAGATGGGCGGCTGGCCCATGTACGCGGTGCTCGGCGCGGGCCTCGTGCTCTCGGTGGTGGCGGCGGTGTTCGTCATCGTCTCCGCGCGGCAGAACGCGCTCTTCGCGCTGCCGCTGCCGTTGTTCATCGCCATGCCCGCCGCGCTCGGAACGGTCGGCACCAACTGGTCGATGGACGCCTCGCTGCTCGCGGTGGCCCACGCTTCTCCGGCCGATCGCGCGACCATTCTCTGCGGCTCGCTCAGTGAGGCTCTGTGGAGCTCCACGCTCGGCGCGTGCGTGGCGGCCGGGCTCGCGCTCACCGCCTGCGCCGCGCTGGTGCTCGCCGGCTTCGCGCAGAGCCGCCAGCCGCTGCACGCCCGCGGGTTGTTCGTCGCGGCAGCGGCAGCGTTCGGCCTCACGGTGCTGGCGTGGTTCGGCGCGACGGCCAGCCAGACCGCGTCGTCGACGTGGCAGGCGTTGGCCAACTCCGTCCCCTCGGTCCAGCTGTTGGGCGAGGTGGTGTCGCAGCTCACGGCGGCGCAGCGAAACGTCTCGGTGGTGACGCTGGTGCTGGTGGTGGCGTGCCTGGCGCTCGCCGCGGCGCTCGGCGCGAAGGCCGGTGCGCGGGCGGCCTTCGCCGTCTCGCTGTTGCTTGGTGTGCTGCTGCTGTCGGTCTCGGTGCGGGCGAAGCCTCCGAGGGATTTCGTCGAGGCGGTCTCGAGCACCGGCGGCGCGCGCTCGTCGCTGTACGTGTTCGAGGCCCCGCGCACCGACCAGGTCAGCGGCATTCCGCTCGAGGCCATGCCCAGGGAAGACCTGGCGACGATGGTCAAGCAGACGCGCGACCTGCACGAGGCAGCGGGTGACTACTCCTTTGCCTCAGACCGCATGACGCTCGAGCTGCGGCCCGACGTCTCGGCGCCCGCGCTGCGGAGCGCGCTCCAACAGCTCGCCAACGAGCGCGTCAGTCGCGTGACGTTGTTGACCGGAATGCCGGAAGCACCGGCGACGGCCCCGGCCCTGCCGCCGCCCTTCGATGCGTTGCTCCGGTCCTCGCGGGGCGTCGAGGTGAAGCTGCTCTTCCGCGAGCGCGACTGTCCGTGTGACGAGCTGCAGGTCGAGGAGAACGGCGTGCGCCTCGCGGACGAGAAGTGGGCGTTCGAACCCCTGAAGGACAAGTACGTCGACGACTACGCGCAGCCGGTGACGTTGCCGCTCGACGAGAAGCTCACCGTCGACGTGGTGCTGAAGACGGCCAACGCGGCGATGGCGCACGACCGGAAGCTCGGTCTGGTGCTCGATGGACCTGCACCGAAGCGTGAGGACTCGTTCGATGACCTCTACGACGCGCCTGACCCGCCGCCGCTCGCGGAGGTGACCGTGTCCGACCTCAAGGTCCTCTTCGGGCCGTTGACGCCAGCCGTGCTCAAGAAGAGCTCCAACCCGGGCACGACGCTCTCGTGCATCATCGACGACGAGCCCGCCTTTCCGCTCACCGTCGAGCTCGAGCTCGCGCTCAACGAGGTCGGCATCGTGGTCGGCGCGATGCCGCTCGGTGCGCGAGGCGACGACGATGAGTTCGCGCGGTGCGTCGCCGGCTTCGTCGACTTCACGCCCGTCGACCGGGTGAAGGGCTTCAGCGTGGTCCGCGCGAAGTACACGTTCACGGCGCCGCCACCACCGAAGAAGACCGCCGAGTAATCACTCGCAGCACGCGAGCGGAAGCACCGTCGCGCAGGTGTGCGAGGCGGGGCTCGTCAGAATGCCTCCGGTGTTGTTCGCGATGAGGCGTCCGTAGCCCGAGGTCGCGCCGTTGTTCGTCCAGTTGTTGCAGCCCGCCGAGAGGCTGCGGTTGTTCGTGCTGGTGGCGTATTCGATCCACGCGCCGCTCGCGGGCACGGGCAGATACGGCGTCGCCTCGGCCCACTCGAACTCGTTGCAGATGTGCGAGCCCGGGAACTCTGCTCGGCAGCGCGCGTTCATCGAGAGACGGCCCGCTTGTGTCGAAGGCCCCGTCGGAGCGCCGTCAGTCACGTAGCTGGTGATGCCGCGGAAGATGGCGCTGGTGCGCGAGCGGCAGCAGGCGACGGGCAACACGGTCGCGCAGGTGTGGCTCGCCGGGCTCGTGAGGATGCCTCCCGTCGAGGTGGCGATGAGGCGGCCGTAGCCCGACGTCGCGCTGTTGTTCGTCCAGTTGTTGCAGCCCGCGGACAAGCTGCGGTGGTTGGTGCTCGTCGCGTACTCAATCCACGCGCCGCTCGACGGAACGGGGTCGTAGGGCGTGGCTTCGGCCCACTCGAACTCGTTGCAGATGTGCGAGCCCGGATATTCCGCGTTGCAGTACGCGTTCATCGAGAGACGACCGGCCTGACCACTCGGGCCCATCGGAGCGCCGTTGGTCGTGAAGCTGGTGATGCCCGCGAAGGTCGGAGCGCCGGTGCCGAGGTTGCCCTGCACCACGACGATGCCGCCGTCGACGTAGAGCACCGCGCCGGCGGGACCTTGAGGGCCGGTCGCTCCTTGCGGACCTTGCGCGCCGGGGAGGCCTTGTGGGCCCTGCGCCCCCGGCAGGCCTTGTGGACCTTGAGCGCCCTGCGCGCCCTGCGGGCCGGTCATTCCAGTCATGCCTTGCGGTCCTTGCGCGCCCGTCATGCCGGTCATGCCTTGCGGACCTTGAGCGCCTTGCTGGCCTGGTTGCCCCTGTGGACCTTGTGGACCCTGCGCGCCGGGAGCGCCGTTGCAGATGCGCGTGACGCCAGCGTCGATGAGCTGCGTGACCATGACTCCGCCGTAGGTGCAGACGCTGTCGCCGACGGGAAGCGGAGAGGTGAGCACCGCCGCTCCCGGAGGTCCGGTCACCACGCCGCCATCGATGACGAGCACCATGCCTGCGGGACCGGGAGGACCCTGGATGCCGGTCGCTCCTTGCGTGCCTTGTTGCCCGGGCGTTCCCTGCACGCCTTGCGTGCCCATCGGTCCTTCGGGTCCACGCTCGCCCTGAATTCCCTGAGGCCCGGCGGGACCTTGCGCGCCCTGCGGACCTTGAGGGCCGGCGGGACCTTCGGTGCCGCTGCTCGTGCAGGCCGCGGACGTGAGAACGACGAGAGCGATGAGGAGCGCGCGAATCATGGCTGCGAGACCCCGGAGCGGGCCTCGAAGCGCAGACTTTGATGAAGGGTCAGTACCGAACGCGGCGTTCGTTCGCGGTGACGGTGAACGCCTGCTCGACGTTCTGGAACTCTCCGTCGTAGCGCGGGTAGCGCCACGTCACGAACTGGGCGCGCAGACACTTCGCGAGCGGCGACTCGTCGAGGTCTTTTCGCAGGTGTGCTTCTCCGACGCGGCCGTCGTTGAACACCACCCAGCGCACTTCGAAGCGCTGCGCGTCGGGAGGCGTCATGCGTTTGGCCTGATCAGCCAGACATTCCTGGAGCAGCGGCGAGAAGTGATCATTCACCATGCGGACCTGATCAGCAGAGAGGCCCTCTCCGGCGGTCTCGCGCGAGTAGTCGTGGAAGGTCCACCGGCCGAGCATCTTCTTTTCCAGCGCGCGGCACGAGCCCGCTCCGTTCTTGGTGTCGAACGAGACGCACGTTTGATCGAGCGTCGGCGTGCGTGACCAGGTGCGGTCTCCATCAGGCAACGCCTCGGCGATGATCTGCACCTCGCGCAGCGCGAGCTTCACCGCAGTGTCGACCTCATTGGTGGAGCGCGCGTGGTGAATCAACTTCGCGATGGCGCGCCGACGCAGCCCGCTGCACTGCGGCTTGTCACACGCGGCTTCAGCCTTCTCGAGCAGCCGCACCTGCTTGTGCTCGTCTTCTTCGCGCAGCGCTTCGCCCAGGAGCAGTCGCTGGAGCAGCAGCTCGTCTTTGCTCTGCTTCGCGAGGCGCTGCGTGGTCGCTTCGCACGGAGCGGGCTTGCGCTGGTTCTCGGCCTTCACCGCGCACACCTCGGCTTCCTTCAACTCGGCGGCGTGCTTGCCGAGCTTCTTGTCTGCGCCCTTCATCTTTCCAGCGGCGGCGAGCGCGTTGAGGGCTGCGGTACGGCACGCGTCGAGTCGCTCGGGTCCACACGCCAGCAACCACGCGCGCGCGTTGCTCTCGGCGCTCTCGGTGTTGGCGGAGCCGACTTCGATTTTCTGCGCGACGGTGAAGGCCTGGTGGCGGGCTTCTCCATCGAGGTTGGCGGACTCGGAGAGCGCCTTCTGAATCGCAGTGCGCGCGTCGTCGTACTTCTTGCTCTTGAGCGCGGCCTGCGCGTCGGCGAGCGCGGCCTTGAAATCGGCGAAGCGATCGACCTTCACTTCAGGCGGTGGCCGCACCGGAGTGACGGGCGCTTTCTCGGGCTGCTTGTCCCATGCGCTGGCGACGTCGTCGTTGTCCGGAGCGGGAATTTTTCCTGGCTCGTTCTCTGTGGGCTCGTCTTTCTTCGGAGGCGCATCGGGCGTCGTCGCGCACGCAGCAAAGAGGAGCAGGAGCAGCAGGCGACGCATCGGGCGCGAAGCAAACACCAAAACTACCGCGCACGAAACGCGCGCCACATGAGCGCGAAGTACGAGGCGGTCACCGCGGAAAAATACAGAATGATGGCGACCGGCGGGCTCGGGAGTTTCACGTAGAGCGAAGGATTCCACTCGCCCACGACGTTCATGAAGGTGATGTAGAAAAAGTACGGACCGAAGAGCGCGAACGCGAAGGCGAAGAACGAGCGGATGTTTCCCAAGCGCGGTGCGCCGGTGCCGAGGTTCTTCACGAACTCGCCGAAGGTGTTCGCAGATTTCGGGAACAGCGAGCCGCGATGCGAGAGGTACCAGGCGTAGAGCTGCGTGCTGATGACGGAGAGCAGGATCTTGCCGGTCAGCCCGTAGGCCTTGGCGATGTTCAGTCCGCCGCGGTCAATGACAATGCGCCAAATCGGGTTCGCTTCAGCGCTCAGGTCCGGAGTGATGTGCAGCGTGACGAAGTAGTCGAGCAGGTGTGCGGCGAGGCTGATCAGCCCGACGACGAGGGCAGCGCGAGGAAAAGTCCGCACCACGAAACCGAGCGCCACGGCCGCGGCGAACACCGTCACCCACGCAGCGACGGCAAGCGGAAGCCCAAGCTTCTCGACCAGCGCGAACGACGCCTCGAGCAGCTCGTCAGCGCTCATGCGCAGAATCCCCCTCTCCCTCGGGGAGAGGGGTGGGGTGAGGGAGCGCATCCGTCCTTGCGCGATGTCTCCCTCTCCCGCCCCTGCGGGAGAGGGTTGGGGTGAGGGTGTGATCCTTTTCTGCGCGACATTCCGCAGCCACGGTCCCCTCACTGTATGGCCTTCTCCCTGAAGCGGATTTCCTTGTTGGCGGTCGTGTCGTTGTTCGTGGCGGGCTGTGATCTCACGAGCATGGAGCCGTGTTCGGCCTCGAACTGCGACGGCTGCTGCGATTCGAGCGGAGCGTGTCAGGGCGGAACGACGCCGGGCTCTTGCGGCGCGCTCGGAGATTCGTGTGTGCGGTGCGCGACGGGCCAGGTCTGTCAGTTCGGAGCGTGCGCAGTGACGACCGGAACTGGCGGAGGAAGTGGAGGTGGCGCGACGGGAGGCGGAACGGGCGGCGGCACGACGGGTGGCGGCTCTGCGACTGGTGGCGGCTCCGCGACGGGTGGAGGCACGACGGGAGGCGGCACTGGCGGCGGAATGACGGGGGGCGGCTCCGCGACGGGCGGCGGCACGACGGGCGGCGGCAGCGCGACGGGCGGCGGCTCCGCAACAGGTGGCGGCACGACGGGCGGCGCCGGCGGCACGACCAGCACCACGGCGATCGCCGTCGGAGTCGGCCGCGTGCACGCCTGCGCCGTGACGACAGCCGGCCGCGTGAAGTGCTGGGGCTCGGCGTCCTACGGCCAGCTCGGCAACGGAGTCATCGACAGCAGCTCCTCGGGCAACTTCTCGACGCCGCAAGACGTGACGGGCATCACGGGCGGCGCGACGGCGGTCTCGTCCTTCTCCGACACGACGTGCGCGGTGGTGAGCGGCGGCGTGCGCTGCTGGGGCGCGAACGACTACGGCCAGCTCGGCAACGGAACGATGTCCTCGACGCCGACGGCGACTCCGGTGGCCGTGTCGCTCGGGAGCAACTTCACGGCGACGGCGGTCGCGGTCGGCGAGTTCCACGCCTGCGCGTTGAGCACGGGCGGCGCGGTTCGCTGCTGGGGCCGCAACGACTACGGCCAGCTCGGCCACAACATGCCCGCGGTGATGGAGTCGGCGACGCCCGTCACGCCGGTCGGTCTCGGCTCGGGCGTGCGAGCGATTGGCGCGGGCCGCTACCACTCGTGCGCGGCGCTGACGGCGGGTGGCGCGCGCTGCTGGGGCGGCAATCTCTACGGAGAGCTCGGCAACGGAATGATGGGCACGGGCGAGCGCTCGCCGGTCGCGGTGAACAGCCTCTCGGGCCTGACGGCGGTGAGCATCACGGGCGGTGACAGCTCGACGTGCCTGGCGACGACGACGGGCGTGATGCGCTGCTGGGGCCGCGGCTACGACGGTCAGCTCGGCAACGGCACGATGGGCTTCAACAACGACACGGCGACTCCGGTGGTGGTGAGCGGCGTGACGAGCGGAGCGACGCAGGTGACGTGCGGCTACGGCTTCGCGTGCGCGGTGGTGTCGGGCAGCGCGCGGTGCTGGGGCAGCAACTTCTATCTGGTGCTCGGCAACAACTCGGGTCCCAGCACGGTGCAGACGACGCCTGGGGCGGTGACGAATCTGACGAGCGGCGTGTCAGCGATTTCTGGCAGCGCGAGTGATCACGTCTGCGCACTGACGACGGCGGGCGCAGTGAAGTGCTGGGGCGAGGCGGGTCCGCACCTCGGCACGGGGGATGATCAGACGAGCGCTCCAATTCCGGTGAGCGTCGTCGGCCTGCCGTAGCTCGATGACTCCCTCTCCCGCAGGGGCGGGAGAGGGGATCAACGCGGCGGAGGGAGAAGCGCGGGAGTCGAGCTGCGCCAGTAACGCGACAACAACCCGACGACGATGACCGCGCCGGCAGTCGAAGCACCGAAGTACTTGTCCGCGAACTGAGGCTGCAGCGCCGCACCAATCTGCCCGCACACGAGCACGCCAGCGGCACACAGGAACGTCCAATGCAGCACGACGCCGCCGATCAGCCACGCCGTGAAGATGACGGCGAGGTCCAGGCCCAGCGTCGTGAGCCGAGGCAACTCGTAGGCTGCAGCCACGCTCCGCAGCGCGACCTGGCCGAGCGTCATCGCCCCGACGAACGCCGCGAGCTGCCGGTTCAACTTGCTGCTGAACACCACGCGCCAGAAGAACGCCACCAGCACACACGCCGCGAAGAAGAACGCGAGCGACGAAATCGGCAGCGCCCACCGCGTCGCGTAGAGCGATGGCACGAGGAAGCGCAGCAGATTGAACGACACCATCAGCATCACCATCAGCACGATGAAGATGATGCGCGCGCGTCTCCCGACGTTGGGGTCGAGGTCGCGCGCCAACTTCCGCAACGCAGCAGCACGAACGCGCGCATCGGCCTCACGCTTCTCCGCGTCCTGCACCGACTTCTCCAACTCCGGAGCGACGTCACGCAGCTCGACCATCAACGCGCGCGCAGCAGCAGGCCGGTCGTTGCGCACCTCGTGTTCGATGCCGAGTCGCAGCGTGCGCTCCTTGCCCTCGAGCGCCGGAGGACACTGCGGCCACGACGCGAGCGCCTGCGAGAAACCGAAGCGGCACTCCGAGAGCAGCGGATGCACGCGCAAATCGCCGCCCTTCTCTTTCACCGCGAGCTCCAACGCCTCGAGGCGAGACGTGGTGGCCGAGGCGATGGCGAGCGCTCCGCGGTGCGTGAGGTAGGCGTCGAGCGCATCACGCAGGCCGGTCGCGGTCGGACGATCCTCTCCACGCAGCGACATCGCGCGCTGACACACCGACGCGAGCTCGGAAGGAACGCTGCGCGGCAGCGGAGGCGCCATCGCATCTTTCGCCAACGCCAGCGCGGTCTCGAGCGAGTCCGAGAGAAACGGAGGGTGGCCCGCGAGCAATTCGTACAGCGTCGCTCCGAGGAGAAAGACGTCGGTGGCCTCGGTGAGTGGCTCTCCGCGCACCATCTCGGGCGCCATGTACGCCGGCGTGCCGACGGGATTCTTCACGCGCGCCGCGTCGCTCTTGCGAATCGCGAGGCCCCAGTCGGCGACGAGCACTTCGCCGAAGTCTCCGAGCAACACGTTCGCGGGCTTCAGGTCGCGATGCAGAATTCCGCGGCGGTGCGCGAAGGCGACGGCGTTGCAGACCTGCTTGAGCACCTCGAGGTTGGCGGCGAGCTGATCTCCCTCTCGACGCTCATCGAGCAACTGCCGCCAGCTCACGCCTTCGATGCGCTTCATGACGAGCGCTGGTGCGCCGTGCGGATCCGACGCCAGCCCGTAGACGGGGAGCACACCGGGGTGAGCGAGCGCTCCGAGCACACGCGCTTCGTGGAGCAGCGAATCGACGTTCGACGCGTTGCCGTCCTTGAGCACCTTCACGGCGACTTCGCGATCGAGCCCGCGTTCTTCGGCGAGCAGCACGCGACCCATGCCGCCTTCTCCGAGCGTGGAGCGGACCAGCAAGCTCTCGGGCCGCAGCGTCAGCACGACTTCGTTCGGGAGCGGCGGCGGTTTGCCGGGAGACGCAGAGCCGACGGTGTCGAGCAGGCCGGCATCATCATCAGGAGGTCGCATCACGAGCCACCGAGAGTAACCTCGCGCGACAGTGAGTGCGGATCTCTCAATCTCAGCGGCGTGCGCTCCGTGGAAGTTGGATGCGAAGGCGTTCGAGAAGTGGCTCGGCGCGCGGCGTTCGGCTCCGCAGCTCGAGGCGCTCGCGTTGGTGTTCGCGTGTCTGCAGGGCAACTCCGACGCGGTGAAGGCGCTCGAGAGCGCGCATTTTCCGAAGGTGCGCAGCGCGCTGAAGAAGATGAACGTCGGAGGGCTCGAGGACGAGCTCATCGACTGGATGCGCTTCGAGTTGTTCGCGCGCGAGCAGGGGCCGCTGCTGGCGACCTACACGGGGAAGGGCGACCTCACGGGGTTCTTGCGAGCGATTGCGGTGCACGAGGCGCTGAAGCGGCTGAAGAAGCAGAAGCGCGAAGTGACGCCCGATGCGGTGGCGGAGCTGCCGGTGCCCGAGGTCGAGCTGGCGGCGATGAAGGGCGCGTACGGCAAGCAGTTCACCAAGGCGCTGGATGAGTCGTTCCGTTCGTTGGAGCTCAGTGAGCGAAATCTGCTGCGGCAGTATTTCCTCGATGGGCTTTCGATTGATGCGTTGGCGAAGTTGCACGACATCCATCGGGCGACGGCGGCGCGGCGGGTGAATGCGGCGAAAGAGAAGCTGACGGATCTGGTGAAGCAGAAGCTCATCGCCGAGCTGCAGATGGGCGAGTCGAGCGTTCAGGACGTCATCACGTTGAGCAACCTCGACGAGAGCCTGGGCACCCTGCTGCGCAAGTCGGGATAGTCACGTTGGCGAGAGAAGGACGAGGGTGGTGAGGGAGAAATCACTTCCACCAACGCGACAAAAGTTCCCTCGAAGCCCATAGGCACGCATGGGCGACGAAATCCAAAGAGCCATCGCCAGTCTCTCGAGAGAAGAGAAACTCATGCTCCTGGAACTCGTAGGCCAGCGAACGAGCGCAGCGAGCGAGTCAGAAATCGTCGAAACGCTCACCGCCATCGCGAACAAGACCACCGAGCCAGGCCACCACGACCTCGTCACTCCGCTCGGAACGGTGGCAGTGAAAATCGGCCGGCAAGGCGAGCTCCTCAACGCGAAGGAGATCGATCCGCTCCGACCACTCAGAGCCGGCCTCATCAGCGGCCTGCCACCGGAAGAACGCGCGACGGCCTTCGCGCTCATCGTGAGCCTCGCGAAAGCCGACGCCAACGCGTTCTCAGAGCCAGGAAAGCGCGACCTCGTCAGTCTGATCAGCCGAGCGCTAGGAGACGCCCTGACCCGTCGCTAACCTCGCGCGCGATGAAGGCGTGCCCGCAGTGTGGAAGACAGGCGTCCGACGCAGCCAAGTGGTGCGTGGCGTGCCGCTTCTCGTGGGAAACGAAGCCGGCGCCAGCGAACGAAGCGATCTGCCCGGTGTGTCGCGGACCCGCAGGCATCGGTTCCCTCGCGGTCCGAAAAATCGGAGAGACCACGCGCTACGGAATTCCGCTCGTGCTCTCAGTGAGCGTGACGCCGTATGAGAACGGAGCATTTCGCGGACTCTGCAGCCGCTGCGCCTTCCGCATCGAGCGCGGGAGATGGCTGGCGTTCTTCCTCTCGCTCCTCCCGATGATCGCGGTGTTCATTCTCGCGGGCATCAAGGAGAGCCCGCTCCTCGGCACCATCGGCGGAATCCTCGGCATCCTCGCGCTGCGCGGACTCTTCTACAGCTGGGTCGACGCGTTCATCTGGGGCCAGGGTGTCATCAATCAGCTGCAGCTCCCGCCGGGAGAGACGTACACGTTTCCCTCGAGCATCCTGAGTGTGTTGATGCGAGCGCTGATTGCTCCGCTCGCGGTCGTGTTCATCGGAGCGAGCATCGCGTTGATGGTCCTGAGCGCGCTCAAGCACTGATTTTCATTCGGCGTCTCGGCGAGATGTCGAAGAACGAAATTCGGGTCCGATTTACGGGCGGAGGAAACACACCGATGAAGTTCATTCTGATGATGCACGCGCGGCGAGATGCGAACACCGGCTTCAACGACAAGGGCGACTGGAGCCTCTTCTCGTGGCCGAAATCCGCGCTGAAGAAGCACATGGATTTTCTGAACGCGTTCAACGCCGACCTCGAGAAGCGCGGAGCGTTGGTCAGCATCGCGGGCCTCTCTCCGCCGGGTCAGGCGCGGATGGTGAAAGCCCGCGGCAAGTCGCTGCCGACGACGGATGGCGTGTTCCCCGAGTCGAAAGAATTTCTCGCGGGCTGGTGGATCATCGACGTCGCGAGCATCGAGGAAGCGTGTGAGCTCGCGGGTCGCGCGTCGTCGGCTCCGGGGCCCGATGGAGAGCCGCTGAACATGGAGATCGAAGTGCGGCAGCTGATGTAGATCTCGCGCCGCGATGGCGAAAGAGAACAAGACGCAGAAGACGACGGCGAGCGTGGCGGACTTCCTGGCGAGCGTGACGCCCGAGGCGCGCCGCAAGGACTGCGCGACGGTCTCGAAGTTGATGAAGAAGGCGGCGGGCAAGCCCGGGAAGATGTGGGGCACGAGCATCGTCGGCTTCGGCGACGTGCGAATCAAAGGAGCGAGCCGCGAGGTCGACTGGTTCCTCGTCGGCTTCTCTCCGCGGAAGGCGGCGCTGACGCTCTATCTGGGCTTCAGCCTCACGCAGCTCGAGCCGCAGCTGAAGAAGCTCGGCAAGCACAAGCGCGGCGGTGGATGTCTGTATTTGAATTCACTCGACGACGTGGACCTCAAGGTCCTCGAGAAGATGATCAATCAGACGGTGAAGAACGTGAAAGCCGCAGGCATGAAGTGAAGAAGAAGGAGTCTCCCTCTCCCTCGGGGAGAGGGTTGGGGTGAGGGAGCTGATCAGTGCGGCAGCGGGTCCTCGTAGCCGGATTGATCAGGATGCACCCAGTGGGCCCACGCAGCGCCTGAGACCGCGAGCGCCGTCGCGAGCAGCTCGACTCCGACGAGCCACGCGCTCAAGAAGACGCTCGCTTCGTTCCACCAGCTGAGCGCGATGATGCCGACGGCCAGCGACGTCATCGCGGCGATGGATTCCGAGAGACTCGCGACGGGTCGATCGAACGCGAGGTCGAGCACGCGAGCGATGGCGGTGCTGACGCAGAAGATGCCGAACAGCATCGTCACCGTGCTGGCGGAGCGCGATTGCGGAACGATCCACCAATAGAAGAAGAGCATCGCGACCACCGCGAGCCCGGACGCTCCGGAGAAGAGCGGCGACAGACCCGCCCCTCCATGTCTGTGGAGCGCGACGCCGGCGACGAGCTCGACGAGCGCGGCGGCCGCGAAGATCAACCCCACTTCGAGCGCGGGAGTGTCGGGCGCGAAGAGTGCGATGCCGATCGAAGTCGCTCCGAGCAGACCGATGACACCGCCAGCGCCGAGTGCGCCGAGTCCTGCGTGTTTGTCCGTCGTCATGGTGGCCTCCAACGGCACGCGAGAGCATCAGCTGTGCCGCGCGCAACCCCTCGCCTCGGCAGAAATCAGCTCGCTCGATCGAGGCGACATGCACCAGCACTGAGACAAGATGGAGCTCGTCTCAGTCCGAGTCGCCGACGACCAGCGTGACGCGGTAGATCGCGAACATGAGGTACGTCTCGCTTTAGTTCGGTTCACGCGCAAACCGTGGACCGCAGACGGTCATATGGGGCGTCATATTGGTGCGAAAACAGCACCAGACGCTTCGTTCGGCCGCGTTCCACAAGTAGCGCTCTCCAGAAGCAGCTGACGGCTCCGAGTTCC
>JAEUJS010000616.1 GCA_016792935.1 Archangium sp. | reverse complement strand
ACTGAGCCAAAGGCACCGGGCCTCTTCAGCAAGGCGGAAGCAGGCTCACGCCAGATCGTGTTGCAGATCGGTCTGGGCTTCACGGCCTTCATCATCGGCTCGATCTTCTCGGCGGGAGCGGCGACGCGAATCCTCGATCGCATCGGGCTGCTCGACAGCGAGGCCCTCGAGTGGTTCTTGCGCACCGTGCTCGAGCGCACGTGGCTGTTCGTCTTCGTTCCGGCGATCGGCTTCGGCATCGGGCGCTTCACCGAGATCAAGGCCTCGCGCTTCGCGATGATCGCCGGCTTCTCGGGAGAGATCGTCTCGCTGCTCCTCGTCACCGGCATGAACGGCCTCGACTACGTGACGCAGGACGCCCGAGGGGTGATCGCGCGACTGCTCGGCCTCTTCGTCGGCATGGCCCTCACCGTCGTCGCGGTGAATGCCGGTCGTCGCTCGGCGGCCGTCGCTCAGGCACGCGGGCTCGCGGAGGCCGCGAAGCGAAAAGACGAGTACGCGGCGTTCCTCGCAGCGGCGGAAGAGCCGAAGCCGGGCGACGACGCTGCCTCGAAGAAGTGACGCTCAGCAGTCGCAGGTCACTTCGCCGGCCGCGCTGATCGTCACGCACTTCAAGTTGCATTCGCTGATCGGCGTGAAGGTGAAGACGCGCTCGCTGGTGCACGGCATGCGCGGAAGCCAGCCCGGTCCCGCGGGACACGCATCGGCTCCGGGCCATTCCTGAGGGTTGCGGAGCACGAACGGTGCGTCGACGCGCCACGCTGAGAAGACGCCGACGCACGCATCGCCGCTCGCGACGTTGGTGCGTCCATCGCCGATGAACGGAGCGGTCTGGCGCTGCACGCTCTCGACGAGCCCGCCGTCGTCACTCGCGGAAGAGAACTGCGCGCGCTGCGACATGGTGAACACCACGCCACCATCCGGACGCGTTCCGTAGAACTGCACGCCGGCGTCACCGACGAAGCGAAGGGGAGAGCAGTCGTCGCTCAGGCTCGTGACCGTGACCGAGGCGAGCTGACCGGGAAGATCGTCGCCTTCGAGCGGCTCACAGGCAGCCATCACCAGCATCACCAACCACGCACGGCGCACGCTCGACCTCTTGATTCGAGTTCGGAAAAGACGACGGGGGAACCGGCTTTCACCGATTCCCCCGTTTGCCGACATGCCCAGGAGAGGACTCGAACCTCCACGCTGTTGCCAGCACTAGACCCTGAATCTAGCGCGTCTACCAATTCCGCCACCTGGGCGAAGGCCGTGGCTCAATACGTTTCGCGGACGATCGTGTCAACGACAGCTGACGGCCCTCAGTGAACTTCTGTGTCCCACCGGCTCGCCCCAGGTCGAGCCTCAGGTGAACTTCCGGGGCGGCCACTTCCCCTCGGCCTCGAGCGCTTTTCGGGTCGCGGGATCTTCGTCCATGTACGCCTTCAAGGACTCTTCGGTGATCTGCACGTCGACGTCGGCGTCAGCGACCTTCGACTGGCAGGCCAGCCGCGAGAACGGCTTCACGTCGTAGGCGAGATCGAGGCGATCCATCTCCATGTCGTCCTGCTCGGAGAGCGACTCGAGGCCTTTGCGGATCCACACGTGGCAGGTGCTGCAGGCGCACGCTCCGCCGCACGAGTGACCGACCTGCGCGCCGCACGCATCGGCGGCTTCGAGCAAGTTCGTCCCCGGAGCGACCTCGGCGCTCACTTCCTGCAACGGGCTGCGAAACGTCACGCGGGGCATCTCAGAAGTCCTCGATCTGTTGGCCGACGGCGGCTTTGCCGATCGCGCGATCCAGAATCTTTTCGACGAAGGGGCGGGCCTTGCCGTCGACGTCGGTGATCACGGCCTTGAGCGCCTCGTGGTTGGTCTCGGTCTTCGCGAGCGTCGAGAGACGCGTGAGCTGCGCTTCGAACTCTCTTCGCTCGTCGGTGCTGAGGAGGTCGCCGTTCTCCTTGAGCTGCTTCGCGCCATCCATCAGCAGGCGCTCGGCTTCGACGCGCTGCTCAGCGAGCAAACGCTTCTGCATGTCGTCTTCGGCGTGATCAATCGAGTCGAGGAGCATCTGCTCCATCTCTTCGTCGGTCAGGCCGTGCGTCGGCTTCACCGTGATCTGCTGCTCGATGCCCGTCGATTCTTCCTTCGCGCTCACCTGGAGAATGCCATCGGCGTCGACGCGGAAGGTGACCTGCACCCGGCCCATGCCCGCGGCCATCGGAGGGATCCCGCTCAGCTTGAAGCGCGCCAGCGATCGGTTGTCTTGCACCAGCTCGCGCTCGCCCTGCACGACGTGGATGTCCATGCCGGTCTGGCCATCCTGGAAGGTGGTGAAGATCTGCGCCTGCGCGATGGGGATGGTCGAGTTGCGGCCGATCAATTTCTCCGCGATGCCGCCCATCGTCTCGAGCCCGAGCGAGAGCGGAATCACGTCGAGGAGCAAGACCTCGTCTTTGCGCTCTTCGTTGGTCAGCAGATCAGCCTGGATGGCGGCTCCGAGCGCGACGACTTGATCGGGATCGATGTCGGACAGCGGCTCGCGATCGAAGATCTGCGCGACGTAGCTCCGCACCGCGGGGACTCGCGTCGATCCGCCGACCAGCACCACGCCTTTGACGTCTTCGACGGACACTCCGGCGTCTTTGAGCGCACGCTTCGCGCTCACGCCGGTCTTGTTGAGGAGCGGCGCGATCCACGAATCGAAGTCAGCACGGGTGATGGGGAAGGGTGCGCCTTCGAACACGAGCTCAGTCTGGGGCGCGTCAGTGAGCCGCTCCTTCGCAGCGCGCGCGAGCTGGAGCAGCGTGGCGATCTGCTGCGCGCTCGGCTCTTTGATTCCGCGCGCGTCGAGCACCTTCTGCGCGATCGCGCGATCGAAGTCGTCACCACCAAGCGCCGAGTCACCTCCAACGGACTTCACCTGAAAGACGCCGTCGATCAACTCGAGGATCGAGATGTCGAAGGTGCCTCCGCCGAGATCGTAGACGGCGTAGAGACCCTGAACGCCCTTGTCCAGGCCGTACGCGAGCGCGGCGGCGGTGGGCTCGTTCAGCAGGCGCAACACGTCGAGTCCTGCGAGGCGGCCGGCGTCTTTCGTGGCCTGGCGCTGCGCATCGTCGAAGTACGCGGGCACGGTGATGACCGCCTGCTCGACCTTGCCGGCGAAGTGTGACTCTCCGCGGCGCTTGAGCTGGCGAAGGATCTCTCCGCTCACTTCGATCGGCGTCACCGGCTGTCCACCAGCGACCTCGAAGCGAACGACTCCCTGCTTTCCTTCGAGGAACTTGTACGCGCCGAGTTTGCGAGTCTCGACGTCGCCCAGCGACTTCCCCATGAAGCGCTTCACGGACTTGATGGTGTCGGTGGGGAACTGCGGAAGCAGCTCAGAAGCGCGTTTGCCGACGATCACGCTGCCGTTCGCCGAGTAGTGCACCACCGACGGGAGCAACCTGGCGTCGCCCTCATCGGCCGCGAGACATTCGGCCTTGCCGTTGATCACCGCGGCGACGAGCGAGTTGGTGGTGCCGAGATCGATGCCGACGACATGACCCTTCGGTTTCAGAGGGTCATGGATTTGGAGAAAGCCCTTCATGACGCTGCCAATTCCTCTTCAAACGCTTCGACCTCTTCGAGGAAGCGCGAGTAGTACCGAACTTTTCCGAGCGCGATCGACGCGGTGGGCACGTCGTCGGCACGCAACGCGGTCTGCGCGGTCGACAAAGAAGCCGATTTGAGCGCCGCGATTTCCTTCGCCATTGACTGCGCACGACTGAGTTCACGCGCCTGACGCGCTCCATCAAGGGCCTCGCGGCGTTCCATGATCTCTTCGAGGAACTCCATCGGCATCTTGAGCGCAGCGGCGGCGTGCTCGGTGTCGAGCTTCACGCCCTTGAGCTCCAGCACGTAGAACGCGCGCCGCACGGGATCGCGCAACACCTTCACCGCTTCGTTGAGCGAGGCCGACTTCTCCGCGGCGATGCGGCGTTCGCGGGCGTCGGCTCCCGTGAGTCGATCAGGGTGCGTCTCGAGCGAGAGCTTGCGATGGAGATCATCCAGCGCCTTCACGTCGAGATCGACGGAGAGCGGAAGATTGAACAGCTCGAAGTGCGTCGCCACGTGCGTCACACCGTGAACGAGTCGCCGCAGCCACACGCGGCCTTCGCGTTCGGGTTCTGCAGCTTGAAGCCCGACGCGAGCAACCCGTCTTCGAACACCAGCTCGGTGCCCATCAGGTACAGGTAGCTCTTGGAATCGACGAACACGCGCACGCCGTCACGCTCGAAGATCTTGTCGCGATCGCGGGGCTTGTCGGTCCATTCCATGTGGTAGCTCAGACCGCTGCAGCCACCGCCACGCACCGCGATGCGCAGGCCGGCGTCAGGCGTGTTGCGCTCGGTGAGCAGGCGCCGCAGACGGGCGACGGCGCTGTCGGTCAACCCGATGCCTTTGCCCATCGGCTTGCCACCTGGAATCGGAGCCTGTGCCGCGACTTCCATGACTCAGCTCTCCCTGGCGACCGTGGCAGCAGCAGCCGGAGCGCCCGCCGCGCGAGCCGCACGCTTGGCGCGGAAGTCCTCGATGGCCGCCTTGATCGCGTCCTCGGCGAGCACCGAGCAGTGGATCTTCACCGGAGGCAGCGAGAGCTCCTTCGCGATCTCCTTGTTGGTGATCTTCATCGCGTCGTCCATCGACTTGCCCTTCACCCACTCGGTGACGAGCGAGCTCGAGGCGATCGCGGAGCCGCAACCGAACGTCTTGAACTTCGCGTCCTGGATCACGCCGTCGTCGGAGATCTTCAGCTGCAGCCGCATGACGTCGCCGCACGCCGGAGCGCCGACCAACCCGGTGCCCACGTTCGGGTCGCTCTTGTCGAGCGTGCCGACGTTCTTGGAGTGCTCGAAGTGTTCGATGACCTTGTCTGAGTAAGCCATGGTTAGTGCGCCTTCCATTCGATCGACTTGAGGTCGATGCCTTCCTTCGCCATTTCGTAGAGCGGGCTCATGTCGCGCAGCCGGTTGACCGCGCGGATCATCAGGTCGATCACGTAATCGACCTCCGCTTCCGTCGTGAAACGCCCGAGCCCGAACCGAATCGAGCTGTGCGCCAGTTCTTCTTCGACGCCGAGCGCACGCAGCACGTACGACGGCTCGAGAGACGCGCTGGTGCAGGCCGAGCCTGACGACACCGCGACGTCTTTGATTTCCATCATCAGCGCTTCACCTTCGGCGAACGCGAACGAGACGTTCAAGTTGCCCGGGAGCCGCGCGGTCATCGAGCCGTTGATGGTGAGGTAGTCGAGCTTGGCCGACACGCCCTTCCACAGCCGCTCGCGCAACGCGATGAGGCGGACTGCTTCCTGCGCCATCTCGGCCCTGGCGAGCTCGGCGGCCTTGCCGAAGCCGACGATGCCGCTGACGTTGAGCGTGCCCGAGCGCATGCCGCGCTCGTGACCACCGCCGTCGATCTGCTCGCGAATGCGAACGCGCGGCTTGCGACGGACGTAGAGCGCGCCGACGCCCTTGGGGCCGTACATCTTGTGCGCCGAGAGCGAGACGAGATCGGCCTTCGACTTCTCGACGTCGAACGGGATCTTGCCCGCGCCCTGCACGGCGTCGGTGTGGAAGAGGACGCCCTTTTCGCGGCAGATGCTTCCGATCTCGTCGACCGGCTGCACGACGCCGATCTCGTTGTTGGCCAGCATCACCGACACGAGGATGGTGCGATCGGTGATCGCCTCCCGCAGCTCGTTCAGATCGATCAGGCCGTCCTTCTTCGGGCTCAGATACGTCACGCGCGCGCCCACGCGGACCTTGTCGATCCAGCGCTTGAGGACGGTGTCGTTGTCGAGGTCGTGCTTGATCTCGAGCGCGGCGAGATCTTCGGGGTTCACGTCGGCGTTGGTGAGCTCCATCAAGCGCTGAATCTTCAGCTCGTCGATGCGTTCGGCGCGCTGACGCTCGAGGCGCTTGCAGGTGTCGAGGACCGCCTTGTGCTCGGTGGTGAGGGTGATGAGGTGGTCGCCCTTGTCCTTGTAGAACTCGACGACTCCCTTGATCGCGAGGTTGTTCGATTCCGTCGCGCCCGAGGTGAAGACGATCTCTTTGTCGCTCGCGCCGATCAGCGACGCGACCTGGCCGCGCGCGATGTTCACGGCCTCTTCGGCCTTCCAACCGAAGGCGTGGTTGCGCGAAGCCGCGTTGCCGAAGTCGTCGGTGAAGTACGGCTTCATCGCCTCGAGCACGCGCGGGTCGAGCGGCGTCGTGGCGTGGTAATCCATGTAAATCGGGAGCTTCATCGGCTGCCTCGTTGCGATTCGAATGTGGACCAAACAGGTCCGCTTTGAATCCTCAGTAACGAGAACATCGTGGACTGGTCAAGTCCACATTCAGTGATTCCGGGTGTTTGGATTGTTTTGAGAACGACTCGCAAGATCTGCGCGCTGCAGCGTGTCAGTTCGCCATGTTACGTTCGTGGTGATCTTCACCGCTTCACCATTTCACCACTGAGTGGCCAATGAGACTGACCATTTCCCTCGACGACGAACTCTACGCCTTCGTGAAAGCGCGCTCGCGTTCAGCTGATCAATCGATGAGCGCTGTGATCTCAGAACTGATTCGTCACGCGAAGGAACCACGCATCGAACCGCATCGCGTCGTCAGCGTTCGCGATGGCCTCCCGAGTTACCCCGGCGGCGATCCCAGCGTGGACGTCGCCAAGCTGATCAAACAGCTCGAGGAAGAAGACGACCTCGCGGCGCTTCGACGCGGTGGATGGAAGCCGTGATCTGGCTCCTGGATGGGAACATGCTCGTCGCGATCTGCTGCGAAGTGCACGTGCACCATCAGCGTGCACGAACCTGGTTCCTCGCCAACGTCGAGAAGTTTGCGACATGCCCCGTCACGCAAGGCACGTTGCTGCGCACGTTCGGGCCTGTGACGAGGGAGCCGCGACTCTCGTATGCGTGGGAGGTTCTCGAGATTTTGCTCGAGCACCCCGGGCACGAGTTCTGGCCCGACGTGCTCGACTACAGAACGGTGTCGTTCAAGCAGCTTCAGGGCGGAGCGCAGGTGACCGATGCGTACCTCGCGGCGCTCGCACGCCACAACGGTGGCCGTGTCGCCACGCTCGATCGCGCCTTCGCGGCGCTCCATCCCGATGTGGTGACGGAAATCGGTGCAACGTGATCCGCTCTGGATCGCGCTGACTCGATGATTCGCGGTGCTGCAGGTCGGCACGCCGCTCGCTTCGGGCGATCCGACCATGACCAAACACGCCTCCGTCGTCGTGCATCCGTCGGTCTCTGAAGCGCCTCGGTACTCCGACGGCTGGCGACGCGGAAAGCCCGAAGAGGATCCCGAGAAGACGAAGCGCTGGGGTTGGATCAGCGCCAAGCCGAGCGAGTTTCTGATTCGCATGCGCGGCGGCCGCGTCGTCTCGTCGGGCCAGGGAGCGACCGTCTTCAAGTGGCCTTGGGACTCGATCGCGATCGTTCCGACGACCGTGCAGCGGCTGCACTTCGTCGCGGATCAGATCACCCAGGAAAAAGTCGGAGTCAAAGTCACCGGCATCGCGGTGTACCGCATCGTTCAGCCGCTCATCGCGTCGCGCATGCTCAACTTCAGCTTCCCCGAGCGCGCGCAGGAAAAACTCGCCGAGATGATGGAAGAGATGTGCGTCGGCGCCTCGCGTCGGTTGATCGCCAACCTCACCGTCGAGCAGTGCCTCACGCGCCGCAAAGACGCGCTCGCTCGTGAACTGGTGCAGGAGATCGCGCCAGTCGTCAGCGGTGAGGGCCGGATGGAAGACGACACCGATCGCGGCTGGGGCGTGATCGTCGACACCATCGAGATCCAGGACGTGCGGGTGTTGTCGGGTCAGGTCTTCTCGAACATGCAGGCGCGTTTCCGGCTCTCGCAGGAACAGGTCGCGCGCGAAGCCGAGCTCGCGAAGGAACGCGCGGTGCGGACGGACGAGACGGCCACTGAGCGGCTCGTCGAGCTCAATCGCGTCGCCGCTGCCACCGAGATCCGCCGGCAAAAGCAGACCGCCGATGAGTCCGCTCGCCTCGAGAAGCTCGCTTCAGACGCGAAGGTCGAAGAGGCCCGCCTCGCGCAAGAACGAGCGACGCGCGCTGCGCAGATCGCCGCCGAGCGTGAGTTCCAATTGCAGAAGATCACCGCCGAGCAGGAAGTGCGTCATCAGCGCCAGCTCGCGGAGGAGGCGGCCCTCAGCGAGAAGCTCCAGGCCGAGCAGCGGCAGGCGTTGCAGAAGCTGAACGCGGAGACGGCGCTGCAGCACGAGAAGCTGCGCGCGCAGATCGAGGCGACGCAGCTCGAAGCGCAAGCCGAGCAGATGCGGCACCAGGCGCGCGTCGCGGAAGAGCAGCAAGAAAGCGAGTTGTTGCGCGTGCAGGTCGAGGCCGCTGAGGCCAGGCGTGCGCTGACCGAACTCGAAGCGCGCATCGCGGAGCTCGAAGTGCAGAAGCAGCAGATGCTCGCGTCGCCTGAGCTCGATCGCGCTGCGCGCTTGCGCCAGATCGAGAACACGCTGTCACCCGAGGTGATTCAGCTCGCGGTGGCGAACAAGCTCCCGGAGCTCGCCGCTGCCTTCCAGCAGAAGATGGGAGAGGTGCACGTCACCGCAGTCGATGGCGCGAATCCGTTCGGCTACGTCGCCGCGGCCGTCGAAGGCGTGATGGGGCTCGCTCGCAGCGCCGGCCTCGATCTGAAGAAGCCCAGGCCGGAGTGACTCCCTCTCCCGCCCCTGCGGGAGAGGGTTGGGGTGAGGGGAAGTACGTCAGCTGCGATCGGTCAGAACACCAACGAACGGGTTCAAATGCGCGACTGCCCCTCGGAGAGGGGATCGCCGCTCCGGAGCAGCGTTCGTCATGGGCACAGGATCAAGCTGAGCGGTCCCTTGGAGCGGCACAGGTCACCCGAGCAAACGAACTGAGTGCTCGCACAGGCGCCGTTCTCACAAGGCGCCGCGCACATGTACTCGCACCGCTGCTGCGCGTTGCAGATCCAGTCGCCCGGACACTTGATCGGCGCCGGATCGCTGATGCACGTGCAGCCAGATCCGACCGATTGATTCGGGCACGGCTTGTTGAGCACGCTCGGCCCGCAGGCCGTGATCAGAAGAGCGATGACGAAGAGTCGATTCATGATCGCTCGTGCTGCGAGGGATCGAGCAGGTAGTAATTCGCGAGCAATTCGTAGAGATCCGGAGCGGCCTTCTTCAACTGCTGCGGCTTCTCGAAGAAGGTCTCCGTCGCCACCGCGAAGAACTCGGCTTCGTTCGTCGCGCCGTACGCTCGCAGCACGTTCTTCTCCGGCCGCTCGCGCAGCTTGAAGAAGTGGTGCGAGAAGACCTTCGCCCACGCCTTGTAGTCGCGCGAGTCGTGCAGCTCCGGAGTGCCGTCGAATACGCCTCCTTGTGCATCGAGCATGTGTGCGAACTCATGCAGCGCCGTGTCGTGCCCATCGCGCGGATTCGCGAGCCCGCTCGTCACCGCGTCCCAACTCAAGACGACCTGGCCCCACTTGAACGCCTGACCGAGGAAGACGTCTTCGTTCTCGTCTCCGGCTTTCTGAAAATGGCTCGGGTACACCACGATCGTTCGCAGCTCGTCGTAGACATCGAGCTCGAGCTTGCGAGCGAGGCGCGCGGCCGATCCGGCGATCACCACCTTCATCTCATCCGTGATCTCGAGGCCGCCTGAGCCCACCCAGTCCTTGTCGCGCGCGAACACCTTGAGGTGCGTGCGAAACGCTTCGTCCCGAGCGAGGGCAGGGAAGCGGCGCGCGACGATCTCCTCCCACTCGGGTGGGAAGGGGTCGGCAGCCAACGATCTCCGTCGAGCGTTTCGGAAGAACGCGAACATGGCGTCAGAACTTCGCCCACTTCGAGGTGATCGTCCCTGGTCGAACCAGCTCGACCGCCTTCAGACGAAGGTGTTTCGCGATCGCGCGGCCGAGAGCCTGAGCCTCGTCGCGGAAGATCAGCGGATCGAAACGCAGCTCGACCTTCAGCGACCTCGCCGTGAGCTCGTATTTCACCGCTCCGCATTCACCGGGAGGAATCAGCCCCAGCGTCTCCATCGCGTGTGGATGGCGGGCGACTTCAGGCCGGCCTTCGAGGAAATCACTCACGTCGAGTGAAGCGACACGGAGCCCCTTCTTCCACACCGATTGCGAGAGTCGCCCGCGCGGCCGAAAACCAGTCTCGCCGACCACGTCGCACCTGGGGCCAATGGTGACGAGATCTCCGGTCCAGTAGCGGATCAGCGGCATGCGGGTGACGAACGGAGCGAGCGTCGTGACCACCAACACTCCAGTCTCCCCTCGACGTGTGAGCGGCTTCTTCGAGTCGGGATCGATCACCTCCGCGTAGAGCGGCGGTGGTTCCCAGTGGTGGAAGCCGCACTTCAGGCACTCCAGCGCCGGAGCAGGCAGCTCGGACAAGCTGAAGTTGTCGCGCAGCCTCGCGCCCCACGTCGCCTCCACCAGCGCGCGCCAGAACGGAGACAGTCGAAATGACGTCGTGCCGATCTCGCGAATGCCGAACCTCTTCGCGTCCACGCCGCGAGAGAGAAACCACGACGTCAGCGGCATCAGCGCGCCGGAGTTGATCACCATCACTTCGGCAGCGCGCTTGCTCAACATCTGCTCGACGAGCCGCAGCGACTGCGCCGAATACGTCCACGACACGAGGAGTCGTCCCTCGATCGCCTCGCGATTTCCGTGATGCGCGGCACGCACCTCGAGGACCCGAACGGGCTTCGAAGCGCGAGGACCGGCGTTCGCTGCGAAGAACTCGCGCAGGGCCTCGATCTCCTCGATCGAGCGCGGAGGGATCTGCAGCAGCGCACCGCTCCCGTGATGCGTGCCTGAGCTGATGATCCCCGTGAACGGCTCGGTCGCGCGCGACGACAACAGCTCGCGCTGGTGGCGGATCGCGATCTCTTTGTGCAGAAACGGCAGCGACGTCAGCGCGCGCTTGCGCCCCAACGTGCGCCGATAAAACGGAACGGAGGTCGCTGCGAACTCGAGAGTGGGGCCGAGCAGCGCCTCACGCGTCTGTTGACGGCTCACTCACCGCCCGACGACGAGCTCACCACCGGCGGAGGCGACCAGCTGCCGCGCGAGACGCCAGTGCCCGACTCACTGCCGCCGGTCGAGCTGGTGGACCAGCCGGTGTTGTTCGTCTTCTTCGCCTCGGTCTTCTTGTGCGTCTCGCTCTTCTTCTGGGTCTCGGTCTTCTTCGGCGCCTTGTGCGTCTGAACTGCCGGTTTCCGACCACCTGAGACTCGAGACATGAAGACCACCTGAGCGAAGAGAGACTCGCAGCGTCTCGAATTCAGTCGTGTTTTGTCAATGAAACCCCGAGTGCATTTTGAGCGGAAACGAGGGCGGTGTTCGGCGCATATTGGGGGGCAATGAAGCGCTCTTCGGTCCTGATTCTGGCGGTCCTGTCCGCGGTCGGGCTCGCCGTCATCCCCAGCCTGATTCCCACCGGCCCGACGAGCGCGCTCGATGCGTCGTCGTTGCTCAGCTCGGGCCGCATGTTCGTCGCCGCGGGCGTGATCTTCCTCGGCGGCTTCCTCACCTCGCTGACGCCGTGCGTGTATCCGCTGATCCCCATCACCGTCGGCGTCTTCGGAGCGCGTCAGGCCGAGTCTCGCGGTCGGGCCTTGCTGCTCACCACCGCGTACGTCGTCGGGATGGGCATCGTCTTCAGCGCGCTCGGCATCTTCGCGGCGCTCTCGGGTCGCGCGTTCGGCTCGGTGCTCGGCAACACATGGGTCGTCGTCGGCCTGGCAATCTTCATGATCGTTCTCGCCACCTCGATGTTCGGCGCGTTCGAGATGGCGCTCCCGTCGGGCCTCGCCACGAAACTCAACGGCGTCGGCGGCGGCGGCATCCTGGGAGCGCTCTTGATGGGCAGCGTCGCAGGCTTCCTCGCCGCTCCGTGCACGGGCCCGGTCCTCACTGGCGTGCTCACCTGGGTGTCGCAGACGCGCGATCCCGTCATCGGTGGCGGGCTGCTCTTCATCTACGCGCTCGGCATCGGCGTTCCGTTCTTCCTGATCGGCGTCTTCACCGTGCGCATGCCCAAGTCCGGCGTGTGGATGGAGTGGGTGAAGAGCTTCTTCGGCGTCGCGCTCCTCGCGTTGGCTGCTTCGTACCTGCGCGATGGCTTCCCGAAGTTCGGCGACCTGATCACCGCGGGCGCCAACGCGCTCGGCTTCTGGGGCACCATCGGCGTCGGCGCGGTGCTCGCCTTCATCGGCGTGATGATCGGCGCCATCCACCTCTCGTTCAAAGAGGCCGGCCAGTGGGCGCTGAAGGGCGCTGGAGTCGCCGCGGTCCTCGTCGGCTTCGTGTTGCGCATGGCGGCTCCGGCGCACGTCGTCGATCAGCCGATCGCGAACAACGGCGGAGGCGGAGGTACGACCGTCAACGCTGGAGAGTTCGCCTGGGCGATCACCTTCAAGGTCGACGAGAAGAACGCGTCGCCCGCGCAGTTCGACGAGGTCGTGAAGAAGGCCCAGGCCGACTGCAAGCCCGTGTTGATCGACTTCTTCGCCGACTGGTGCGCGGCCTGTAAGGAACTCGATCGCGACACGTACACGTCTCCGCTCGTGAAGGCCGAGGCCGAACGCTTCGTGAAGATCAAGGTCGACGGCACCGAAGATCACGAAGTGCTCGACGAGCTCTACAAGCGCTTCGGCGTGCAGGGGTTGCCGACGGTGGCGTTCATCGACCCGATGGGCGCCGTGATGAGCGACCCCAAAGTGACGGGCTTCATGCCGCCCGACAAGTTCGTCGCCGAGCTCCACAAGGTGCGCACCGCCACATGCTCGCGTACGCCTTGAGCCTCGCCCTCGCCGCCGCCGATGGTGGCCATGAAGTGCTCGCGCTGATCGAGAAGCAGTCGGCCGCGTGGACGCGTGGAGACCTCGACGCGTTCTGCTCGGTGTACGCCGACGATGCGGTCTTCGTATCTCCCAGCGGCGTGACGAAGGGCCGCGCTGAGGTGCTCGCGCGCTACAAGAAGAAGTACCCGACGCCGGCCGCGATGGGGAAGCTGACGCTCACTCCCATCGACGTGAGATCGACCGCCGATCAGGTCTCCGTCTCAGCGAAGTGGACGCTCGAGTACCCCGACAAGCCCGCCGCTACGGGACACACCGTCGTGGTCTTCGTGCGCAAGGGCACGAGCTGGCTGATCGTTCACGACGCGTCGATGTAGCGGCGATCGACGGTCACGTATTCACCCGTGAACGCGCGCACCTCTTTCACGTCATCGAGACCGAAGAAGTAGCGGGCGGCCGCGCAGAACGAAGCGTCGTCGTACGGGATCGCGGTGAAGGGCGGATCGCCGAAGAGGGAGACCTCGCTCCACGTGTCTTCGTACCGACGCGCGGTGAAGCGGCGCGCTCCGTGTGTGATCGCGTAGGTGGCGAACGAGTACACGTACGAGCGGTACGCGCCTTCTTTCCTTCCATAGTCGAGGCGATCGGTGCGCTCGATGTGCAGCGGGCCCTCGTGCACCACGATGGGCGACGAAGCCGCGGAGCCATCGCCGTCGCTCTCGAAGGGCTGCCGTCGAAAGTCCGCCTCGCGCATGCGCGAAGGCTATGCGGCCACGCGGTCGTGTTGCGGCAGAGAATCGACGGAGCGGCGCCGTCCCTTCGAACCGGGCGTGAAGACGATCGCCATCGCGAGCGCACTCATCGCCGCGGCGAACTCCACGAGCTTCAGAACTTCACCGCGCGTGCCCTGCAGGATGATCGCTGCATCATCCGGGCTGGCGTTCTTTACGAACTCTTCGACCGTCGCCATTTCAGATCGGTAGAGGAATCCCGCCAGTCCGACGGTGAAGATCGCGCTGACGATCGCCGCGAGCCGGGCAGGGTGCGACGTCGCCAGTGGAGTCAGGCGCGACGCCACGGCCGTTCCGATCGCGTAGCCGCCGCTCAGCGCGAGCCACGGCATCATCGGGCCACCCTCGACCCAGAACGCGACGTCGAGCTGCTGCGCGAGCATTCCCGCGCCGGTCACGGCCGCCATCGCCAACGCTCCGGCGGCGGTCGCCTTGTTGCGTTGACGCACGCAGACAGCTGCCCACATCAACAACGCCACCGTCGCCAGGATGGAGATCGTCATGCGCGGTCCAGACAGCGCTCACGCCCGAAGGTTCCGGCTGTAAGGTCCAAAGCGTGCGTTTCGTATTGCTGATGTCCGTGATGGCGCTGATGGCGTGCGCTCCGAAGATGATGCCGCCGGTCGATGTCGATGGATCGGTCGACGCCGGAATCGAAGTCGATGCGGGGATCGATGCGGGACCGACGTGCGGGTGCGAGAGCTGGGGCAATCAGCGCACCGCGGGGGCCTTCACCGATCCGTTGATCGAGCTCAGCGGCATCGTCGCCAGTCGCCGGCACGACGGCGTGTTCTACGTGCACAACGACTCCGGTGACTCGGCGCGCTTCTTCGCGGTGTCGAAGAC
>JAEUJS010000602.1 GCA_016792935.1 Archangium sp. | reverse complement strand
TGTTCCACGGGCCGACGGCGGCGTTCAAAGACTTCGGCGCGCGCTTCTTCGCGGCGTGCCTCGGTCAGCTGCGCAAGCCAGGCGCCCAGCTCAAGACGATCCTCGTGGCGACGAGCGGAGACACCGGCGCAGCCGTCGCTTCGGCGTTCCACAAACGCGACGGGTTTCGCGTCGTCATTCTCTATCCCGATGGGCGCGTGTCACCGCGTCAGGCGCATCAGCTCGGAGCGTTCGGCGACAACGTGCGCACCTTCCGCGTGAACGGCACGTTCGATGACTGCCAGCGTGTGGTGAAGGAAGCGTTCGCCAGGCCTGAGCTGCGAACCGCGCACGCGTTGTCGTCAGCGAACAGCATCAGCCTCGGTCGGTTGCTCCCGCAGATGGCGTACTACGCGCACGCGGCGCTCTCGTGTGTGGCGGCGGGGAAGGGCAAGCCGTCGTTCGTGGTGCCGACGGGAAATCTCGGCAATGCGTTCGCGTGTCTGATGGCGCGTGAATACGGAGTGCCGATCGATCGCGTTCGGTTGGCGACGAACGCGAATCGCGTGTTGCCCGACATGCTCGCCTCAGGTCAGTACCAACCGAAGAAGAGCGTGGCGACGCTGGCCAACGCGATGGACGTCGGGAATCCGAGCAACGTCGAGCGGCTGCTGTTCAGATTTCCGAAGGTCGCTGAGGTGGTGAGCGCCGACTGGGTCGATGACGAGACGATCTCCGAGACGATCAGGCGTTCGGCTGAGCCGATCTGTCCGCACACGGCGTGCGGCATGGAAGTGCTGCGACGCATGCGCTCGCGGGGTGAAGAGGGCACGTGGATCGTCGCGGCGACGGCGCACCCCGCGAAGTTCGACAGCGTCGTCGAGCCGTTGATCGGCAAGAAGGTCCCGGTGCCGCCTGCGCTCGCTGAGTTGTTGGCGCGCCCGTCTCACGCCGATCCGCTCGAGCCCGACGTCAATGAGCTCGCTCGCGCGATGATGTGATCAGTTGGTGCTGAAGCGGAACTTCGCGCCGCGGCGATCTTCGATCACATCGCCAGGCAGCAGCCGCGTCTCGACGGCGGGCCGACCATTGAGCAGCACGCCTTCTTCGAGCGGAATCAGGCACCACTGCGGAGCCTGCTGACGCACCAGGAACGCCTGAATCACCGTCGAACGCGGAACTCCGGGGGCGAGCGCGCGCAGCTGGCCTTGCACTGACGATCCGACCCACACTCCGGAATCGAGCGGGATGCGACCGTTCACGGCCGCCGGAGCGTGGAAGTCGAGACCCTCGGGAATCGCGACGACCTCGAGCGTGGCCGTGCGCACGGGGTGCAAAAGCTCGCGCATCGAGGTCTTCAGCCGCGGGAAGCGCGGCTTCAAGCGATCGAACAACGCGGGAAGGAACGACGCCGCCGGCAACGACTCGCTGAAGTAGCCGAACGAGAGCTGCTCGAGCCGTGGCAACAAAGGCCCCTGCAGCAGCCCTTTGAGCACGGCGGCCGCGTCTTGCTGAATGCGATTCGCGCTCGGCACGACCCACGTCGAGAGATCGATCGTCAGCTCACGAATCCAACGCGCGACGCGAAGTGAGAGCAGCCGCGCGACCAGCTCGACGTCGCTGTACGTCGCGTCGTTGATGCATCGCACGCGCGCGGTGTGAATGAGCCCGTGGTTCCAGATCAGCTCGAGCCGGCCTTCCTGCACCAGGGCATCGAGCCCCTCGAGCACGCGAGAGGGCGCCGCGCGGCCGAGGAGGTGATCTCCGAGCGGATCTCCCTGCTCGAGCAACCAGTCGGCGTAGACCTGCACGCGATCGCGATCGTCGGGATTCTCGTCGAGCGCAGCTTCGAGTTGATCGTGGTGCAGCTGCGGCGTCTCGAGAAAGACGAGCAGCGCGTCGTAGAGCCACAACGTGTCGCCGTGCACCAGCGGGTGGCGATGGATGCGGCGGCCGTTGACGAAGGTGCCTCCGGTCGAAGTCACGTCTTCCACCAGCCAACGCCCGCCATCGCTCACCAGCGCACATTGTTTGCGAGCGACGCGTTCCGACCGGATGTTGAGATCAGCGCCGTCTTTTCTCCCAGCGGCGTCGCCCCCAGGGGCTTTGCTCTGACGGCCGACCATCAACGTCGCCGCGCCGGTGGGCAACGCGATCAACTCGCCCTGAAACGTCTCGAGCTCGATCTTGCGAAGCCACGCGCGCGTCACGTCACGATCTCCAACCTGAACCGCGCGGCTCCCTGCACGTCGATCACGTCGTCGGGCAGAAGCGAGAACATCGAGTCGATGCGGTTGTTGACGCGGACTTCTCCGCGCATCCGGCCTGCGATCAGCTGAGCACGGCCGTCCTGAAAACCGAAATAACAGGGGTTGCCGTCGGCCAGGAACGGGATGTTCGGAGGCGACTCGATGAACAGCTGGTTCCGCTGCCCACGCCGAATGCGCGTCACGCCGCTGATGATGCGGCTGCCTTCGATGCCGCTGAGCGCCACGCCCGGAGTCGTCGACAGCACGCGCAATCGGATGCCGTGCGCGCGGTGGTAGATGGGCGCCGTTCGCAGCCGCGGCAGTTTCAGCGCGAGCTCCTCGGTGACCGACAGCGAGCCCGCCGCGGGCGTCGCCACGTGGTACCCGAGCGACAACTTCTCGATGCTGAGCGGCAAGCCCGGCAACTGCGCGAGGAAGTTCTGCGCGTCGAGCAACGCCTCGGTGAGTCCGAGCGCCGGCACGTTCGCCAGTCGCGGGAGATCGATGGTCAGCGCGCGCACGAAGTGGCCGATGCGTGAGTTGAGCAACGTCACCACGAGGTCGGTCCACCGCGGCGCTTCACGACCCGCCGCGGTGCGAATCGTCGCGCGCTTCACGAAGCCGTATTGCCAGTCGATCTCGAGCTCACCGGCGACGAAGTGTTCCCACAGCGCGCCGAGCCACGGCATGTGATCCAGCTTGCCGCCGGTGCGGCTCTTCACGATGCGTTCGCCGAGTGGGTCTCCGCGTTCCTGCAGTTGGTCGGCGTAGACGAGCCAGTTCGATTCCGCGTCGGGCGAGCGCGCGATGGCATCGATCAGCGTGCGGTCTTCCTCGGGGAGATCGGTCTTGAAGCGCAGTCGCGTCGCGCCGAACTCGATCTTCTCTCCTGAGTGCAGCGCGCGGGAGTGTCGAATCGGAACACCGTTCACGCGCGTGCCGCCGTCACTGCCGAGGTCCTTCACCTTCCAGAACGCGCCGTCCCACGAGACCTCACAGTGCTGCGGCGAGAGTGTCGCGTCGTCGAAAACGATGGTGCACTTCTGCGAGCGGCCGAAGATCAGCGTGCCCGTCTCGGGCAACACGATGTCATCGCCCTGGGGCAACTCGCGCTCGAGCCACGCACGCACGACGACAGTCTACGCAGGATCGGTCAAAGCGGTGGCGGTGCTGCCGACCCAGTCAGGGCGGTGCGGAACGCTTCCAGCGTGACGAGCCGCTCGAGGCTCTGCACCAGCACGCCCTCGTACGCTTTGACGACGTTGTCGCCGACCGCCAGCTGCACCTGGTGGTGGAAGGCATCGCTCATCACCTTGCGAAGAAGTTCCTTCCCGCTCGCGTCGCGCAGGGTGGCGAGGAAGATGAGCGTCGCTTCGCTCTTCGCGCTCCAGAAGCCCGGAATGAACGCGTGCGAGAACACCAGCAGTTCGAGCGTGAGAACCAGAGCGCCCGCAGTGCCGACGCGATAACCGCGCGCGGTGATGGCGCTGACCGCCGCCTGCTTGAGCACGTCGACCACCGGAACGTCGCTGCTGATCGGCGCGAGCTGCATGCCGAAGCCGTTCACTTTTCGCGCGACGACGTCGGTGGGCTCAGGGCGGAGATCGGCCACCTCGAGCTTCAGCTCGACGCGCTCGGCACCGCGCTCGGGAGCCGCGGCGAAGGTCGGGATGATGCGAATGGTCTCAGGCGTGAAAGCGCAGCCGCTGACGAAGAGACCAATCGCCAGCGCCGCGGCTCTCATCCTTCTTCCTTCTCGCGTTTGCGATCGCGGTCGTTGCGGTAGCGATCGTTGAAGCTGAGCATGCGCTTGCGCAGACGAATCGACTTCGGAGTGACCTCGACCAGCTCGTCCTCGGCGATCCACTCGAGCGCCTTCTCGAGGGTCATGTCGAACGGCGGCACGAGGATCACGTTCTCGTCACGACCCGCGGCGCGGATGTTGGTGAGCTTCTTCGCGCGCGAGGCGTTCACGTCGAGATCGCTGGGGTGCGCGTTCTCTCCGATGATCATGCCTTCGTAGAGCGCGTCGCCCGGCTTCACGAACAGCTTGCCGCGCTCCTGAATTGCGAACAGCGCGTAGGGGATCGCGTCGCCCATGCGGTCGGCGATGATCGCTCCGTTCGCGCGGCGGGGGATGTAGCCCATGTACGGCTCCCACCCGTCGAACTGCGAGCTCATGATGCCTTCACCCTTGGTGATGGTGAGGAACTCGCTGCGGAAGCCGACGAGGCCACGCGCCGGAATGCGGTACTGCACGCGCGTGCGACCGCCGCCGAGGGTCGCCATGTCCATCATGCGGCCCTTGCGGGGCCCGAGGCGCTCGGTGACGACGCCGACCGCGGTCTCCGGGCAGTCGATGAAGACGAGCTCCATCGGCTCGTGTTTGACGCCGTCGATCTCCTTGATGATCGGCTCGGGGTTCGACGCGGTGAGCTCGAAGCCCTCGCGGCGCATGGTCTCGATGATGACGGCGAGCTGCAATTCGCCGCGCGCGACGACGCGGAAGGCGTCGGGCACGTCGGTGTCTTCGACGCGAATCGAGACGTTCTTGTACGACTCGCGGTGCAGGCGATCGCGAATGTTGCGCGAGGTGACGTACTTGCCTTCGCGGCCCGCGTACGGCCCGTTGTTCACGCGGAAGACCATCATCATGGTCGGCTCGTCGACCTTGATGCGCTCCAGCGGCTTCGGATTTTCCGGATCGCTGATGGTGTCGCCGATGGTCAGTTGCTCGATGCCGGCGACGCACACGATCTCGCCCGGTCCGGCCTCGGCGATCTCGACGCGCTTCAAGCCCGAGAAGCCGTACAGCTTGACGATCTTGCCCTGCTCGATCTTTCCGTGATCGCGGCAGATCGAGACCGGCATGTTGGGCGCGAGGCGCCCGGAGCTCATGCGGCCGATGCCGAGGCGACCGACGTAGTCGTCGTAGTCGAGGTTGGCGAGCAGCAGCTGCGTCGGCGTGCCGGCTTCGGGAGCAGGCGGCGGCGAGATGTGGCTGATGATCGCGTCGAGCAGGGGCTCGAGCGAGTTGCCGATGTCGTCCAGGTTGGGGCCGGCCTTGCCCTCACGCGCGATGGCGTAGATGACCGGCATCTCGAGATCTTTCTCGGTGGCGCCGAGGTCGATGTAGAGCGAGTAGACGAGATCGAGCACGTCCTTCGCGCGCGCGTCCTTGCGATCGATCTTGTTGATCACCAGCACCGTCTTGAGACCGAGACCGAGCGCTTTGCCGAGCACGAAGCGCGTCTGCGGCAGCGGACCTTCAGCGGCATCCACCAGCAAGAGCACGCCGTCGACCATGCGCAGCCCGCGTTCGACCTCACCGCCGAAGTCGGCGTGACCCGGCGTGTCGACGATGTTGATGAAGTGATCCTTCCATCCGATGGCCGTGTTCTTGGCCATGATGGTGATGCCCTTCTCGCGTTCGAGATCGTTCGAATCCATCACGCGCTCGGCCACGTGCTCGTTCGAACGGAACGCGCCTCCCTGGCGGAGCATGTGATCGACGAGGGTCGTTTTGCCGTGGTCGACGTGAGCGACGATGGCGACGTTGCGGATCTTTTCTCGGGGGAACATCGGGCGCGCGCTTTCGCAGGTTCCCGTAGAGAAGACAACGCGATAGAGGCCGCGCGCGATGTTGGTTCCGATTCAGTCACACCCCGCGTTACGGGAGGTCGAGACCGACATCTTCACGCTGCGGTACTTCGCCCACTGCATGCAGTGCACGTTCTGCCAGGACGGGTGCTGCCAGTACGGCTGCGACGTCACCGTTCCCGAGCGAGAGCGCATCCTCGCGGTGAAGGACGAGCTCGCGAAGTTCGTCGTGGTCCCGCCCGAGAGGTGGTTCAGCACCGAGGTGAAGGACGACCCGGAATACGAGGGCGGCAAGTTCGTGCGCGCGGCGGCTTTGGGAGGTCGCTGCGTGTTCGCTTCGAAAGCCGGCCGGGGCTGCGGCATTCACGCCTTCGCGATGGCGACCGGGCGCGACTACCACGCGATCAAGCCCAGGGTGTGCTGGCTGTTCCCCGTGACGTGGGACAAGGGCGTGCTGCGGCCGAGCTCCGACGTGCACGACGATCTGATCTGCCGCGGCACTGGCCCGACGCTCTACGAGTTCGCGCGCGAAGAGTTGAAGGTCGCGTTCTCGCCAGCGCTGGTCGCCGAGCTGGACGCGCTGCGGCTCAGCGCCCGTTGAACCAAAGCCCCCTGGGGCGACGCCGTGCCAACACGAGCGCGAGGAAGACGAGACCGGGGAGCGCAGTCGTCGAGCACATGCCGACCTGACTCGGGCCGTCGCCTCCACCGCCGCCGGTCGGGCGACCCGCGTCGACCACGGTGTTCGCCGTGACGTTGGCGGTGCGCACCGTCGGCACGCCGTTCAAGCTCGCGGTGACGGTGATCATCCCGGGGAAGGTGGCCTTGCGCGCGATGGTGGCTCCTCGCGCGGTGAAGTCGGCTTCGTAGAGGGTGACGGTGGTGTCGATGCCCGCTCCGGTGAAGGACACGTCGACGTGCTCGGCGCCCTTCGGCTCGCCGGTGACGTAGGCGATCACATCGGAGCCGACGCGCGAGTCGTTCACCACCAGGTTGGGCGGCGTCACGAACGGCTGCGAATAGAGATCGACCTGGCCGCCTTCGTTCAAGTTGTTGCCGCACTCACACGTCACGCCGCGCGCGATGAGCACGCTGACGGTGCCGGGCCGAACGTCACCGGTGAGGATCACCGTCTGGCCGTCGCTCTCGATCTCGTTGGTCGGGTACGCGGTGAAGCCCGTCGATTCCATCGCCGACGAGTTGAAGTAGGTGCCGATGCCCGCTCGCATTCGGTACGAGAGCAGCGGCATGGCGGGAGGGCACATGAGCCCGCAGGCCAGCGTGATCTCCGCACGGACGCGGGGAGAGCCCATCTGCAGCCCGTCGAAGCTGCCGACGAGCGTGCCGCTGATCTTCGGCTGCGCGAACGCAAGCGACGAGACGAGGACCGCCGCGGCGAGGGTGAACCGGAACATGAATCGAACGGTGATCTGGCGAGCGCGAGGTGTCAAGCCGGGTGTCTCCCGCAGGCGGGCGAACGCTGACACGCGTGTCGCGATCGTCGCCCCGCACTTCACTTCTGCAATCACGCTCGCTCGGAGCGAGAAGGCACAAGGGTTGCTCCGGAGGGCGCGCATGTCCTTCACTGAACGGTCGGCTGGCGGTTCGATGCGCGCGCTCCTTTGGTGTCTTTGGGCCTGGCCCGCGCTCGCGGCGCCGGTGATCGCGGAATTTCAGATCGTCGAGGGCGACCCCGATGGTGGTGTGGTGTTCCCCGTCGTCACGGCAGACGGTGGTGCGCGCCACGCCGTTCGTCTGCGATCAACGGGCAATACGACGCTGCAGATCGACGCCATCACGATCATCGGCGACGACGCGAACGTCTTCCAGGTCGAGGGCGTGATCCCCTCGCAGTTGAGGCCAGCCGAAGAGCGCGACTTCGCCTTTCATTTCCGGCCGTTCAACAAGACGGGGACTTTCGCAGGGCGCGTGGTCATCGATTGGAACGACATCTTCCGCGACGATCACCTGATCCTGTGTGGAACGTCGAGCGACGATGGCGGAATGCCGAGCTCGTGCAGCGCGCCACCTCGCGCAGAGAAGCGTGCGGTGCCGACCTCGATGCCCTCCACCGGCTGTTCGGCCGCCGCGGGGCTTTGCCTGGTTGGGGTGTTGGCGCTGCTGCGTCGAGTCAGCTCTTCGCGTTCCAGCTGACGCGCTCGCGCAGGAAGCGATCGATCGCCGCGTTCACGAGCCCCGGCCGCTCGAGCGGCGCGGTGTGCGTGCCGCCGGGAACGTAGACGTATTCGGCGTTGGGAATGTGCTCGGCCATGCGCTGGCTGAGCCACACCGGCGTGAACTTGTCGCCTTCGCCACCGATCACCATGGTCGGCACGTCGACGTGCGGCAGGTGATCCCACGCGCTGTGATCCTTGAGCGAGTCGAGCGTGCGCACGAAGTAGAGCGGGTGCATCTTCGCGAGGTGCTCCATGTAGGGAGCGAAGTCGTTGTGCTTCATGAGCTCGGGGTTGAGCTCGGTGCGAATGCCGAACTCGACGGCGAGCTGGGTGTTGAGCACGCGTGAGGTGATCGCACGCGCAACGCTCGGAGCCTTCTCGACGAGCTTGAGCACGCGCGGAAACGCGACGCGCATCAACGTGTGATCGTGCCAGGTGTCGAGCGGCGTTCCGTACGAGCCGCAGATCAAGACGAGCCCTTTGACGCGCGCGCGGTGACGGCGGTGGAACTCGAGACAGACCTGCACGCCCATCGAGTGGCCGAAGATCACCGCCGACTCGAGCTTCTGCGCGTCCATCAAGCGCGCGAGATCGTCGGTGATGTATTCCATGCCGATGCGCGTATCGTCCTGCGGCACTCCGCTGCGGCCGTGACCGCGGTAGTTCCAGTGCAGCACGCGGCGTCTGGTCGTCAGCGGCTCCCACAGATAGCGCCAGATGAAGCCGTCGCAGCCGAGGCCATCGTTGAGCACGACGGGGACGCCTGCGTGCTCTCCGCGCGTCTCGAACCACAGCGGCGCGCCGTCTTCCGTCGAGTGAATGCCCTGGTGGAAATACGTGCTCACGGCTGCGCCTCGACTTCGTCGTCCGTGTCGGGCGCGCCTGGCCGCTCGAGCTGGTACTTCTGAATCTTCAGGATCAGGTTGGACCGCGAGATCCCGAGCTCACGCGCGAGCCGCGACTTATTGCCCTTGGTGCGCGCGAGGCCCTGGCCGATCAACTCACGCTCCAGATGCTCGACGGCGTCGTTCAGCTTTCCCGCGGGGAGCTGCGTCACGCGAGAGGCGCCGATCACGTTGGCGCCAGCGGCTCCGCTGACCGCGTCCTTGATGCGGGACGAGAGAAGATCAGCCGGCAGGATCTCGAACTCGTTGCCGAGCACCAGCAGGCGTTCGATCTCGTTCTCCAATTCGCGAATGTTTCCGGGCCAGTGGTACTGCTGCATGATCGACAGCGCCTCGGGAGCGAGCGCCCGCGCGCGTTGCCCGTCCTTGCGGTGCTTGCGCATGAAGTGATCGATGAGCACCGCGAGATCGTCTTTGCGATCGCGCAGCGGCGGCACCTGAATGCGGATCACGTTGATGCGGTAGTAGAGGTCCTCGCGGAACTCCCCCTTCTTCACCATCACGCCCAGGTCCTTGTGCGTCGCGGCGATCACGCGCACGTCGACCTGCTTCGCTTGTGTGCCGCCGACGGGAATGAACGTGCCTTCCTGCAAGACGCGCAGGAGCTTCACTTGAAGAGAGGCCGACATGTCGCCGACCTCGTCGAGGAAGAACGTGCCTCCGTCGGCGACCTCGAAGAGCCCCTTCTTGTCGCGCAACGCGCCGGTGAAGGAGCCCTTGGTGTGTCCGAAGAGCGCGCTCTCGAGGAGGTTGTCGTTGAAGGCGCTGCAGTTCTGCACCACGAACGGTTTGTCTTTGCGCGGGCCGTTGTAGTGGATGGCGCGCGCCACCAATTCTTTGCCGGTGCCTGACTCGCCGTTCACCAGCACCGTCGAGTCGGAGTTGCAGACCTTCTCGAGGATCCGGAACACGTCGATCATCGATTGCGACTTGCCGATGATGTTCTCGAACTTGTAGCGGTCACTGAGTTCGGTGCTGAGCGATTGGATCGTCTCATCCTTGCGCGCGAGCTCAGACTCGTAGTTCGCGATCTCGTTGGCTCCGAACTCGAGGAGGTCGCAGATCTTCTCGGTCTCGCGATCATCCATCTGCATGATCCGCTCGATGGCGCGATCGAGATCAGTGGTGCCGGGGTTGATCTCGGTGATCTTCGCCTTCAGCTGCTCCGCTTCACGCGGGCTGACTTCCTGACGCGCGAAGCCCTCGACGAACAACATGCCCTCGTACTCGTTCTCGACGTAGAGCGGCGCGCCGACGATGGTGAAGCCGAGGTGGCACTCGTGAAACTGCGAGCGGCGCAGCTTGCGTGACGCCTTGAACTTCTCGTGGAGCACGCGCACCGAAGCGGTGCAGCGGCGGAAGCCTTCCTTCGAGAAGAGTGAGAGACGGCAGAAGTCGTTCGGGGGCGGCGTGATCTGGCCCTTGCTCCACTCGATCACCGTGCCCGTCTTGTCCGCGAACGACAGCTCTGCGCGCCACCACTTCCGCAGAATGTCGCGCAGCATCACGATGGTGTGGAGGTTCTGATAGCGCTCGTAGTCCATGCTTCCTGTGGGGATTGTTCGGAAGGACGACACTCTAATGAGTCGATCGTCTTCGAACGCGACGATTTGATGGCGGGGAAGGTGGGATGAGCTCGCACTGCGCCTGCCTCATCAGCGGACGCGTGCGTCGGTTCAGGTCAGCTCGGCTGATTCCTCGTGGCGCGGAGCCACTCGATCGTGCGCCGCATGCCTTCGTCGAAGCTGATGCGTGACGTGAACTCGAGGTCGGCGATCGCGGGCTCAGCGCCATACGACTGATCGCGCGACATCACGTAGACCACGTGGCGCGTCAGCAGCGGTCGCGACCGCGCCCGGGTGATCGACCAGAAGAACTCGAAGATCGCGCCGAGGGTGAACGCGAGCCACGCGGGCAGGCTCATCGTCACGCGCGGCAACGACAGGCCGTCGGCGAGGCGATCGACGTACTCGCGCCAGGTCTGTTTTCCCGGATCACGGATGACGTAGATCTTCCCGATCGCGATCGGTCGCGTCGCCGCCTCGATCATCGCGTCGCAGAGGTTGTCGACGTACAGCAGGCCCGCCGGAGCGCGACCGCCGTTCACCACCATCATGTCCTTTCTGGCGATCAGGTTGGCGAGCTCGAGCGCGAAGTCTTTGCTCCGCGGGCCGTAGACGGTCGCCGGACGAATCACGACGAGCGGCAGACTGGTGGCGCGCGCAACCTCACGCACCGCAAGCTCTCCGCGCAGCTTTGAGGAATTGTACGGAAGGCCCAGATCGCGCGTCGGGCCGTCGGAAGCGCAGGCGATCTCCGGGTAGCCGAACACGTCGGTCGTACTCACGTGAACGAAGCGCTTCACTCCGCGCGCAGCTGCGGCTTCGGCGAGACTCCGCGCGCCTTGCACGTTGATCGCTTCGAACTCTTCGCGCTTGCCCCAGTCGGCGCTCAAGCCCGCGACGTGAAACACGACCTCGATTCCCTCGAGCGCCGGAGCGAGCGTCGAGCCGTTCGTCACGTCACCGCGAACGAATTCGGCTCCACGCAGGTGCTCGATCTTCGCGGCGGCTTCCGGGTTGCGCACCAACAGGCGAACGCGAACTCCACGCGCGAGGAGCAATTCCGCGAGGCGGCCGCCGATGAAGCCGGTCGCTCCGGTGACCAACGCGTGCATCACGGCTCCGATGCGGCGATGCGTTTGAGGCGCGAATCGAACTCGGTGCGACGCGGGGTGCGCGACGCGACGCCTTCGACTCGGCTGTCGTAGCAGTGGAACCACAACGACTCAGGATCTCGCGGAACGAGCCAGTCCTCTTCGACGCTGAACGCCACGGTGCACACCGTGATGCCGTGGTGCCGCGCGACCTCGTGCAGTCGCTCGAAGACCGCGCGCCGCAGCTCTCCGACGAACGGCGTGAAGAGAAAGAACACGGTGCCGTCGGCGAGCGGAACCTCACGCGCGTCGCCGTGAACGTAGGTGACGCCGTCGACCTTCGGACAGCGCGCGATGAGGTCGGCCTGGTACTCGATGCCGCGCACGCTCGTCGCGTCGGAGCACAGCCGCGCGAAGGTGGTGACCTTGCCGAGCCCAGAGCCGAGATCGATGAACACATCTCCCGTGCCGACCGCGGCGTCGACCAGCGCGCGTGCGATGTACGCCACGTGGCTGGGGACGTAGGCCGTCATGCCTTCGCCGGGCGTCTCGGAGTGTTTGCGCGGATCGACGACCGAGAAGAGCCGCTCGTATTCGGCGTCGCGCGCGTCGGGATGAAGACTGGCGAGGCGTTCGAGCAATTCGTCGGCGGTCATCGGCGGCGTGTAGTAGCAAAAGCACGTGCGGATCGTGGCCGGAACAGCCCGGGGCAGAACGCTCGCAGCCCCGAAGTCGGACGACGTCATTCGTCCCACCGCCGATCGCGTACGCGAGACGATCTTCAACGTGCTCGGCCAGACCTGCGACGGCCTGAACGTGCTCGATCTGTATGCGGGCACTGGAGCGCTCGGCCTGGAAGCGGTTTCCCGCGGCGCGACGAAGGCCGTGCTGGTGGACAAGGGCAACGAAGCGCTCGAGCTGTGCCGCCAGAACACCGCCGCGCTGAAGTTCGAGGCACGCGTCGAGATCGTGCGTGGTGATGCCCTGACGACGATCTCCAGGCGCGTTGATCAGTTTCAGCTCGTCTTCGCCGACCCTCCGTACGCGCAGAAGGTCGGCCTCGAGATCCTCAAG
>JAEUJS010000569.1 GCA_016792935.1 Archangium sp. | reverse complement strand
TTGCTCGCGGGGCAGATCAACATTCCCGACGACGCGTGCTTGTCCGACGGTGAGAAGGCCGACGGCTACGCGTTGGTGTGCGTCGGTACGGTGAAGGGCAACTGCCGCATCGAGCCCGCGCCGTAGCGCTCTCGCGCTTCGAGAAAACCGAGTGGAGCGTTCGCGCCGCATGCGCGAGGCCGGACGGTCGTGTGTCGTGCTGCTGCTGCATTTCGCGGAGTTGTCTGCGGCGCGCATCGTGCTTCGACGTTCGTGTATGGGCCCACACGGCAAAATGCTCGACGCATGGTTCGCGGAGCCGGGCGTTGCTGGCGCGTTCGTGCGCGCGTTCTTGCCTCCCGGTGCCGCGAAGCTGGTCGTGGGCGAACCGGAGCTCGTCCCGGGGAGCTGGGTCGACGATGGGCTGCGCGGGCATCTGAGTGATCAGCTCATGCGGCTCAAGCTGCGTGGGCGCGAGCTCGAGGTGCTGTGTCTGCTCGAGGCGAAGCGCACCAACGATCGCTTCGTGCTGGCGCAGGTGCTCCGCTACATGGCGCAGCTGTACACGCAGCTCTCGCGCGCGAAGCCGATGCCGAAGCGCTTGCCTGGAGTGGTCGCGTTCGTCCTCTACAACGGCGAGCGCAAGTGGACCGGGCCCACGCGGTTCTCGCAGCTCATCGACGTTCCGGATGAGCTCAGTCCGTACACCATCGAGTTCCGCGTGATGCTGATCGATCTCCGTGCGCTGTCGGTTGAGCGGCTCGCACGAGACACGCATCTCGCCGGTGGCTTGCTCGCGCTCAAGGCGGCGACTGCTTACGAGAATGAGAAAGAGGCGCTCATTCTCGAGGTGGTAAGCCGCCTCAGAAGGGAGCGCCCGTCGACGACGAAGACCTTCATCAGCTATTTTCGACGCATCGCTCCGCGCTCGGCGAGACGAGCGCTCGAAGCTGCGCTGCATCGCTTGGAAGGAGAAAGCATGAAGACCATCGACGACGTCGTCTTTGATCGAGGACACCGGAAGGGCTTGAAGAAGGGACTCGAGAAGGGTCGCGAGGAGGGGCGCGAGGAGGGTCGCGAGGGATTACGTCGTGCGCTGAGGTCGATGCTGGCTGTTCGCTTCGACAAGAAGATCACCGCACGCATCCTGGCCCGGCTTGATCGTGCGGACACGTCGATGCTCGATCGCTGGATCAAGAAGGCTGCGAGGGCTCGCACGCTCGACGCAGTCTTCAGCTGAAGCTGAGCTTCACGGAGGCGACATGAAGACAATCGATGACGAGGTCTTTGACCGCGGGTACCGCAAGGGGTTCGCCGAGGGGTACGCCGAAGGATTCGCGATGGGCCTGCGCATCGGGCTCAGAGAGACATTGGCGCTTCGCTTCCAGAAGAAGGTCACCGCACGCACGCTCGCGCGACTCGAAGAAGCCGACCGACCCACGCTCAAGCGATGGATCAAGAACGCAGGGAAGGCCCGCACGCTCGAAGCAGTCTTCGGCTGAACGACTTCACGGAGGCGCGCCCTGCGCCACCCAGTCGACGATGGTGAGGAACTCCGCTGGCGTAATCGAACCAGCAGCCGGCATCGGCCCACCGCACCCAGGGAACGTCGAGTTCTGACCCGCGGCGAGCTTGTCGATGAGCAGGCTGTCCGCCGGCAACGATCCGCACGCCCGCACGCGAGTCAGCGTCGAGCAGCTCGCTGAGGGCACACCGACCAGATTTCCGAGCGCCGCTCCCGAGGACAGGTTGAGCCCGCCCGACTGACTCACCGCGGAATGACAGCTCGACGCACACGCCGACGAGAGAATCGGTTGCACGTCGGCGCTCATCGTTCTCGCCGCGCTCGCCACACCGAAGGTGAACGCGTTCGACGCTCCACCGCCCGGCGCAGGGTTCGTCACCACCACGCTCAACGCGCGATTGAGCGGAGCCATCGCCACCATCGCCGCCGGCACCGTGACCGTCATCGTCGTCGCGTTCATCACGTTCGGTGTGAGCGCCATGCCTCCGACCTCCAGCGTCGAAGACGGCAGGAAGTTCGTTCCGGTGATGGCGAGCGAGACGTCACCCCCGCCCGCGACCACGCCGCACGGAGAGAGCGCCGTAACGCCCGGCACCGCGTTGCCCACCGTGAGCGTCAGCGTGGTGCTCGGCCCGCCACCCGGCATGGGATTCGTCACGCCGATGGAATGCGTGCCCGCCGTCATCACGTCTGCCGCGCTCAACGCCATCGTCAGCTGCGTCGGAGAATTGAAGGTCGTGCTGCGCGACGCTCCATCGAACGTCGCCTGCGACATCGCGACGAAGTTGCTGCCGTTCAACGTCACGTTCTGCGCGCCGGAGCCGGTGACGATCAGGCTGGGGGTCAGCGACGACAACACCGGCACCGGGTTCACGAAGTTCACGGTGAGCGTCACGCCGTTGCTCGTGCCGCCTCCCGGAGTGGGATTGAAGACGGTGATGGTGCGCATGCCCGAGGTCTGCACGTCACTGGCGAGCAACGCCGCGGTGAGCACGCCCGCATCGACGAAGGTGGTGGTGCGCGCCACGCCTCCGATGCGCACGACCGAGTTCGAGATGAAGTTGCTTCCGTTCACCCCGAGCGACTGCGCGCCACTGCCGGCGTTCACGCTCGAAGGATTCAGGCTCGCGATGCTCGGCACCGGATTCGGAGCGACCAGCGTCAACGCCACGCCCGCACTCACATCGTTGTTCGGGTTCCGCACGCGCACGTCGCCGACGCCCGGCCCCATCGCCGGCAAGTCAGTCGTGATTTGCGTCGCCACGCAGCTCGCCGCGGCGAACGTGCCGCCGTCGAAGAGCACCGACGGTCCCGCGCCCGCGCACGTGAAGTTCGCTCCAGTGATGGTCAGCGTGAACGCCTGATTCGCCGGACCCGGATTCGGAGCGAGCGTGCTGATGGAAGGCAGCGCGACCATCTGCGCGGTCAACGTCTGCGCCGCGCTGACGCCGCCACCCGGAGCGGGCGTGCGCACGGTGATGGCGTGCGTGCCGGCCATCGCGAACGTCGGCATCGCGGCGGCGAGCGAGCTGGTGTTGGTGAACGTCGTCATGACGGCCGTTCCATCGAGCTCGACGACCGACGACGAGACGAAGCCGCTTCCGGTGAGGGTGAGCGTGAAGGGAGCTCCATTCGTCGCGACGGAGGCGGGAGAAATGTTCGTCAGCGTCGGAAGGGGATTGTTCACGGTGAGCGTGAGCGGCGTGCTGATGCCGCCTCCGGTCCCTCCATCGGGAGGAATCGTCGCGACCGTCACCTCGTGCGTCCCCGCCGTCGCGAAGACCGCCGAAGGAACGACTGCGTCGAGGCGCGCCGATGCGACGAACGTGGTGGCGACCGCGACGCCATCGACGCGCACCACCGACTCGCTGCGGAAGCCGCCGCCGCTGACGATGAGCGTGGTGTCCGCGGCTCCGACGGTGACGGTCATGGGCGCGATGGCTGAGAGCGTCGGCACCGGAGCACCGGGCACGACGACGAAGCTCGTCGCGCTCATCACGGTCTGCCCATTCACCGTGACCGAGATGGGAGCGGTCACGGCGGTCGCAGGCACGTCGGTCTCGAGCGTCGTTTGCGTCGCGTTGGTGACGACGGCGTTCACCGTGCCAAAGCGCACCGTGTTGTTCGCGGCCGTCGTCGAGAAGCCATCACCGGTGATGGTGACGTGCGTGCCGGCGACTCCAGCGTTGGGCATGAACGAGGTGAAGACGAGCACGCCCGCATCGACGCCTGCATCGAGCCCGCCGTCGGTGCCCGCATCGGTTCCACCATCGACGCCTCCGTCGATGCGCGGCATCGGCGCAGGCGCTCCGGCGCAAATCCAACCGCTGATGGCTTCGACGGTGGCGGCGCTCAGCGGCGGCCCACCCTGCGGCATGCGACGCAGCAGGTCGGTGCCGGGCTGAATGCGGAACACGAGATGACTGGTGTCGGGGCGGCCGGGCGTCACGCGGTTCTGCGTGGGCTCGGCGCGCGACTTCACGTCGACCATCGCGGCGTAGAAGCTCTGTACGTCGGTGAAGAAGAGCCCGCCCTGGCCAGCGCCCTGTCCGTGACACTGCACGCAGTTGCCGCTCGTGCCCGGCCCCAGACTCGTCGTGAAGATGGAGTCGATGGTCGTCGTGCCCGGTGTGCACGGCGGAGGGCCGCCAGCGTCGGGCGTCATCATCGGCGGGCTGCAGGCTGCGAGCGTGGCGAGCGAGACCAGTGCGAGTCGGCGCATGGCGGCGGACTCTACGTGCGCTTCACAAATTCTGGCAGCAGGCGAGCGGCTTCACGTTCGAGCAATTCACCGAGGTGTAGAAGCTGCCGTTCGCGGTGATGTTCGCGCCGTAGCTTCCGCTGCTGTTGGTGGACCACGTGCCGAGCGCAGACGTGACGCACGACTGAATGTCGCGCGCGCCGCTGACCTTGCGGTCGTAGTCGAGCCACGCACCGTTGCCGCCCGGAGCGGTCAGCGTGTTGGCGAGGTCGAACTCGGCGAGCGTGCAGAAGTACGAGCCGGCGAACTCCGCGTTGCACTTCTGATTGGCGCCGACCTGTCCGCCGAGGTTGCCGTTGTACGTCGCGGCGGTGAAGCCACGGAACACGGTGCGCGGCGCGCCTCCGCGGCAGCAGGCGAGTGGCTTGGTGTTGGAGCAGTTCACCGAGGTGTAGAAGCTGCCGTTCGCCGTGAGGTTGGCGCCGTAGCTTCCGCTGCTGTTGGTGGACCACGTGCCGAGCGCAGAGGTGACGCACGATTGGATGTCGCGCGCGCCGCTCACCTTGCGGTCGTAGTCGAGCCACGCGCCCACTCCGCCCGGCGCGACGAGCGTGTTGGTCTGGTCGTACTCCGCGAGCGTGCAGAAATACGAGTTGGTGAATTCCGCGGCGCACTTCTGGTTGGCGCCGATCTGACCGCCGAGGTTCCCGTTGAACGTCGCGGTGGTGAAGCCGGCGAAGGTGACGGGGTTGGGGTTGCCGGAGAAGACGACGCCGCCGTCGAGATACAGCACCGCGCCCGGAGGACCTGAGGAGCCGGTCAGGCCCTGCGGGCCCGCGGGACCTTGAGGCCCCTGGAGCCCCTGCGGACCTTGCGCGCCAGTCGCACCCGTCGAGCCGGTCGCTCCCGTCATGCCCTGCATGCCTTGCAGACCCTGCGGGCCTTGCGCGCCGGTGGCTCCGGTCATGCCCTGGAGCCCTTGCGGACCTTGCGTGCCTTGCGGTCCCGTCGCGCCCTGCATGCCTTGCGGGCCGATCGCTCCTTGCGCGCCATTACAGACAGGAATTGATCCGCCGTCGGCTTGCGTGATGAGCAACCCGCCGGTTGCGCATTGTGAGCTCATCACTGGAAGAATTGTCGTGGTGATGCTCGCTCCCGCAGCACCTTGAGGACCTTGCGGACCCTGCACACCCTGAGGACCTTGAGCTCCCGCGTCGCCGGGCTGGCCGTTGCAGAGATTGGTGATGCCACCGTCGCTCAACTGCGTGACGCGAACGCCGCCGAACGGGCACGTCGCGCCGCCGGGTGTGATGGGTGTGACCGCGACCGAGGAACCCGGAGGACCCGTGACGACTCCACCGTCGATGACGAGCACGGCGCCTTGCGGACCTTGAAGGCCCTGCGGTCCCTGCGGGCCGATGTCGCCTTGCACGCCTTGCGCGCCTTGCTGACCCATCGCGCCCATCGGGCCGACGTCACCTTGCGCGCCACGTTCTCCCTGAGGACCGACGGGGCCCTGAGCACCGGCAGGACCTTGCGGACCCACGGGACCCTCGCCAGAAGGCGTAGGGCAGGCCGAGAGAATCAGGACACCCGTCGACAAAAGCGCGACTCGCATGGCCGCATGACCCGGCGCGTTTCCGGGCTGCGCAAAGCATTTCCCGGAGTTGGGATCAGGTTTTCCGACGCCGCGCGAACACCACGAGCGCGGCGAGCGCGAGGGCTTCCGCTGGGGAGCTCGAGCAGCCCGCAGTCTTCAGCTGATGCACTTTCGTTCGCGGAGAGAGATCCGGCGAAGTCCATCGTGCGCAGGTCGATGGCGAGGTCGGGTGTCGTGCGCAGCGGAAAGTTCGGACCACAGAACCCGTCAACGAGCCACGGGTTGAGCGCGTCGAGGTAGGCCGTGGGCACTTCGTCGACGTGTTCGGTGTCGAGCCCGCTCATCATGACCAGCGTGGTCGTCGATTCGACACGTGCCGAGACGTTCAGCTGAATCGTCTCTGCCGCACCGCAGCCTTCGCTTGTGTGCCGCTTGAACGAGGCGAGGGTGCGCGGCTCGGGTGGCGTGTCGTCGCGCTCGGTGCTCGTCGTGAACCCGAACCTGTCATCAGGGCCGACGACGAGGACGTAGGCCGTGTTGGGCGCGAGCGGTTCCTGTGGAGTGAGCGTCCAGGTCTCGCTGCGTGTCGTCACCACACTCGGCACAGGAACATCGTCACGAAGCAGGGTCGCGGTTGAGACGAACGCGTTCACGATTTGGAACTGAGTGTTGACCGGAATGGCGCTCCTCGACGGTGGGAAGACCCGAGTTTCGACGCCGCACGAGCACGCGAGCGCGTACGACGAGATCAACGCAGCGCGATGGCGACGAATCTGATCATCGGCGTCGACGGAAAACGGCGACGGCGAGAATGATGAGGAGTTCCGCCGAACTCGAACAGCCACCGCTCTTGGCTTGTTTCGCCGTCGAGAGTTCAGACACGTTGCCGGCGACGTCGATGGTGCGTACGGCGATGGCGACGTTCGGAGTCGTCAGCAGCGGAAAGTTCGTCTCGCACGCCGAGTTCACCAACCGCGAGTCAATCGTGAACGCACGGGCGTCACCTTCGAGCGCGCGCGAGGTGTTGGTTTCGCCGGTGAAGACGAGCAGCGCCGTGGGCTCGTTCTGTTCGCCAGGCTCGAGCTCGAGCGTGACCGACTCGAAGTCGCCGCAAGGACCACTTGTGGCCTCGCGCGTGGTCTTCGACAGCGCTCGGGGCGCCGGCGGTGTGTTGTCTGGTCCATCGGTGGTGGTGAAGGACTCGAGCTCGGCTCCCTCGGAGTTGAGGAGGCGATAGGTGGTGCGCGGCGCGAGCGGTCGCGCCGGTCGAAGCGTGACCCACGATGTCGTGTGTTCCGCGACGTCGAGCGGAACACCCTGATCCTGATCGAACAACATCAAGGGCTGCACGCTGCCGCCGTTGGTCGTGGCCTGAATGACGAAATTGGTAGGCACCAGTCCGCTCGACGGAAAGATGCGAAGTGTTCGGCCGCACGAACACGCCAACGCGTACGACGAAAACAACCCAGCGACGACCGCGACCAGTCTCATGCTCATTGCGGCGTCAGTGTGTAGCGGCGGTTCTGATCAGACAACCCCAGCTGCGCCCGGTTGTTCTCTCCGGTGCACGCGATGACGCCGTCGAGCCGCTCGGCGCACGTGAAGAAGAAGCCCGTGCCCACCGAGCGAATTCCGGTGGCGGCCTGCCGCGGAACGTTGGACGGGCTCACGCTGCCCAGGCCGAGCTGGCCTTCGATGCCGCGGCCCCAACACCACAGCGTGTCGTCGGTCGTCACCGCGCACGAGTGGAACCACTGCTGATCAATCTGCCGCGCTGATTTTCCGCCGAGGTCCATCTTGGTCGGCGTCGGCTGCGTGATGCGTTCCCGCGTCATGTCGTCGATGAGCACGTCGCCGAAGCAGAACACTTCTCCGGTGCCGAGCTTGATGGCGCAGGTGCCGAACGCTCCGGCGACCACGCTGCTGACGCCTTCCATCACCTTCACCGCGGTGCGGCTCTGGTCTTCCGGAGTCTCGACTCCGAGCTCGCGCGCGACGTTGCGGCCCCAGCACCAGAGCGAGTCGTCCTGCTCGATGCCGCACGCGTGGCCTTGCCCGGCGGTGATGTCCTTGAAGTGGTGTTCCATCGCGGCGCGCAGACGCGGCTTCGGCACCGGCCACACGTGCGGATTCTCGTCGCTGCGCGCGAACGTGCCTTCGCTGTCGTTGCCCCACGCGAAGAGGCGGCCGTCGCTCCCGAGCGCGAGCGCGTAGTCGGAATGCATCGCCAGCTTCATCACCGGCACCGGTACTTCGATCTCCACCGGCGTCGGGCTCGTCGCGGGATCGACGCGCGAGAGTTGTTGGTGATCGTTGTTGCCCCAGCAGTACACCTTGCCCGTCACCGAGCGCGCGCAGGTGGTGCTGTCGCCGACTCCGATTTGCGCGATGGCTTCAGGGAGCGTGACGTTGCCGCCGCCTTCGAACGCGCTCGTCGTGCCGCGGCCGAGCTGGCCGTTGGTGTTCGCTCCCCAGCAGCGCACGGCACCGGCTTTCACCGAGCAGCCGTACTCGCTGCCGCTTTGCACCTGCGTCACCGGCGGGTCGCTCACCGCGGGAGCCGTCGCTCCTCCGCAGTCGGTGACGACCTCGAAGTACTGCGCGAGCACGAGCACCGCGAAGAGTCTCACCACAACCACCCCACTTGCAGACCTGCATGAGCGACGAAGCCGCGCGTGGTTTGGGTGCGCACGCCTTCGACATCGACCGCTGCTCCAGAGAGTGCGTAGCCGGCCTCGAGCACCGCGAGCACCAACAGCTTGCGCGTCTCGATGCCGACCGCCAAGCCGCCGCGCGCCACGAGCCACGGAGCGAGTCCATTCGCGTCCGTCGAGCCGGCTTCACTCACACGCACCGACAGCGCACCGAGCGTGAACGACGCACGTGGACCTGCGCGGAAGACCGAAATTGCGATCGGCAGCCACGTCGCTGCGAGTGAGCCGCTGAGCTCGAGTCCACTCACGGTGCCGCCGGTCGCGAGCGTCGGTGCGCCGAGGCCCGAGAGAGACGCCATCAATTCCACACACAGGGACGGCAAGAGAAACAGCCCCGCTCCGAGCGAGCCGCCAGCGAGGAATTGTCCGCCGCCACCGAGGAACGAGAAGTCACCGCGACCGAGAATCGCGAAACGCGGCGGTGGAGGCGCTTCCCACGTCGAGCGCACGAGCTCTTCCGCCGCGACCGCGACTTGATAGCGGTACAGCGAGCTCTCACTCGCGCGCGGCACCGAGCGGGTGCGTCGCTGGTTCTGAAAGACGAAGGTGATGACGGCCTCGAGCTCGTTGCTCTCGATGGTGAGGCCCATGTCTTCCGACGACGACGCGCGCGGCGTGCAGAGCTTGCGGTCCTGCTCCGAAATCCAGCGCGCGAGTTCCTGCTCCAGCCACGCGGAGTCGTCTTCGCTCCAGCGCACGAGGCGCACCGGGACTTCTTCGTCCGAGCCCGCGCCGGAAGACGCGCTCGAGCAGACCGCGCTCGCCGCCAGCGTCATCGCCGCCACCAGACTCGTGACCCCCATCGCGCGCGTTGTACCTCAGAGCCGAGTGGCTGCTACACCGCTCGCATGCGCACCTGCCTTGCAGCGGCTGTGAGTATTTCGATTCTCTTCAGCTTCGGGTGTGGCACGCCGACGCCCACTCCGATGCTCAGCGTGACGGTGGCTGACCATTCCGACGCGCTCAGCGATAAGAACAACGACAACTTGTTCGTGCTGACGTTCGCGACGGTGCCCACGCCGATTGCCGCGGCTGACTTGCAGGTGACCGGCGCGGTGGCTGGCGGGAGCAACTTCCAGCTCAACTTCACGCACGCCGACGCGAACGGCGACGGCAACATCGACAGCGGCGACACCGTCACGTGCCGCGAGCCGGGAACCGGTGGTGCTGGTGGTCTCGCCAACATCTTCGATGTGCCGAACGTCGGCCAGACCATCACCGTCAACGTGGCGCGCCTGACCGGCCCTTCGATGGCGACGCAGCTCGCGCGCCTGCAGTGGGTTCCGACGAACTGAGTTCCTCAGGGAGGGCACGCCTTGTTCACCGAGCGCACGTGCGGCCCACCAGGGAAGCGCTTCAAGTAGTCAGCCTGCACGCGACGGCACGAGCCCACGTCGTAGCGCGCGTACGCTTCCGTCAATCGAGCCAGCGCGTCTTCGATGAGTGACGCCGACGTCGCGAGTTCCAACGTGCGCTCGAACGCACGCGCCGCTTGCCGTGCATCACCCTGCGTGTCCAACGCGAGACGCCCCCACTCGAACGCGCTCATCGGTGCGTACGCGCTCTGCGGCCACCGCTCACACACTTGCTGGAAGCCGACGATGGCCTCTTTCGGTTTTCCATCTGACCGTGCGCGCATCGCGGCGGTGAACATGTCGGCGGGGTTCGGCTCCGTCGGCTTCATTGTCGGCAGTGGGCTGTCAGGCGGCTTGGCGAGCGTGTCGTTCTCCTCGGCGACCGGAGCAGTCACGATCGGCACGTCCTCTTCCTTCGGTTCCGAAGCGGCGAGCTGCTTCTTCACGCCCTTCTTCCCCGAGCCGTTGCGCTTGCGTGTCGGAGTGCTCTTCGTCGGCCTGGGCTGATCATCAGCAGGCGCGTCGTCGATGACCTCGTCGTCGGCCACTTCGTCACTCGGCTCGAGAGCGCCCACCACCGCGCTCGGAGAACGCGACCACGACGCGCCGCGCTCCAGCCGCTTCACGCTGTCTCCATCGCGCACCTCGACGATGCCGCGCTCGACGTTCACCGACACCTGCGGTCCCTCACGCTGCACGGTGAAGCGGGTTCCAATGACTCGCACTTCGACCGAGTCGGCCTTCACCACGAACGTGCGGCCCGGGTTCTTCTCGACGTCGAACAACGCACGACCGTGGTCGAGCACCAGCAACACTTCGCTCGCATCCGCGCTCTTCAGCTCGATTCCAGAATTGTCGGCCACCACGACGCGAGACCCTTCGGCGAGCCGCAGGGTCTGCGAGGCGTCGCGCGTGAGCACGGTGCGGCCCGGCGTGAACAACTCGGCGGACGGACGCAGCAACAGGCCCGCGAAGAGACCGACGCACAACAACGCCACCACCGACAGCGCGACCTTCATCTGCTTGCGGCGCTTCACGCGTCGCCGAACCTCGTGCCACTCGAGATGGAGCGCGGCCGACGAGACGTCGGCTGGCTTCACGAACTCGTTGAGAGGACGTTGAGGATTCATGACTGCACCTCCTGCATCGCGGAGAAGTGGGATTCAGCCGCGGTGAGCCTTCGTTTGACGGTGGCGAGCGAGAGACCCAACTGCTCGGCGATCTCTTCCAGCCGGTACCCCTCGACGCGCCGGAGCACGAGCGCCAGCGCTTCATCGGTCGGCAACTGACGCAACAGCGACGCCACCTGCTTCAACTCCGCCACGGCCTCGGGAGGCGCGTGGTCGCTGATCATCGACTCCACTTCCATCGGCTCGACGTCGGAGAAGCCGAGCCGCCGCAACAGACGCTGCTTGCGGAAACGACGGCGCACCTGCGTGAGCGCGATGGTGCGCAGCCAGCCTCGAAATGCGCCGGGCTGCTTGAGCGCCTTGAGCTGCGTGAACGCGGCGACGAACGTGTCCTGCACGATGTCCTGCGCGTCGTCAGAGCCGAGCACGACGCGGTTCACCCAACGGGTGAGGTCGGGCGCTGCGAGGTGGAACAGCTGCTCCGCGGCCTGCTGGTCGCCCTTCGCCGCCGCGCGCACGAGCTCCAACTCAGCGGACGCGTCGTCCACGAGTCTCAATGCTGGCTTGGGGTTACGGACTTCCATGGCGCTGAAGAAGAGAGCCTCGACCACTCGGAAACGGCTCGCCACCCGAGGTCGTACCTGAACCCACGTGTACGGAGCGTCAGATCAGACATGCGGC
>JAEUJS010000550.1 GCA_016792935.1 Archangium sp. | reverse complement strand
CGCGTGTCGTCACGCCGTCATCGGGCGCGGAGTTCGAGGGGAAGAGCGAGCCGGTGTTGTACGGCCACGTCATCGTCCACATGCGGCCGGTGTACTTGTCCTTGATCAGCCCGTACGCGTCGTCGCCTTTGCCGACGGCCTTCACGTCGTAGGTGATGTCGATGTTCTTCGCGCCGGGCGCGTTGACATGGAGCCGTCCGTCCTTCGTGGTGAACGGCACGTCTTTGCCGTCGACCTTCACGGAGGCGATCTTGAGGCGCTCGGTGTTCGCCTCGAGGATGAGATCTTTCGGAGCCACGCGCTCGAGCGTGATCTTCGCGGTCGCGGGGAAATCGGGGCCGGGTCCGCTCAGGTCGAACGACAGGTCGTAGTTCTTCACGCGCGCGTTCGACTGCGGAACGGCGTTGGTGAGCACCTTCGCGAGGTCGGCTGGCAGCGGGCCGACGGTGACTCCGACGAGCACGCCGAGCGCCTTCTTCAGCGGCGCGACCTCGAACGCGTCGAGTTCCTTGTCGTGCTTGAGCATCGCGAGCACGGAGTCGGCGGCCGCCTTGTCCTTCGCGTTGGTGAGCTTGCCTTTGGCGGTCTCGAGCGCGGAGAGATCAGCCGCTGAGATTTTTCCGGATTTCGCAAACGCGTGCTGGAAGGTCTCGACGAACTTGCGCGAGGCGATGTCAGGCATGCGGTCCTCCTAGCACGACGATCCTGCGGCGAGACGTGATGAGCGCAACGAGCCAGATCAGCCCGAGCCCCGCACTCGAATCGCAGCTGCACCCAACGCCGAGCCGGCGCTTACCGACGCCAGCGTCGTCATCTTCCATGGCGCCCGCGTCGAGTCCCGCATCAGGAGTGCCACCGTCGAAGCCCGCATCTTCTTCCCCTGCGTCGAAGCCAGCGTCGCTCGGCCCTGCATCTGGAGTTCCCGCGTCGATGACCGGCACCGCCGCCCCTCCATCGATTCGCCAGCGCGCAGAGCGACCCGCCCAACCCTGAATTCCGCCGCTCAGCGACCGAACCCACCACTGCGGAAGAACCTGCGTCGGAGCGTTCGTCGGCCGCAACACCCAGGTGCTGATCATCGAGTTCTCGACCCCGCTCGTCACGTTGACCACATCACGCTGCACGAACGGAGGACTCCCGGGCTCAGTGATCAACTGGTGTTCCATCGTGCCGCCGTCGCTGGTGATCAACGCGCTGAGCGTCAGCAATTCCCAGCCACCGTCGAGATCAGTCCGCGGCAGCTGCGCCGCGATGGCCTGTGCGCCGAGCACCGCTCCGAAGCCGCCGGGAGAAATCGCCTCGGCGCGTTTCTCGAGCACCGTCGATGGAATCAGGAGCAACCGCACGTCTCTCAAATCGCCGGACGCGCCGTTCGGAGCACCCGCGCCACGTGGATTCACCATGCCCTCGAAGTCGACGACGTCCATGGGGTTGAGCGTCAGCGGAGCGGCGTAGAAGAACATGCGCGGTGCGGCGCCACTCGCGAGGAAACGCGTTCGTGGATCCGTCACTGGATTCAGCACGGGGAACTCGTTCGCACCGACGCGCAGCCGCAACGAGACGCCACTGGCATGGGTGCGCTCGACGGTGGCCTGTGCGAACACCAGCCACTCCGTCGTGGGCGCCATGGCGGGAATCGTTCTGCTCGCGAGGACGCTCCACTGCGCGTCGTTCACGGTGACGCTCGACAGGTTCTCCTGAAACTGGAGCTGTCCAGGTGACCCGAGGTTGATGGCGACGGCTTCGAAGTCTTCGACGATGGCGGTGCCTCCATCGACCGCGCGCACCATCGCGAAGAGCGTGAGCGAACGCGCACCGTCCCAATCGAAGTTCGACCACAGCTGCGTCTCGTTCGGCCCGCGGCCGCTCGACGAACCGAGTCCCCAGCGCGAGCCGCCGTCGGGCGTGATGAAGATCTCCGCGCTCGCGTTTCCGCCCTCGGAGTTCGAGAGCCGCGCTTTCCACAACAGCAGCATGAGCTCGTTGGTGCCCGCGCTGAACGTGAGGTCGGTGTTGGGCATGCGCACGAACACCGGCGCTGTCGTCGAGAACGGAGTGCTCTGCACCACGCGTACGAAGTCCTGCGCACCAGCGAGCGCCGAGGACAGCATCACTCCGAGCAGCAGCGAGCGGCGCACGGTCGCGCAATGTACCGGTGAGGGAGCACATCCTCTATATGCGCCACCCGTGCGCTTCCTCGCCGTCATCACGTTGCTCTCCGCGAGCGCACACGCCTTGCCCTCGGTCGCGCTCGATCTCACGGCGCTCGACGCCGAGTCCTTCGCCGCGCTCGACGGAGTGGCGCTCGAGAAGTCGGCCACCGTTCGCCTCGTGCAAGACGGCTTCGCAGTCGTCACCCGCACCGCGAACCCCGACGTCATCGTGCGAGTCGAAGTGCGCCCCGAGCCGCGCGTGTTGCTCCTGACGAGTCGCGGCCCGGGAGGAGACGCCACGCGCGAAGTGCCCTGGGGCAGCGAGCCGCTCGTCGAGCTGCACCTCGAGCTCGTGCAGAAACTCGCTGAGCTCACGCGCGCGGTTGCCGAAGCGAAACCAGCGGTCGTCGCGCCAGTCGTCGAAGAACCGCCAGTCATCATTCCGCCGGCGACGCCGCGTGAGCGCGAGTGGCGCTTTTTGTTGTTCGGAGGCGGGCTCCTTCGTGAAGGCGGGCTCGATCCACTCGGGCTCCTCTCAGCGCGCTGGGGCACGCGATTTCGCGTCGCGGTTGAAGCCGGGTTGAGCGGAATGATCAGGACGGACCTCACCGTGTTCGAGAGTCAGCTCTCAGCGGGAGGCGCGTTGGCGGTTCGTCTCCCCGCGTCGCTGGAATTCGAAGTGGCAGCACTCGCTGGTGTGTTGGTGCACTCCTTCGTCATCACGCATCGCGTGCTCTTCGAATCGCAGGGCGTGCGCGCCAACTTGCTCCTCACGCTGCCGCTGACGCTCTCGTGGTCGCCGAGGGAGTTCTTCTCGGTCGGAGTGCGCGCCGCACTGGGCTGGGGTCAGGGCCGCGAACACGTCGACGGCACGTTCCTGTATTGGACGCGCGGGCCGATCCGCTTCGACTTCGGCGTCGGCGTGACTTTCGCGCTCTAGGAAACTGAAGGCCCGCTCGCGGGTGATATGGGCGAGTGGATGTCGTTTCGGCCCTTTCCCCCATGAATTCAGCGCGTTCCTCGAGCGGGGAGGACGCCCGGCGCTCATTCGAGCGGCTGTACGTCGCGCACCGAGCGGACGTGGTGCGGTGGGGGCTGCGCTACGGAGCCGGCCGCAGCGCCTGGGCGGAAGACCTCGCGCACGACGTGTTCTTGCGGCTGCACGGACATCTGCAGACGTTGGATCGCGTGGAAGACCTCGCGCCGTGGCTGTACCGCACGACGGCGAACTGCGCGCTGAATCGGCTGCGCAACGAGAGGAGCTGGACGGGCGCGTTGGCGCGGCTGTTTCGCTCGGAGCAGGACGAGGCTCCAAGTCCCGAGACGAAGTTCGCGGGCCGTGAGTCGGTGTTGAAGGCGCTGCGCGCGCTGCCGCCGAAGGAGCGCATGGTGTTGTGCATGAAAGTGCTCGACGGAAAGAGCCAGCAGGAGATCGCCGACGCGCTCGAGCTGTCCGAAGGCTACGTCTCGAAGCTCACCGCGCGCGCGTGGGAACTGATCGAAGAGGTCCGCGATGAAGCGTGACGATCAGACCAACGTGATCGCGATGCGGACTCCCCCTCCCGCCCCTGCGGGAGAGGGTTGGGGTGAGGGAGTGTCACGGCTCCAGGGAGGTACGCGATGAAGCCAACCGACTTCGAGAGAAAGCTGACCGAACTCGATCGCGATTTCGAGAGCGCCGCTTCAGCGCCCGCGGTCGACGCAAGACTCCGAGCGCGTCTCGAGTCAGCGCGCCGCGTCCCATTCCGTTCGATGATCTTCGCGATCACCGTCGTGCTCGCGTTGATCACACTCGGACTCACGCTGCGTCCGGCGAACACGCTCGGCGGCTTCTCGACGCGCGAAGCATCCCCTGATCTCCAGACGCAGCTCACCGCTGATCAACGCGTCGCCGTGACGATCGGAACGGTGACGCTCCTCGACGAAACGCAGGGCGCCATGCTCCAGGTCGAGAGCGGCGCATCGTTGAAGCGCATGAAGGCCGGAGCCGAAGTCTTCGCTGGCACGGTGCGCTTCGAAGTCGAACACCGCTCGGTCGAGCCGTACTCCGTGCAGGTCTCCGGAGGCGTCATCGAAGTCGTCGGCACCCGCTTCACGGTGAAAGAGAACGGCACCACCGGCGAAGTGCACCTCGAGCAAGGCGTGATTCGGTTCCGCGCGAAGGACGGGAGCGTGGTGACGCTCGCTCCGGGCGAGAGCGTCTCGTGGCCGCCCACCGCGCCGCCCGAGCCAGAGCCGACACCCGAGCCAGAGCTCGAGCTCGCACCGTCACCGAAGGCAGTGCGCTTGCCACTCGTCCCCATCAAGCCGACGCCTCCACCCGCGCCTGCGTTCTCGGTGGAAGCGGTGCTCACGCAAATCGCCTCGCTCCGCAGCCGTGGCCAATACGAAGAAGCCGCCACGGTCCTCAGCGCGTCACTGAAGGAGACGATGCCCGCCTCGACGCGCGAACGACTCTCCTTCGAGCTGGGGTCGATTCTCTCGCACCAACTCCACGACGCGGCGCGCGCCTGCCCGCACTGGCTGAAGCACGCGACGGAGTATCCGAACGGTCGCTACCAACAGGCGGTGACGAGTGAACTGAGCGGTCTGAAGTGCACTCCGCCGTGAAAAAAGAAATGCTGCAGGAAACTCCGCGCAGGCTCGCGGGTGATGTGCGCCGAATGAACACTTTCCTTCGCGTCTTCCTGCTTTCCGTTCTCGCCCTCGGCTGCGGAGTCGATCGCATTCAGCATTCCATCGAGCCGATGGACGGAAGCACCGCGATGGATGCGTCGATGGAAGTCGATGCGGGCTTCGACGCGGGCACGACCACCGACGCGGGCTCGACGGACGCAGGCTTCGACGCCGGGTTCGATGCGGGCTTCGACGCCGGGTACGACGCAGGCTCGACCGAAGACGCGGGCACCGATGCGGGCTCGACCGAACAAGACGCGGGCACCGACGCGGGGAGCTGCACGCAGTCAGGCGTCTCGCCCGAGTTGATGGCCGTCAGCGGAGGTCCGTATCAAAACTGCCAGGGCGGCCAGATTCCGCGCACCGACTACCAGCAGGGCACGACGGCGTGGAGCGGCTGCTGCGGCGAGCTCGTGCGCGTGTGCCAGGTGACCGGCTTCTCGACGGAGAACGTTCTGTACTGCCGCTGACGGCGGGAACGTCACTCGACGACGACGCGCACGCCGAGCGGAAGTTCAGCATCGAGAAGTTTGCGGACCACGTCAGCCTCGAGCCCGACCCGCACCTGCACCGCGCGCTCACGGTCGAGCCGAAACAAGCTGGCGTCCTGTTCCTTCATTTCGACGGTCACGAGATTGGAAAGCGGAATTCCCTCACGCGTCCGCGCCTGCAAGAGATTCTCGAGCGAAGAGTCCGCGACGCGTACGGTGACGCGCTCTCCTGATTCGAGCTCGCCAGTGCGGACTCCGGAAGTGATCAACCTGATCAGCTCGAAGACCTCAGCCGGCTGCGTGCGCAAATCGCTCGCACGTTCGCGATCGAGGTGGATCTGCCGCGCCGGAGCGACACCTGGCCACACCGTTCCGACCCATGCGGGATTCGCGGCGATCAACTTCGCGCGACCCTGCTCGGCGAGCCGACGCAGGACGGAGCGGTCGGGCCCGAGCCACGTGACCGTGACTCCACCCGGAGCAGTGCGCAGCGCGAGCCCGGGAATCTGAGTCGCGGAGCCTGGCGTCGCGTCGTCGGTGAGCCACTCGAGCTCGGCGCCCTTCATCTTCACGGCGCCGCTCAGCGTGCTCAGCTTGCCGGCGAGGCGCTCTTCAGCGGCGGCGGCATCGAACGAGAACGTGTACTTCGCTTCGAACTTCCGCAGCGTGACGCCCGGAGGCGCTTCGGCCATCGGCAGCTCGAGCGGCTTCTCGAGCGTGGCGAAGGTGAAGACCTCGGCGAGCAGCACCGCGCGACCGCCGGCGTACGCGATGCAGTCGCGCTCGCGCTCCGCACCGAGGGTGATCACCGCGACGTCGCGCAGCTTCGCCTGACCGAGTGAGAGTTCCTCGACGTCGTTCATTCGCAAGCTGCCGAGCGAACGAACGGTGAGTTGTCTCCCGCCTTGCTCGAGGCGGCCTCCGGGCAGGGTGAGCGCCGCGGTCTGCAGCGTCTGAATCACCGTCGCGACCGAGACGCCCGTCGCCTGCAGTCGCTGCAGATCGAGCTCGATGCGCAGCTCCGCGTCGCGTGCGCCGCAGAACCCAACGGACCGAACGCCGTTCTGCATCTCGAGCTTTCGGCGGAAGACGTCGTTGGCCCACTTCGTGAGTTCGACGGCCGGCAGCGTGTCGCTCTCGAGGATCCAGCGAAAGGTCGCCTGCTGATCAGGCCCGGCGATTCGCGAGACGGTCGGTGGCGAGACCTCGGTCGGGAGCGTGTTCTGAACACCGGCGACGGCCTGCTGCACGCGCTGCGCGATGAAGAACTCGTCTTCGATTTCAGCGTGAAGCACTTCGACGAACACCACCGTCAGCGACTCGCGCGACTCGGAGCGGAGGTGTCGCACGTTCGGAATCTGACTCAGCGCGCGCTCGAGAGGTTCAGCGACGCTGGCTTCCATCGACTCGGCGCTCGCTCCGGGCCAGGTCGCGCTGACGAGGATGAACGCCGGTTGATCGACACGCGCCGCTTTCCACCGCGCGAAGCCGAGGACGGAGAGGATCGCGATGATGATCAACGTCACCGCGATCAGGAAGGTGCGCACTCAGACGGCCTTGATCAGGCAGTAGTCCTTCTTGCCCTTCTGCAGCAGGAGGAATCGGCCGTTGATCAGCTTGTCGCTGGTGAAGATCGCGCTGGCGTCGGTGACCTTCTGCTTGTTCACCGAGAGGGCGTTTTGTTTGAAGAACGTCTTCGCGTTGTTCTTCGAGTCGACGAGCCCCGACTTCTCGGTGAAGAGATCGAGCGCAGCGATGCCCGCACCGAACGAGACCTCTGCGACCTGGACGCCGGCTCCGACGAAGACCTGCTCGAACTGCGCCTCGGTGAGCGCCTTGAGCTGATCGATCGTTCCCTTGCCGAACAACACGTCGGTGGCAGCGAGCGCGACGTCGAGCTGCTCCTGACCGTGCACGCGCGTCGTGATGTCGCGCGCGAGCGCCTTCTGCAATTTCCGCTCGTGCGGAGCAGTCGCGTGCTCCGCAATCAGCCCTTCGACTGAAGCGCGATCCATCAGCGTGAAGATGCGCACGTACGTCGCCGCGTCCTCGTCACTCGCGTTGAGCCAGAACTGGAAGAACTCGTACGGAGAGGTGCGCTTCGGATCGAGCCAGAGATTTCCCTTCTCGGTCTTTCCGAACTTCGTCCCGTCGGCCTTGGTGATGAGCGGCGTGGTGATGGCGTACGCCTTCCCGCCGTCCTTCCGTCGAATCAGCTCGGTGCCGCTGGTGATGTTGCCCCACTGATCAGAGCCGCCCATCTGCAGCTTCACGCCGTGGTGTTTGTAGAGCCAGTAGAAGTCCCAGCCCTGAATCAGCTGGTACGTGAACTCGGTGAAGCTCATGCCTTCGGAGTTCTCTCCGCCGCCGATGCGGTTCTTCACCGAGTCCTTCGCCATCATGTAGTTGATGGTGAGGTGCTTCCCTGCGTCGCGGATGAAGTCGAGGAAGCGCATCTCCTTGAACCAGTCGTAGTTGTTGACGAGGAGCGCTCCGTCTTTCGCGTTGAAGTCGAGGAAGCGCTCGAGCTGTCTGCGCTGGCCTGCGAGGTTCTTCTCGAGGTCGTCCGCGCTGAGCAGATTGCGCTCGGCCGATTTTCCGGAAGGGTCGCCGACCATGCCGGTTGCTCCGCCGACGAGCGCGATGGGGCGATGCCCCGCTTCCTGGAAATGGAGCAGCGTCATCACCTGCACGAGGTTGCCGACGCCGAGCGAGTCCGCGGTGGGATCGAAGCCGATGTAGCCGCTGACGCGTTCGGTCTTCAGCAGCTCTTCGATGCCGTCGATCTTCTGCGACAGCATGTTTCGCCAGCTCAGCTCTTCGATGAAATCGCGCTTCATGGTGGTCCTGCTACCACGCGCGGCGAAGCGACGGCCTGACCTATTTCGCGAGGGCGCGGGCGACGGTGAAGACGGTGAGCGCCATGAGTCCGGCGAGCGCGTTGAAGCCGACGTCGCGCAGGTCGTAGTAGCGCGTGGGAATCAGCGCCTGGATGCCTTCGTCGAGCCAGCCGCTGGCGACGGTGGCGAGCGCCGCCGTGACGTAGCGCTTCGGTGTGCTCCACGCGTCGGGGAGCGAGAGGAACCACAGCACACCGACGATGCCGTACTCGATGAAGTGGAGCTTCTCTTCGGGGGATTCCATCGGCCAGACGACGAGCGCGTAGATGGCTCCGGCCGCGGCAACGAGGAGCAGGGTCTTCGGCTTTCGCAGCGCGGGGTTTCTGATCAGCAACGCGATGACCACGAGCGCCGCGAGCGCGAACGCAGCGCCGACCGCGGGGATGAGCATTCCGCGCTGCCGCATCGCGTTCGTGATTTCGCGGATGACCCAGAGCGTCGAGTAGATCGTGAGGAGCAGGGCGCCGAGGGCGATGCGAGCGGCTTTGGTCGTCGTCATCGGTGGGTCGGCTGCCTCAGGGTGCGGCGAAAATGACACGACGGCGTGGCCGCGAGAACGCAGTCGTCGTTGGCTCGAGCTGATTCGGACGCTCAGTGCGTGCCGCGTGCCGAAAGCTCAAAGCGTCGTGTGGTGGGAGTGTGCGAACGCAGCGGCGAACGTCACGCGTGCATCGCTCCTTCGCGCGAATTTCACGTCGACCGCGATCGCCGTCGCCAAAGTTGACAGTGAGACGAGGCGAAACGAGCTCGTGAAATCCTGTCGCCGTCGCTGACAGCGATCCCTGTCAACGATGGCTACGCAATTCGAAGAGGGCTTTTCGGCCCGCATGACTGTCAACGACGACGACATGAATGCGTGAACTGATCATCGGAAAGAGGTCCGAAGCCGAGGGGCACGCGGGACTCTCGGCATCGCGCGCGTCCATCGACACCACTTCGACCTCAGTGCAGTTCAAGGTCCGCGACGAGCGGATAGTGATCGGACACGCGATCGCTGAGTTCGTTGTCGATGACCTCGACCCGCTCCGCGCGGAACTCCTCGGAGCCAAAGATGTAATCGAGCCGCAGCCGAGCACCCTGCGTCGCATGCGGCCGCGGCAAGCGCGTCGGCAACGTGTGCCGCCTCCCAGGCGGAGCGAAATCCTGCAGCCCGTGCGCCCGCACCGAAGCGATCAACTTTCGATCGAGCATGCGCGTCGCGAGCCCTGCGGGATCATCGACGTTGCCGGTCATCTCCGAGACCATCGTCGCGTGGTCGTACGGGTCTTCATCAGACAGCGCGTTGAAGTCGCCGATCATCAAGTACGGCCGCTGAAACGTCGTGAGCACGGGAACGAACGCCTGCACGCGCTGCGACTCGGTGATCATCGGAGACGGATGCACCACATCGACGTGCACCTCGCGTCCCTCGACCTCGAGCGTCACGCGCAGCGCTGACGACAACACTTCCTTCCGTCCACCGCCGAGCGGAATGACCTCAGTTCGAAGAATCGGAAAGCGCGACGCGATGCAGTTGCCCCAGTCGCCTTCGAAGCCTGCGGCATGCACGTGCTCGAGGCCGAACATCTCGCCGTAGTCGGGTCTGATCAGCTTCCCGCGACCGACGCCGCAGTAGACCGCTTCGGTGATGCCGAGAATGTCGGGTGCCGCGGCGCGCACCACGTCGCGTGCAGCGCGCGCTCGGCCTTCCTTCAAGACCATCGAGTCGCCGTCCCGCTCGTGGAACGCGTACAGAAAGTTGTAGGTCATCACTCGGAGGCGCACCCAGAGAAGGTACCGAATCCACTGCGGAAATTGGGTTCTCCCTCACCCCAACCCCTCTCCCCGAGGGAGAGGGAAGGATTCGCGGGGCTCGCGGGAACAGGGACATGGTCCGCGCGATTTTCCTCGCTGCGTTGTGCTCTGGCTGCGTTGCAACCGTCGGAGAACTTCCTCCGCCGCCTGCACCTGTGCAGCTCCCCGACGAAGACGCAGGCACTTCCGCCACTGACTCCGGAACGATGGTCACGCCGCCGATCGACGCCGGCACCGAAGACGCCGGAACCACGGTCACGCCCGACGCCGGACCTTCCGACCGCATTCCCATCTTCGTCGCGCAAGGCATGGTCGGCCGCACCACCATCTCCTGCGACGACGGCCGCACGTGGGTCGCGAACCGCTCGTGGGATTCCGAAGGCGACGAGCTGCTCTGCGGTCAGACGACTCCCATCGAGTGCTACTCGGGCCCGTGCAGCGCACGCTGGTACGACAACACCTGCTCGAGCGACACGCAGTGCGACTGCGGCCACTCACCGGGCTTCAGCAAAGGCGTCGCGTTCGACGGAGAGAAATTCGTCGGCACCTGGGGCTGGGGTTGGCCCGGCTCCGTCCGCCGCTCGACCGACGGCGTGACGTGGACACGCTCGATGGAAGGCCAGGCCGGCTTCGGCGGCATCGTCTGGGCGAACGGAAAATTCGTCACCGGAGATCGCGAACCGAAAATCTCCGCCGACGGCATCACGTGGTCCGCGGGCGGTGACGCGAACTTCTCAGGTCCCAACGAGCCGACCATCTGGTCCGTCCGCCGCATGGGCTTCGCCACGTACCGCGGAGAAGGCCGCGTCATCGCCATCGCCAGCGGCAACACCGACCTCGACGTGTTGATCAGCTCTGATCAAGGAGCGACGTGGTGGCGACCGACGACGCTCCCATCGGGCTGCGGAGACGGCGTCGGCGCGTACGGCGACATCGTGGGCGGCAACGACGTCATCGTGATGGTCGGGTCCGACCGCGTGGTGTGCCGCTCCACCGACGGCGGCGTGACGTGGACCAGACACGCGCTCGCCGACGACATCTATTCGAGCGGAGTGTGGACCGGCTCCGAGTTCTGGTTCTGGTCGTCCTCGAAGCGCTGGCGCAGCACCGACGGTCTCACCTGGACCTCGACGAACACCACGCCGGCGACGCGCATCGGCCCCGTCGCGCGCGGCCCCAACGGCACGCTCGTCGCCGTCGGCAACGTCTGGGAAGGCTACGCAGCTCAATCGCTGTACAGAAGTACGGACGGCGTCACCTGGCAGGAGCTCCCGAACAGCGCGTTCACGAAGAGCCACCCACTCTTCTTCATCACGTGGGGCATGGCCGAGCGCAGCGCCGTGTGCCCGTGACTCACTTCTCCAACGCCTTCGCGATGCGCAGCAGCTCATCGACGTTCTGCTGCGGCAACACGCCGGCGTATCGCTCTCCGCGCGTGACCATCACCATCGGGTCCGACGCGTCCTTCATCTGCTGATGCACCTGCTCGAGCGGAGTGCGGAAGTCGACTCCATTGAACGTGGTGCGCATCGCAGCGCTGACGAGTCCCTGAGCGCCGTGCTTCTCGAGGCCGCTGACCAATTCCTTGAAGCCCATCACGCCGACGACGTCGGTGCCGCGCATCACCGGAAACTCACTCTGAAACGTCTTGCGGAACACGAGGCTCGCGTCTTCGAGCGTGGAATCGGCGTCGAGCGTCGGCCCGGTCACCATCACGTCGCGCGCGAGCAGCGACTTCAGCGCGTGCCTGGTGCGCACCGTCTTCACTTCGCTGCGCGCGCTCATCCAGATCCACACTGCGGTGAACAACACGACCGGTCCGTACTCGAGGCCGGCGAGCGCGAGCGCGATCGACAAGGCCTGCGCGATGCGTGACGCGATGCGAGTCGCGCGCACGTAGTCCATGAAGAACGAGAAGCCCGCTCGCAGCGCGCGGCCTCCGTCCATCGGGAAGATCGGCAGCAGGTTGTAGCCACCGAGCACCACGTTGAACCACGCGAGCTGCGTGACGGGATTCGCGTTGGTGTCGTTGAAGGGCAGGGGACCGCGCAGCTCCCCGCGTGCCGCTGAAATCGCGAACAGCAGACCACCGAGCAGCAAGCTCACCGCGGGGCCGGCGAGCACGACGAGCAACTGCACGCGTGGCGTCTCCGGCATCTCGTCGATGTTCGAGAAGCCACCCATCGGCGTGAGCGAAATCTCGCGCGTCTTGAGCCCGAACATCCGCGCCACGAGCGCGTGTCCGAGCTCGTGCAACAGGAGCGACACCGCCACGCCGAGAATCATCGTCGCGACGAGGACCAGCACCTCCTTGCTCGCCCCACGGCGCGCGAGGGCGAAGAGCGCCCACACCGCGACCAGCGCGAAGGTGACGTGCACTTCGAGCTGAATCCCGGCGACCTCTCCGAGCACCAGTGACCACGAATTGTGCGCTTCTCGTTTCTTCACGGGCGGACTCCCATGCATTCGCTCAGCGCTCGAGGAGCTGAAAGCGCGCCGACAGCACCTTCACCAGCGCGGGCTCGAGCGAGCCAAACCCACCCTCGAGCGTCGAGAGCGACTTCGGCGCGGCCTTCACCAGCGCGTGCACGCTCGCCTCATTCAGGCTGACGGCGATCGAGGCGAGCACTTCGAGCGAGGTGGCGTCGGTCAGCGCCGAGAACTCCGCGCCGCCGGCCTTCGCGAAGCGCTGGCCCTCTTCCAGGCGGAAGCACTCGAGGCGACGCAGCTGCGACCACAGGCGCGTGGCGCGCGCTGGCTCGACGCTTCCCTGGCCGTCGAGCTTGAAGGTGTGCAGGCGGGGGCACTTCGCGTTCGCGAGCGCGGCGAACAACTCGGGCGTCCCATCGAGCGATTCGAGCTCCGCGAAGGTGCACTTGCCGAGCTGTTCCAGCGCGCTCGGCGCGACGGCACCGTCTTCCCAGAAGCCCGCCTCGAGTTCCCTGGCGCGCGAGAACACCGGAGCGGCGAGCACGTGCACCAGCTTCGGCCCGAAGCCAGAGCCGAACCAGAAGCGCCGCACCGTGGGGTGCATCGCTCGCTTGAACATCGCGTCGGCCAGCTTCGCCTTCCAGTGGATGAGCTTGATGCCCTCGAGGGGCACACGGTCGTAGGCGGCGTTTTCGATGAACTCGCTGGCCTCGCAGTACCCCTCGTGTGGGAAGCCGCGCGCCCACGTGACGTCGGACAGGTCGGTGCCCTCGAGCCACTTGCCCTTGCTGTGCGTGAGGAGCGTGGCCGCGCGCTTCACGGCGCCCGGGTCGGCCACCTGGCGGGTGGGCTCGGTGGAAATCTTCCCCGCCTTGCGAATCTGATTTCCCAGCGCGCACTGCAGCTGAATGAACTCACCGCGCGCGTCTCCCGCAGTGGTCAGGTAGTCGGCGTACACCAGCCGTGGAGCGTCATCGTCGGGGCGCGCGAGGATTGCGGCGAGCAGGTCTTCATTGGCAGCAGCCTTTCCTTTGGGGATCGCCAGACCACGCGCCTTCGGCGGGCCCTTGCCGAGCAGCTCATCGAGGAACGGGTGGCTCGCTCCGGTCTCGTGACAACGCAGCATGGCCCCGATGGCGAACGACGCGGCGGTCGCAGCGCGCAGCCCCTCGCCGTAGTGCGTGAGGAACGCGTTCCACAGCGATTCGAAGATGGGAGTCAGCGCACCGCCGGTCACCGCCTTGCCGCGCGCGGCGTTGGCCTTGACGAACTGCGTGACGGCTCCTTTCGAGCCAATCAACTTGAGCTTCTTCGGGGCGGGCCCGGTCAGTTCCTGCGCGGTCGCGTACCCGTCGAGGAACGCGAGGAGAAACAGTTCCCACGGCACGCGCAGCGCCGGTCCTTCCATGATGGTCGGCTTGAGGCCCGCGTACTCGACCATCGAGAGCACGACGCTCTCGGCCGCTTCCACCACCGAGGTCGACGATTTGGCGTGCGCCGCGACGCCGTAGTCTTCCGCCGGTTGGTAGGCCTGCCCCCACACCTTCGCGCCGCCGGCCTGCATCGGGTCGAAGGGCAGCCCCTTTCGCCTCGCGACGACCGCCGCGACGAGCTTCTTCGAGTCGACCTCGACCGGTGTGCTGGCTGCCTGGGGCTTCGCTTTGCGAGTGGGCATGGCGGCGGAACTACTCCGAGCGTTCTTGCGGTGCACCTTCTTCACGGCGACGCCAACGGGCATGGCACGCTGCGCCGGCTTGAAGGCGATTCGCATGCACCGCTACGGCGGTCCCGAAGTGTTGCAGCTCGAAGAGGTCGACACGCCTCGTTGTGGACCGAACGACGTGCGCATCTCGGTGCACGCCACGTCCGTCAATCCCGTCGACTTCAAGATTCGCGAAGGCATGCAGCGCGCGGTGGTGTGGATCTCGTTTCCCTTCATCCCGGGGATGGACGTCAGCGGTGTCATCTCCGAGGTCGGCGTGAAGGTGACCGCGTGGAAAGTCGGCGACGAGGTCTTCGCCTCTCCGAGTCATCTGCGTCAGGGCACGTATGCGGAAGAAGTCGTCGTGCGCGCCAGCGAAGTCGCTCACAAGCCGAAGAACCTCTCTCACGTCGAAGCGGCGTCTCTCCCGCTCGTGGCGATGACCGCGTGGTACTCGCTGGTGAAGAGCGCGAAGTTGAAGAGCGGTCAGCGCGTGTTGATTCAAGCTGGAGCCGGGGGCGTCGGCACCGCCGCCATCCAGCTCGCCAAAGCGCTCGGTGCGAGTGAGGTGTTCGCGACCTGCAGCACCAGGAACGTCGAGCTGGTGCGTTCTCTCGGAGCCACTCCCATCGACTACACGAAGGACGACTACCGCGTCGTCGCGCGCGGGGTCGACGTGGTGCTCGATTCACTCGGCGGTGAACACCTCGTCGCCGCGCTGAAGCTGGTGAAGCGCTTCGGTCACGTGTCGTGCATCACTCCGAGCTTTCCGACGTTCGCGAGAAAGTACGGCGTCGCGGGCGGCTTCTTCGTCTTCCTGCTCCATGCGGCGTGGCTCACCGTCTCGTCGCTCATCAGAAAGCAGGTCACGCTCGCGTTCGTCACGCGCTTCGCGGTCGGCACGGTGCTCCACCAGCTCGGTCAGCTCGCAGAGCAGGGAAAGCTGAAGCCCGTCGTCGATCGCACCTACCCGCTCTCCGAAGTCGCCGAGGCGCATCGGTACGCGGAGACCGGCCGAGCGCGAGGGAAGATCGTTCTCACCGTTCGGTGACTGATCAGTCGTCACTCTCGCGGTTCACAAATCCGAGGTCCGCTTTGCACAGTGGGGGTGGATCTGGTGTCATCCCTCGCCTTCTTTCCGCCGTTTCCCCAGCACCAAGGACACTGAAGATGCCGACCATCAAAGCCAAGCCGACGATGAACACCCACATGAACGCTCTCCGCACCGACATCGCGGGAGCGAAGAACGCGCTCAAGTTCGCGAAGTCGGGCGACACGAAGCCGGCGAGCGTCATGGACCTCAAGAAGTGGCTCGACAGCGCCATCAAGTCGCCGACCGATTCGGCGAAGGCGTTCAAGCCCGCCGGTGTGCCCGTGGGCAGCAAGATGGTGCCGCTCGACAAGAAGGCGCTCGACAAGGTGCTCACCAACCTCGACGCCCAGGCGGCGCGCGCGGCGAACAGCATGAAGGGCGGCTCGAACACCACCAAGCCCTCGCAGGCCGAGCTGCGCGAGTGGGTCACCAACGCGGTCGTCAACGCGGCCGTCGGTCAGGTGCAGGTCAGCGCGAAGGGCGGCCACGTTCGTCCCGCGACGGCCGAAGAAATCCGCAGCTGGCTCAACTGATCGAAGAGGCGAGAGCACGCACATGGCGACGCCCAACGGTTGGTTTGACCGCACGATGGTGGAACGCACCATCAAGTACTTCAGCAACCCCGACATCGACGAGAAGGACGCCAAGAAGATGAAGGACCTCGTCGGCGACTTCGTGAAGTTCGAAGAGGTCGTCGAGCGCGGCCTCGTCGCTCCCGACGCGAAGCAGCTCGCGAAGGACTTCGTCGTCTTCGGTCAGGATTGGATCAAGAAGAACAAGCTCGACAAGGTGTACGCCGATCTGAAGAAGTGACGGCGTGAAGAAGCACCACGTCCTCGTCGCGTTCGACGCGAAGTTTGCGGAGCGAACGAAGCTGCACAACGCGAAGCACCCGGTGAAGTCGGGAAGCGACTTCTTCCAGGTGGTCGGTGATTCCGGGCCCGTTGGCGAGGCACTCTCGTCGGCGGGCTTTCGTGTTTCTCGACTCGGCATCGGGCGCGATGTCGCCACGAAGTTGCCCAGGGCGCTCAAGGGCGTCTCGCTGGTCTTCAACCTCTGCGACACCGTCGATGGAGACAGCCGGCTCGCTCCCGTCGTCCCCGCGCTGCTCGAAGCGCACGGCGTGCCGTTCGTCGGGGCAGATCAATTCGGCCTCGCGGTGAGCAAACGCAAACACGACGTGAAGGCACTGCTCGATCGCGAAGTGCTGCCGTCTCCGAAGTACCAGGTGATCTCGACGCTCGAGGAAGTCGAAGACTTTGAGCTCGCGCTCGAAGCGCCGGTGATTCTCAAGCTCACCGCGGAACACTCTTCCATCGGGCTCGCCTCGACCTCGGTGTGCTTCGACGAGAACGAAGTGAAGGCGTGCGCGCGCGGGCTCATCAAGAAGTACGCGCAGCCGGTGCTCATCGAGGAATACGTGCACGGCCGCGAGTTCTACGTCTCGTTCTACGGGAGACCGCTCAAGCCGCTGCCGATGATGGAGCACGGCTTCGACGACTTGCCCGAGGGCTATCTCCCGATTCGCACCTTCGACATGAAGTGGTTCAACGACCCCGGCAAGGGCGGAGAGAAGCCGCGCAGAGACCCACGCTGGTCGCAGCCCGTGCCGTTCCGCGCGCCGTCCGCCGCTGCATGGCGTGGCTCGATCGACGACATTCCGGAAATCTGCCGGCGCGCGCTGGTGGCGAGTGGTGGTCGCGATTGGGGACGCGTCGACCTGCGGCTCGATCGCGGCGGAGTTCCGATGATCATCGACGTCACGCCGAACACGTACCTGGGTCCGAGCGCGCCGTGCGTGAAGGCCGCCGCGGAAGATGGGCTGTCGTACGAGAAGTTGGTGACGACGATTGCGAAGGAGGCCTTGCGTGGCTGACGTGTTCGATCGCCTCCTCGACGTGAAGCTCGCCGACTCGAAGAACCGGCAGCTGTTGCAGTTGCTCGAGACCGGAAAGCTCTACGACAACGTCGCGACCGAAATTCGCGGCCGCAAGATTCAGGTGCACGGCAAGTGGCTCGATGACTTCGCGTCGTGCAACTACCTCGGCTTCGACTTGCGCGAAGACATCATGGCGTCGGTGCTCCCCGCGATGCGCAAGTGGGGAACACATCCGTCCTGGGCGCGGCTCGCGTGTTCTCCCGAGCTGTACACGACCGTGGAGAAGAAGCTGTCTGAGCTGCTCGGAGTCGAAGACACCATCATCATCCCCACCATCTCGCTGCTCGCCGTGGGATTGATTCCGGCGCTCACTGGAAAAGGCAGCGGCATCTTCGCGGACCGCTACGCGCACAAGGTGAACTTCGACGGCTGCCGCCTCGCGCGCGACATGGGAGCGAAGCTGTTCAGCTTCACGCACACCGACCCGGCCGAGCTCGACAAGCTCCTCACCGAGAACGCAGCGCTCACTCCGAAGCTCGTGGTCGTCGACGGTGTGTTGTCGGTGACGGGACGCACTCCGAACATTCCGGCCATCGTCGAGGTGGCGAAGAAGCACGACGCCATCGTGTACATCGACGACGCGCACGGCTTCGGCGTCATCGGAGAGAAGCCGACGCCCGAGCGTCCGTACGGCGTACGCGGCAACGGCGTCGTGAAGCACTTCGGGCTCTCGTACGACAACATCCTCTACGTCTCGGGCATGTCGAAGGCGTACAGCTCGCTGGTCGCGTTCGTCGCGTGCCCCGCGAAGCTGACGAAGTATTTGAAGACCAACATCACCGCGTACATCTACTCGGGGCCGGTGCCGACGGCGGCGCTCGCCACGGCGCTCGCGGGGCTCGAAGTGAACGAGCGCGAAGGCGAGCAGCTGCGCGACAAGATGTATGGCTTCAGCAAGCGCATCGCCGAGGGCTACCGCGCGCAGGGCATCGCCACCGACAACGACAACGCGTTCCCCATCGTCTCGGCGTACGTCGGCTCGGCTGACAACGTCGCGCGCGGTGGGCAGCTGCTGTTCGATGAGGGCATCAACGTGACGATGCAGGCGTACCCCATCGTGCCGAAGGACAAGGGCGTGCTGCGCGCGACTCCGACGGCGGCGAACACGGAAGATGAAATCGAGCACTTGATCAAAGCGATGGGCCGGGTGCACAACGCACTCAAGTGAGGGAGCGCATGCGCTCAGTGATGGTGTTGGTGTTCGTCGCGTTGGTGTCGTCGAGCTGCTCCACGCCGTGCGTCGGTGGCTGTCTGAACGACAGCGGAACCGGAGCGGGCGGTGGGGGCGGCTCGGCGAGTGACTCCGGCCTTCCGTTCGGCGGCGGCGGCTTCGCGAACGGCGGCGGCTTCGCGAACGGCGGCGGCTTCGCGAACGGCGGTGGCTTCGCGAACGGTGGAGGAGCGAATCAGCCCATGGACGCGGGCGCGATGTGTCCGCCGGGCTCGCTGCAGTTCACTCCGCCGACCGACGTCGACTTCGGCGCGGTCGCCTCAGGGTGCGGGCAAACGCGAAGCGTGTGGCTCACCAATCGTTGTGCGCTCTCGCTCGGAGTGAGCATCGAGGCGCGAGAGGGCGCGAGTCCTTCGACCCACTTCCTCGTGCAGCCGAACGCCGCGGTGATTCCTCCGAACTCGTCGTTCGAGTTGCGCGTGGTCTTCACTCCGAGCTCGGTAGGTCCACGGCAGGGCGTGCTCCTCGTCGACGACGGAAACTTTCAGGTCGCTGCGGCGCTTCGTGGCGTCGGAGCGCAGAGCGGGTCGGTCACCGAGAACTTCGTGATTCCGCCGCGGCCAGCGGTCGATGTGTTGATGGTGCTGTCCGATGGACCGGGCATGGGCCCCGCGCAGCAGGCGCTCGCCGCGAACGCCGCCGGCTTCATGCAGTACGCCATCGCGACGCAGCAGGACTTCCACCTCGCGGCGATTCTCGGGCGCTCCGATGGTGGTTCGCGCCTCACGACCTCCACGGGCGCGAACGTGTTGACGCCCACCACTCCGAATCTCGAGCAGCAGTTCGCTGACCTGGTGAACGTCGGCACGTCGGGAAGTCCGACCGAGAGTTGTCTCGAGCGCGCGAACACTGAATTGCTCAACGACATCAGGTCGTGGACGCGGCCCGACGCCTCGCTGAGCATCTTCTGCCTGCAGGACTCGCTCGAGCAGACGCCCGTCGCTCCGGGTGCGTGGGTCTCGCAGCTCGACGTGTTTCAGCGCGTGCCGACGTACGTGAATGCGAGCGCGCGCTTCGCTCCATGCAGTGGACCCGACGACCCGATTCTCGCCGGCGTCACCGACCTCACCTTCGGAGGCACCGGCAGCATCTGCGCGACCGACGGTGGGATGATTCCCTCCGCCATCGCGAATCGCATCTTCGGCTTCCGCGACGCGTTCAAGCTGCGCTCACGGCCCGAGCCCGACGCTGGAATCAGCGCGTCCATCGATGGCATCCCGATTCCGACGATGGTGATGACCGAGACCGTCTGGTGGTGGGAATCGCGCCGCAACGCCGTCATCTTCGCGCCGCTCTACGTGCCGGAGCCGGGGAAGACGCTCGTCGTCGAATACACGCAGGCCTGCGCGCCCTGACTCCGATGAGTTCGCCCCCAGCCATCATTGGAGAGCATCCCCCACAAGTGCGGGTTGGACTAGAGAGTCGCCATGACCCTGGCTGCGCTGCGGGCGCGCTTTCGCGAAGTCGGCGCTCGGGAAGTGAGCGCTCGGGCGACTGATCACGACGCGACGGCGAAGTTCGACCGCGAGGCGTTTCGGCGTGTCGGCGCAAGCGGCCTCCTCAAGCTGCACGTGAAGAAGGAATACGGCGGCGAGGGGCTCGGCCTGCGCGAGTGGGCCGCTGCCATCGAAGGCTTCGGAGAAGGAAGTGGTGACCTCGGCTTCTCGGTCTCGATGGTCGCGCACGCCGGCTGCGCCATCACGGTGCTGCAGGAATTCGGAACGCCGGAGCAGTGCCAGCGCTGGCTGCCGCGCTTGATGTCCGGCGAAGTGTTGAGCGGCGTCGCGAACTCCGAGCCGCGCGGTGGCACCGACGTGATGGGCCTTCGTTCGCGCGCGCGCAAATTGAGCGATGGCTCGTACGTGCTCTCGACCCGCAAGCGCAGCATCACCAATGCGGGAGAGGCCGGCCTGTTGCTCGTCTCCGCGCGTCTCGACGGGGCGAGCGCGAAGGAAGCGGTGAACCTCTTTCTCGTCGACACCAGCGGACCGCGCGTGAAGCAGCGTCCGTTGCGTGACTTGATGGGGCTGCGCACGTCTCCGACGGGTGACGTGCTCGCGTGGAGAGCGCCGCTGCCCGCCGACGCGTTGCTCGGTCCGGTCGGGAGCGGCGTGGCGTGCTTCCGCCGCATGTTCAGCCTCGAGCGGCTCTTCATCGGCTACCTGTTTCTGGGAGCGATTCGGCGGTGTCTCCACCGCGCGGTGCATCACGCCGAGACGCGGCTGTCGTTCGGGGTCGCGCTCGGCAAGAACCAGTACGTGCAGGAGAAGATCGTCCGCATGCGCATCGCGGAGGAGTTGCTCTCTGCGCAGCTGGAGCGAACGCTCACCGCGCTGATCAACGGCGAAGATGTGTTCGGCGCGCTGTCGATCATCAAGGCCTACGGCGCCGAGGTCGCGCGTGAAGCGGCGGAAGACCTCATCGCGTTGCTCGGCAGTCAGGGCCTGCGCGCGAGTGAGCGTGCGCAAAAAGACTTCCGCGACCTGATGGGCCTCTCGATTCTCGGCGGCACGCAGGAGCTGCAGAAAATCGTCATCTACCGCGAGACGGTGCGCGCGCTCACTCCAGCGGTTCCGAGCGCGAAGCCGTCGGATGAGCTGCAGCTCGAGGTGAAGACGCTCGCGGAGATCGACCGCACGCTGAAGGCCGAGCTCGTCGCGCTCGTCGAACGCACCTTCCCCAACGAGGAAGCGCTGCGCGGTCACTACTATTACGACAGCGTCCCCGACTCGGTGGTCGTCGCTCGAGTGCGCGGCAAGGTGGTCGGCATGCGCGCCATCACGCGTCGCACGGTGCACCTCGGAGAGCGCACCCTGAAGCTCGCCGGCATGGGCATCGCGGTGGACCCCGAACATCAACGCAAGGGCGTCGGCCGCGCGCTCACCCGCGCCACGATGGACCTGCTGCGTTCGCTCGGTGATGAGCTCGCCGTCGCGTTCTTGCTCAGCCCCAATGCGCAGAGCTTGCTCACCGCGCACGGCTTCCAGCCGCTCAACGCGGAGGTCTCGTACACCTCGCGCAGCACCAACGAGCGCGTCGTCGAGAAGATGCCGTGCTGGGTCGCTGAGCTCGGTGAGCCCGACTCGGTGCTCCCGGAGTTGTTGAAGCGAGGAAAGCTGCACCTCGGCCTCGGCACCTGGTGACGCGAGTCGCACTGGGCTGCGAAATGCTCGAAGCTTCCACACACGTCTCGACACCGGGCCTGGCCTCCAATGTGCTGAGGGCGACGAAGATGCGATTCCTGATGCTGTGCAGTCTCGTGGCGTGTGGGTGTCTCGACGCGGTCGATGAGCTGCGTCCGCAAGAGGACGCAGGTGTTCAGCGCACCGGAGGCGGAAGCGGCGCAGGTGCCACCGGCGGAGGTGGTGTCAGTGGTGGCGGTGTCACGGGAGGCGGTGCCACTGGTGGCGGTGTCACTGGAGGCGGTGTCACTGGAGGCGGTGTCACTGGAGGCGGTGTCACTGGTGGCGGTGTCACGGGAGGCGGTGTCACCGGAGGCGGTGTCACCGGAGGCGGTGTCACCGGAGGCGGTGGCGGCTCTGGCGGCGTGCCCGGCAGCGCAGTGCCACCGAGCTCGACGACGTTCATGTGGCAGGGGCAGCAGAAATACTTCACCGGCTGCGATGGCCAGCTCGCCTTCGCCGTCGGAGCGACAGCCATCTGCTACGGACACGTGGACGGTTCGATGCGGTGCGCTGGGCGAATTGGCGCGACGAACTTCGGCAACACCTTCAGCGTCACCACCGAGCGCGACGTCGATCAGATCCTGATCAGCCGCAACGTCGGAGCGACCCAGGGCCTCGCGCAGGGAATGTGCGTCCATCGGCTCAACGGCACCGCTGGCTGCCTCGGCTCCTACAACTGGAACGGCCAGTACGGCCTCGGTCACGACCAGCCGGTGAACACGTTCCAGGCGTTCACCCAGCGCACCGACCTCATCGCGCTCGCCACCGGCACGTGGGACCAAATCTGTGCGCTCGATACGAACGGTGGCGTGGTCTGCGCGGGCTACATGTTCGGGAACACCCCGGCCGCGCAGAGCGGGTCGATGTTGCGGCGCTTCTACGTCACGGAGTTCGGCACCACGACCGTCGACGACGTGAACGTGTTCCGGGTCTCCAACGGTCGCAGCACGTGTCGCGTCAACGCGCGCGGGTTGGAATGCACGCTCGGTTCGATGATCGCAGCGGGCACTCCGGGGCAGGTCGTCGATGGCCTGCGTTACGGACCGCCTGGACCCTTTGGCGATGAGCGCTGCTGGTTGGAGCGCGGCAACGTGTACTGCACGAGCGGCGAGCGCTTCATGAACGGCAACGTGATGGCGATGGCTGCGGACTTCGACACCACGACGTTGTGCGCGGTCTACGACGATGGCTCGTTGTGGTGCCGCGGCTCGAGCGAAGAGGGCAAGACCGGCCTTGGCTCGAGCGCCGAGTTGATTGCCGACACGCAGGTACAGCCACCGGGCTCCGTGAAGATTTGCAGATGAGTGCGCGTATGGTGCGCACATGCACAAACTCCTGCCGCTGGTTCTCGTCGCACACGTCGCCCTCGCTGCCACTCCACGTGCGTTCGTCGCAGACAAGGTCGGTGACGCGCGCGACAAGCTCAAGAGCGCAGAGAAGAAGATCGACGATCTGCCCGCGGTACTGAAGGACGCATCCAAACTCATCGCCGACATTCGCGAGAAGCTGAAGGCCATTGGTCCGCAGGTCGTCACCGCGCAGACCAACCTCGACACGGCGCAGACCCATCTCAAGTCGGCCATCGCCACCAACACCGCGATGGGTGAAGCGCTGAAGGCGCTGCCCGCTCCGACGCCGGGTCGCGATGCGCTCCTCAAGCAGAACGCTGACCTGCTGACGCAACTCCAGGCAGCCGAGGCGAGCCTGAAGACCGCGCGCACGTCGCTCGCAGATGCGCCGCAGCAGCTCGCCGACGCCGACGCGAAGTTGAAGTTGGTGGCCGACAAGCTCGACGGTGCGAAGGAACTCCCGTCGACCGCTCAGCTCAACGACGTCATCGACATGCTCGACGCGGTGCTCAAGGTGAACAAGGCCGCGATGCCGGACTTTCCCAACATCAAAGAGCTGAAGTGAGTCTCACTCCGGCAGCTCGCGCATCAACTCGGCGAGCTTGAGCACGGTGTTCCAGTTGCGACCGGTCACCGGCGAGCCCACGTTCTTGTCGAGCGCGGCGGGCGTGAGCTTCGAGCGGCCGAGCGACTCGCCGTAGTCGATCCACAGGGCGTCCTTGATGGCCTTCACGCGCTCTCCATCCTTCGCGATGGCGTTGAGCGCTTCGGCTGCACCTTTCGCGACCGGCTGCTTCGTCACGCCGAGCAGCAACATCTTCGCGCGCGTCGCTTCGATTTCGGGGAAGCCGCTCTTCTTCGCGTACGCCTCCCACTCGTCTTGCGTGCGCACCACGACGTCGACGCTGAAGCCGAAGTGTTTCTCGATGGCCTTCTCGAGCGTCGCTTCGACCTTCGCGCGCGGCTCGCTGGTGCGGAACATCAAGTTGCCGCTGTTGATGTACGTCTTGGCGTTCGCGTAGCCGGCCTTCGTCGCGAGGGTCGCGAGCTGCTTCATGTCGACCAGCTTGTTGCCGCCCACGTTGATGCCGCGCAGGAGCGCGAGGAGGACCGGCTTTTCACTCTTGGCCATGCGGGGCATGTATCGAGATTGACGGAACGCGTCGCGCTCGGCGGTGTCCAACGGCCATGCGCTCGCTCCCGTTCCTCGTGGTGTGTCTGCTCACCGCGTGTTCCCCTGAAGATCTCTCGGGTTTTCAGCCTCCGGCGCGGGTGAACGAAATTGCGCACACCGTCACCACGACGTTCGAGGACGGCACGGCGCGGCTTCGCGTTCGCCGCACGCTGCAGAACGGCAGCGGCGAGTACGAGGCGGTCGGTCACAAGTTCAAGTTGCCCGAGGGAGCGGTCGCCACCTCGCTGCGCATCGGCTCCAACGGTCAGTGGCTCGCGCCGGGCACGCTCGCGAGCAGCGATGACGTCGAGACGAAGTGGGACCTGCTGCGCTCGCTCGGCACCGCGGCGCCTTCCACCATCGGCAAGCTCGCGTGGGAATGGGACGGCTCGCTGCAGTTCGAGCTCTTCGGGCTCGCTCCGAATGCGACGGTGGACATCGAGTACGACGTCGAGCTGCCGTCTTCGTACGCGGCCGGAGCGGTGAGCTTCGTGTACCCGCTCGAAGAGGTGGAGCTCGGTTGGTTGCCTCCCTCGTTCCCGGGGCTGCAATCGCAGCAGCTCGAGAGCGGGCTCGAACTGCGCCGCGCGTGGACGACGCGCTCGTCGGACGCAGACGTGCGCTGGGCGACCTTCCCCATCGACACCAACCGCAACCTCTGGCGGCTCGAGGTCGACGTCGCTGCGCAGCTGGGTGAGCTGCCGAAGAACGCCAACGTGGTCTTCGTCGTCGATGCGTCCATCTCCGAGGGAGAGAAGGGCGTCGCCTCGCAGCTCGAGCTCATCACGCCGTACCTCGCGAGCGTTCCTGATGCGCGCGTCGAGGTGGTGGTGTTCCGTCGCTACGCGGAGCGGTTGTTCGGTCGCTTCGTTCCCGCCAGTGAGTTCGCCCGTGAGCTGACGATGCTTGCTCCGGAGCGGCTCGCGGTGGGCAATGGGTCCAACCTCGATGTCGGCGCGCAGCTCGCGTTCGACTTGCTCACGCACGAAGGGAGGCTCGACCTGGGGCGAGCCGGTGGGAATGGGCGCGTCGTGACGTTCACCGACGAGCAGCTGAAGGACGCGCTCACCGTCGACGCGTTGATCGGAGCGATGAAGCAGGCACCGCGCGACGTGGTGGTGCACGTCGTGCGTCGTGATGAGTCGTACGGCGATTCACTCTCGGAGCGGCGTGACGACGCGTCTCGCTTCGCTCGGGCGGCGGCGGTGACGGGCGGCATCTTCCTGCGCGTCGATGGGCACCCGAGTGATGCGGTGCTCGACGCCGACGTGATGCGCGGGCTCGTGCGGCCGATTCGCATCGACGACTTCGCCGTCGTCGCCAACGATGTTGCGACGCCTCCGCA
>JAEUJS010000354.1 GCA_016792935.1 Archangium sp. | reverse complement strand
GGGCTGACTACTACAAAGAGTCGAGTCCAAAACGTCGATCGCGGCCCGGGCCTTAGTAGCTTGTGACGTTCGGGGGAGCAGCGACTCGACGAGACGAAGACCGCGCCATTCACCCTCGGGCCCTCGCTGAACGAGGCGCGCGTCACGGTGGTGTTGCTGCACGGCTTCACCGGCTCTCCCTGGGAAGTGCGCACGCTCGGCGAATCACTGGCTGCTCGAGGAGCGCGCGTGGTGTGCCCTCGCCTGCCCGGTCACGGCACGACGCCCGAGGCGATGTTGTGGGCCGGTCACCACGAGTGGCTGGCCGCCGCACAAGACGCGGTGACGGCGCAACGTGGCTCGCGTCGCCTCGTGCTCGCCGGCCTCTCGATGGGCGCGTTGCTGTCGATGATCATCTCGGCGCGACGCACGCAACGCGTAGACGGTCTCGTCTTGATGGCCCCGGTGCTCGAGTTCCACGGCCGCGATGCGCGACTGCTCAAGCGCCTGCGTTTCTTGCCGATGGAGCTGGTGCTCGACCGGTGGATTGAGAAGAAGGGCACCGACATCGAAGACGACGACGTGCGTGCGCAGTCTCCGGTGTTGGCGCGCTACCCGCTGGCGCGCGTGTTCGATCTCATTCAACTGCAGGCCCTCGCGCGGGAAGCCGAAGCACGCGTGGGCTGTCCATCGCTGATACTCGCGGCGCGCAACGACCACGTGGTGGACAGCAAAGAAGTGCGCGCCCTCTCGCACCGGCTCTCGTTCTCGCGGCTGTTGGAATTGCAGCGCGGCTTCCACATCATTCCGCGCGACACCGACCGCGCCATCGCGTTGACCGAAATTGCGCACTTCGTCGAGGCGGTGGCCGCGTGAGCGTTCCAGCGCCTGCACCTTCGGCTCCAACGGCGCCATCACGCGCGTTCGCGGGTCGCTACACGCTCGAGCAGAAGCTCGCGGCGGGCGGCATGGCCGAGGTCTTCCTCGCGCGCCAGGCGGGCATCGACGGCTTCGAGAAGTTGGTGGTGCTCAAGCGAATCCTCCCGCACCAGTCGGACAACCCCGAATTCGTGCGCATGTTCCTCGACGAGGCGCGCATCGCGGCCGACCTGAGCCACCCCAACGTGGTGAACATCTTCGACGCCGGCCAGGCCGACGGTCAGTACTTCATCACCATGGAGTACCTGCGGGGCCGCGACGTGGCCTCGGTGTTCCACGAAACGAGCCGCCGTCAGGTGCCGTGGCCGCTCGGCGTGACGGTGCACTCGATGATCGACGCCGCGCGCGGGCTGCACGCCGCGCACACCAAGACCGACTTGCAGGGGCGCCCGCTGCACATCGTGCACCGCGACATCTCGCCGCCGAATCTGTTCGTCACGCGCGACGGTGTGACCAAGGTGCTCGACTTCGGCATCGCGCACGCCGCGATTCGCAGCACCAAGACCGAGGTCGGCGTGGTGAAGGGCAAGCTCGCCTACCTCTCGCCGGAACAGCTCGAGGCGCAGGAGCTCGACGGGAGAGCCGATCAGTTCGCGCTCGGCATCGTCGCGTGGGAGTTGCTCACCGGTCATCGACTCTTCCAGAAGCCGTCAGACGCCGAAGCGCTGCGCGCGATTCTGGAGCACAAGATTCCGCTGCCCTCGACGCTGGTGGCCGACCTTCCGCAGCGCGTGGACGAAATCGTCATGAAGATGCTCGCGAACGACCGCGCCGAGCGCTTCCCCGATTGCGCCGCCGCGGCTGACGCGCTCGAGGCATGGCTCGACGAATCGCGCACGCCGCACTCCGCGCACCGTGTGGCCCTGGCGCTCAAGGAGCTGTACCCCGACACCTCGGGGCTCCCGACGCAGAGCTCAGCGCCCGCACAGCAGCCCACGAAGGACACGGTGCTGCCCAGGAAGCTCGAAGTCACCACGCGGCCCAATCGCAAGAAGCGCCCGCCGCTCCCGCACGAAGACGTGTTCCTCGCGGCCGTCTCCGAGTTCCTGCAGGAACGTCCCGGTCGCACCAACCTCCTCCCGCCGACGGGTCGCTTCGTCGGTCGCGAGTCCGACCTGAAGGCGCTCGAGGCTGCGTTCGATTCCGAAGGGACACGCCTCGTCACGGTCGCCGGCTTCGGTGGCGTCGGCAAGACGCGCATCGCCCGCGAGCTCGCGTGGCGCCTGAAGGAGCGGTGGGCGAATCAGGGCGGAACGTGGTTCATCGACCTGGCCGCCGCGCGCTCGGCTGAAGACGTGTGCAAGGCCGTCGCGCACGCGCTCGCGGTGGACGTGCCCATCGAAGCCGTCAGCGACACCATCACCCAGACGGGACGCACGCTCCGTTCACTCGGGCCCGCGCTGGTGGTGCTCGACAACTTCGAGCAGGTGGTGGACGCGGCCGGGAAGACGCTCGGCCAGTGGCTCGACTTCGCGCCCGACGTTCGCTTTTTGGTGACGAGTCGCGAGTCGCTGCGGCTGAATGGAGAACACGTCCACCAGCTCGCTCCGCTCACCACGGGTGGAGGCGCGGCGTCGGACGCGGTGCAGCTCTTCATCGCGCGCGCGCAGCTGGTCGGAGCGTCTCCGCAGGCGTCGGACGTGGCCATCATCTCGGCCATCTGCGAGCGGCTCGAAGGGCACGCGCTCGCCATCGAGCTCGCGGCCGCGCAACTGGGAGATGTCACGCCGCGCGAGCTGCACGAGAAGTTGTCAGCGCGCTTCGAGGTGCTGAAGCTCGGCAGCCAGGGTCCGGCGCGGCACGACACGTTGTGGAACGCCATCGATTGGAGCTGGCAGCTGCTGACTCCGGTCGAGCAGTCGGCGCTGGCGCAGCTCTCGGTGTTCCGCGGTGGCTTCACTCCGGAGAGCGCGGTCGAGGTGTTGGACCTGACGAGTTTCGCGCTCGCGCCGCCGCGGCTGGAGGTCATCGCGGCGCTGCATCGCAAGTCGTTGCTCACCCACGGCGTCGCTCCCGAGCTTCCACACGAGCTGCGCCTCGGCATGTTCGAGAGCGTCCACGAGTTCGCGAGCCAGAAGTTGGAAGCGCTCAGTGGCACCGCGGGCGCGCGCTCACGTCACGCGCAGCACTTCCTCACGCTCGGAGCGGCCGCGCTGGAACGCCTCGGCACCGCGTCGGCCGAAGAGGGCATGGCGGAGCTGCTCGTCGAGCGTCAGAACTTGAGCGAGGTCTTCGAGCGCGCGTTGAGCACGTTGCCCCCGACACGGGAGAGCGCGAGCGCGGCGCTGCGTGCATTGCACGTGATGGAGCCCATCATCGTTCGCTCGGGTCCTTCGGCGTCGCACCTCGCGCTGCTCGACGACGCGTTGCGCGTGGGGCGCTCCGTCGGAGTGGAAGCTGAGCCGCTCGCCATCGGTCTTCGCCAGCGCGGGAATGCGTGGCGCGTGCGCGGACGGCTGACGCAGGCGGTGGAAGAGCTCACCCAGGCGCTGACGCTCGCGCGCACCACCAATAACGGCTCGCTGCTGGCGCGCGTGTTGACGGACCTCGCGGTGGCGCGCTTCGTCTCCGGACAAGTCGACACCGCGCTCGAAGGTCTCGAGGAGGCGCTCGTCATCGGCCGCATGGTGAGCGAAGCGAGCGCAGGTGGCACAAGTGAGACGGGCCGCGTCGGCGGCGACAAAGCCGCGCTCGTCGAGACGCTCGCGTACGCCGCCATCGTTCGCGGTGCGCGGCACGAGCCCGCGGAGGCCATCGTGTTGTGTGACGAGGCGCTGCCGCTCGCGCGTGAGCGCGGAGACCGGCTCAACGAAGCGCGGCTCCTCGGCACGATGGGCAGCATCTTCCAGGACCAGAATCGCATCGAGCTCGCGCACGCGTTCTTGCGCGACGCCGTGGCGCGCTGCCGTGCGATTCGCGAAGTGCGTTTGACCGGCTACTTCCTCGGCAAGCTCGCCCATCTGCAGCTCGAGCGCGGCGAGCTCTCCAAGGCGCGCGCGACGTTGCAGGAAGCGCTGAGTCTGCTCGGAGACGTCGGCGACGTGCGCCACGAGGGCTTGTTCCTCACCTACCTCGCGACGCTCGACGCGATGGAAGGCAACATGGATGCGGCGCGCACGTCACTCGGCTCGGCGCGCGTGCGATTGGAGAGCGTGAAAGATCCGCTGCTCCTCACCGCGCTCGCGATTCGCAACATGTACGTCGAGCAGAAGGCCGCCAACGCCAGCCGCGCCGAAGGGCAGGCCATCATCAACGACGTCACCTCGGCGCGTGGGCATCGGCGCGCGCGGGTCGATCAGAGCGAAGAAGTGCGGCTCGCGGCGCGCATGCTGGAGCGATTGCTCAAAGCGCCCTGAAGCACCACACTCCCGCGCCATGCGAACCACCCAGCAGCTGGTCGTCGGCTGTGCCGTGTTGTTGGCGTCTTCTGCTTCTGCGCACATCTATCTCGACGCGCCCGGGTCGTTTCAGGTGCAGGACCTCTACGGCAGCCCGCAGAAGAGCGAACCGTGTGGCGGCGCTGGCACCGCGACCGGCACCGTCACCAACGTGATGGCGGGTTCCCAGCTCGTCGTGACCTGGCGCGAGACGATTCTGCACCCCGGCCACTTCCGCATCGGCATCGCGCGGCAGGCGAGTGACTTCGTGACGCCCATTCCGGTGTTGAACATGGGCGGCAACAACTGCGCATCGGCACCCATCATGTCGACCGCGAGCTACCCGATTCTCGTCGACGGGCTGTACCAGCACACGTCGGCCGCTCCGAACAACACGTACTCGACGACCGTCACCGTTCCGATGATGAGCTGTGACAACTGCGTGCTTCAGCTGATGCAGTTCATGTCGGCGCACGCTCCGCCCTGCTTCTATTACCAGTGCGCCACGCTGCGGATTCAGATGCCCGACGCGGGCACGGGCACGGGCGGCGGTGGTGGCTCGACGGGCGGTGGCGGCGGGACGACTGGCGGTGGCACGGCGACCGGTGGTGGGAGCGCGACGGGTGGTGGCTCCTCGAGTGGCGGTGGTGCTGCGACGGGCGGCGGCGGTGGAACGGCTCCGCAGGTCTGCAACGCGAGCAACTGTCAGGGCTGCTGCGGCGCCGACGGAACGTGCTTCGCCGGAAATCGGGACTCGCAGTGTGGCGGGCAGGGACAGCTGTGCGTGGCGTGCACGGCCGACACCGAGTGCAACGCGGCGCAGTGCACGCCTCCACGCGGCTGTGGCTGCAGCGAAGGAGCGCTCGGCGCGGTGTTGTGGGTGCCGCTCGCGTGGTTCTTCCGGCGGCGTCGCAGCTGATCAACTGAGAAGCTTCGTCGCGAACAGCAAGCCGATGGCGCCGAGGAGCGCGCTGATGGCTCCGCACGTCAGCCCGACGACAGCCGAGCGCTTGCCACCAATCGGTGGCTGCGCCTGCTCGTTCACGGTGCGCAGACCGATGACGCCGAGCACGACCGCGATGGCGCCGAAGGAAGTGGTAGCGACCGCGGCCCACAGCGTGCCGAGCCAGGCGAGGAACGAGATGAGCGACACGATGCCGAAGCCACGCGCCCACTGCGCGAAGCGATTGGCGTGCACGTTGAGCCACGCCTTGGCGAGCTCGGCTTCGGAGACTTCAATCTCGAAGAAGAGCTTGGTCCGCGTGTTGGTCATCGCCAGCGCGGTGCAGACGATGACGAACAGGTTCGGAAAGATGCCGCTCACCACGTTGTAGGTGGCGCCCACCACCGCCGCGAGGACGAGCGCGATGCGGCCTGCCTGCGCGCCCGTCCAGAACATCGCCCACGCGATGCCGGTGAACGAGACGAGCAGCCCGGTGACAGAAGGCCCGTTCAGAAGCCCGAAGACGCCCGCGAGGATGATGAAGGGAGAGAGCGCTCCGAAGAACCACGCCCAGCCGTCGCGCTTGCCCCAGTGCGCATCGCGGAACGCGCGCGGGTAGTTCACGTCGGGGCGCGCAGCGCAGGTCGTGCAGTAGGCCGTCGCGAGCACCAGCGCGCTCGAGGTTCCGGTGAGGAACACGCCGCAGCGCGCACACGTGGTCGCGAACGTCACGGGCGGTGCGTCGACGCTCGGAGCGACTGGAGCGAGCGGCTCCGGAGCAGCGCTCAGGGGCGCCGGCGTTGGGCCCCACTCGGCTTCGGGCGCGGGCGCATCGGAAGCACGAGCGCCCACCGCGGCGAGCAACAGCGCGACCGCCTCCTCATCGAGCCCGAGCGCGCGCAGGCGATCTCGAATTGCGAGCGTGGTCGCGCCCGCCCGATGCATCGAGACCGCTTCGGCGAACGGCGTACCCGCACTCACGATCACGAGTGCAGAACGAACGGGTTGGGTCGTCAACCCGCCCACCCGTGAAGCTGGTGGGGATTTGGGCGACACTGTCTTCCGTGCTGTCCGCCTCCCGCTTCACGACGTCGCTCCCGGGAGATCCGCTCGACGACAACGTGCCTCGCCCCGTCGAAGGCGCGTTGTGGTCGAAGGTGTTGCCCAGTCCCGTCTCCTCTCCTTCGCTGCTCGCGTTCAGTCGCGAGGTCGCTGATCAGCTCGGTCTCGACGAAGCCGGCGTGCGTGCTCTCCTGCCGACGCTGGCGGGCAACGAGACGAACGGCCTCGTGCCGTGGGCCGCGAACTACGGCGGTCACCAGTTCGGTCACTGGGCGGGCCAGCTCGGAGACGGTCGCGCCATCGGCCTCGGAGAGCTCCGCGGGCAGGAACTGCAGCTCAAGGGTGCGGGGCCGACTCCGTATTCGCGGCGTGGTGATGGGCGCGCGGTGCTGCGCTCGTCGATTCGCGAATTTCTGTGCAGTGAGGCGATGGCGCATCTCGGCGTGCCGACCACGCGCGCGTTGTCGCTGGTCGTCACCGGCGATCGCGTGATGCGCGACATGTTCTACGACGGACATCCCGAGCTCGAGCCGGGAGCCATCGTGTGCAGGGTCGCTCCGAGCTTTCTGCGCTTCGGGAATTTCGAGCTGTGCGCGTCGCGCGAAGACGTGTCGCTGTTGCGCGCGTTGACCGAGCACACCATGGCCACCCATTTCCCCGAGCTGCCTCGTGGAGACTTCGCGGCGCTCTTGCGTGAAGTGGCCGAACGCACCGCGCGGCTGCTCGCGCACTGGCAGGCCGTCGGCTTCGTGCACGGCGTGATGAACACCGACAACATGTCGATGCTCGGGCTCACCATCGACTACGGGCCCTACGGCTGGGTGGACGACTTCGATCCTTCGTGGACGCCCAACACCACCGACGCGCAGCAGCGCCGCTACCGCTACGGCAACCAGCCGGGCATCGGCTTGTGGAACGTCGAGCGGCTCGGCATCGCGCTCTTGCCGCTGCTCACCAACGAGAAAGCCGGTGGCCCAGCAGGCGAGCCTGCTGATGTGATCGACGACGCGATGCAGGCGTACCAGCGCACCTACGAGAAGGAAGCGTCGACGCGGTTCTGTTCGAAGCTCGCGCTCGTGCCGTCGCCCGGGAACATCGAGTTGGTGAACTCGCTCTTCACCTGGCTCGCCGCCGAGGAGACCGACTTCACGCTCTTCTTCCGCTCGCTCTCGACGTTGGTGGCTGAGCGCCCCACGGCGATTCCCGACGGCGTGTTCTACGCAAGCGTTCCGGAGTCGCACGTGCGTGAAGGCATCGCGTGGCTCGGCCGCTGGTGGGACGCGCTGCCGAAGAACGAAACCCAGTCACTCGCCGTCAAGCTGAACGCGACGAACCCGAAATACGTGCTGCGCAATTACCTCGCGCAAGAGGCGATCGACGCCGCGCAATCGGGAAGACCGGAAGCCGTGATGGAGTTGTTGGACGTGATGCGCCGCCCCTTCGACGAGCAGCCCGGCAGAGAGAAGTACGCAGCGAGGCGTCCCGACTGGGCTCGCACCAAAGCCGGCTGTTCGGCGTTGTCGTGCAGCTCGTGACACAGCGCGGCAACCTGCCCCGGGTGACGCAAAAGAAACCGTGAAACCACTTCTCTGGGGTGTGCGTATGGGTACGGTCACGCCGCCTCGGCAATGCCTGTCGAGGCACCAACTCTCTTACGGAGATCCCATGAACAAGAAGCTGCTCGGCGCCGTCCTCGGTTCGCTCGTCATCGCTGCCCCCGCGTTCGCTGAGGACAAGCCCGCTGAGGCGCCCAAGAAGGCCGACGCGAAGAAGAAGGCGCCGGACGCTGCGAAGCCGGCCGACGCGAAGGCTGGCGAGAAGTCGTGTTCGGGTGAGAAGGGCTGCTCGGGCAAGAAGGACGGCGCCGCGAAGGACGCCAAGGCCGGCGAGAAGTCGTGCTCCGGTGAGAAGGGCTGCTCGGGCAAGAAGTAAGTCGCTCGATTGTGTTTTGAAGACGGAGCGCTCACCTTCGCTGGTGGGCGCTCTGTTCGTTTCGGCCTGAGGATTCGCGTTGAAGAAACTCGAGGGCATCGGCATCGGCGTGCGCACTGGGTTCGCGAGCGAACTGCTCACGACGAATCGGCGCGTCGATTGGCTGGAGATCATCCCCGAGAACTGGGCCTTCTACGGCGGGAAGAAGCGCAAGCTGCTCCATGCGCTCGCCGAGAAGTTCACCATCGTGCCGCACAGCGTGAGCCTCAACGTCGGTGGGCTCGATGCGCTCGATGCGCGCTTCATCGAGGCGTTGGCGGCGTTGGTGAAGGAGACGGGCGCTCCGCTGTTCTCTGATCACGTCTGCTACGCGTCGACGCAGGGGCGGCCGTTGCACGAGTTGTTGCCGCTGCCCTTCACGCAAGAAGCCGTGGAGCTCGTCGGTCGCCGTGGGCGTGAGGCCGCTGCGCGCGTCGGTGCGCCGCTGGTGCTCGAGAACGCGACCTTCTACGCGCACATGCCCGGCGGAGAGTTCACCGAGTCGGCCTTCTTGAAGGCGTGCCTCGAGGCCGCGGACGCGCGCATGTTGCTCGACGTGAACAACGTGTACGTGAACTCGAAGAACCACGGCTTCGATGCGCGCGCGTTCATCGACTCGTTACCGCTGGAGCGCGTCTCGTATCTGCACCTCGCCGGTCACACGTTGCAGGGCGACGTCATCATCGACACGCACATCGGGCCAATCATCGACGACGTGTGGTCGCTGTACCGCTACGTGATCGCGAAGTGCGGGCGGCTGGTGCCGACGTTGATCGAGTGGGACCAGGACATTCCTCCGCTCGACGTGGTGCTCGACGAGGCGGACCGCGCGCGACGTGAAGCGACGGAGGCGCTGCGATGAAGCTCGCTTCGTTCTTCGAAACCATCGCTCCGTATCTCGAGGGGCGTGCGGGCTTCGAGACGACTTCGCGTGCGTTGTTCGGTGCGTCGCCTCCGTCTGATGCGAAGCGCATCGCGATCTACGAGCGGTTCTGTCGCTCCCATCGACAGACGGCGCTCTCGGTGCACGCGCTGTTGCGCGAACTGGTCGGCGCGGAGAAGTGGAAGGAGCTCGTCGAGGCGTACTTCGTCGAGCACCCGATGCAGCACGTGGAGATCAACGAGAACGGCGCGCAGTTCGCTGCGTGGCTCGGTGCGCGCGCGGGTGTGCCGAAGTTGTGGGCCGCGCTGGCAGACTTCGAGTGGTGGGAATGGCAGAGCATCGTCGCTCCCGATTCGGCGGACGACGCGAAGCCTGATGAGGGTCCGCTGCGGCTCGGAGCGACCGTCGATGTGCGCCCCTACGCGTGGGACTTCGTCTCGTGGGCGGATGCCGATGAGCGCGCGGCTGAGCCGGAAGAGCGCGAAGTGCTGGTGCTCTTCTGGCGCAATCGCAATCTCGACGGTCGCCGTGCGCTCGCGTCGCGTGAAGAGTTGTTGGTGCTCAAGGCAGTGTCGGAAGGTGGCGAGGTCGAGCGCGATGAGACGTTCGACGACCTGCACCGCGCAGGCATCATCCTCGGTGCTCGATGATCAGCATGAGCGCGAAGATCGCCTCTCCCGCGCCTGCGGGAGAGGGTCAGGGTGAGGGAGTGACACGCTTCTTCAGCGCAACGACGCGACCGCACGACTGCGCGACTGCCTCTCACCCAGCATCACGGCGCCCGCTCACGACGCGACCGCAGAACTGCGCGACTGTCCCTCACCCCAACCCTCTCCCCAACCCTCTCCCGCAGGGGCGGGAGAGGGAGTCATCGCGCTCGCAGGAATCAGCGCGATGATCGCGTTCGGGCTCGCCCTGACGTTGGCGGCAGCTCCAGTGGCTGAGGTCACCGTCACGCCCGATCTCAAGAAGAGCGAGCTCGCCATCGAGCTGCGCACGCGCGACTGGACCGGCGACTGCCTCTGTCTCGACAAGCCCGTCGCCGCGGCCATCACTGGCCTCACTGCGCACCCGGATCGCGAAGACTGCTTCCTCAAGCCCGCCAAAGAGCCGCTCAAGTACACCGTCAGCCTCTCGCGCCTGCGACGCTTCCGAGACGACCCCGACTTCGCCGCCGAGCTCGGCCCCGCGTGGCTGTTCCACGACTCGACGTTCCTGCTCCGCCTCGACGGAGCCGACGCCGAATTCAAAGTGAAGTTCGTGCTCCCGCAGGGAATCAGCACCGCCGCGCCGTGGCCGCAAGAAGCCGACGGCACGTACACCGTCTCGGTCGCGCAGTTCGACGTCGGCTCGTACGTCGCGCTCGGAAAACTCCGCACGCTCGGCACCGTCACGCTCGAACCCGGCCACTTCCCCGTGCGCATCACGCTCGTCGACGAAGCGAAGAAAGCCACCGACGCGCAGCTGATCAGCTGGGTGACGAAGGCGCTCGAGACACACGCCACGTTCTTCAACGGCAGCCCCACGCTCGGAAAACTCCCGATTCACGTCGTGCTCGCCGGAGTCAGCAGCAGCGACGCCGGCGTCTTCGGCTCCGTCCTTCGCCGCGGAGAACCGTCGGTGATGCTCCTCTTCGGCAAGAACGCGACGGGCGGCTTCGACAGCGACTGGGTCTCGGTGCACGAGCTGTTTCACATCGGCAATCCACCGACGCGCGGCCGCTTCCCGTGGCTCACCGAGGGCTTCACCACCTATTACACGGAGATTCTGCGAGCGCGCTCCGGAACGAAATCCGAGAACGCCGCGTGGGCCACGCTCGCCGAGAGCTTCCGCGACTACTGCGCGCCGAACGGCCGCTCTCTGTCGGAGCTCAGCGCGACGCTCGGACAACACTGGGAATACCAGCGCGTGTATTGGGGCGGAGCGTGTCTGGCCTTCCGCCTCGACGTCGCGATTCGGCAGAAGAGCAAAGGCACGCGTTCACTCGACGACGTGATGCGCGAGCTGCGCGTCGGAGAAAAGCTCGATGAAGAAGAGATGATCGCCGCGCTCGACCGCGCAGCGGGCAGCAAGGTCGCTGCTTCGCTACCCAACGGCGTCGCCCCGGGGGGCCTGGCGTCCGGTCACTTGAACGAGAAGAAGCGCCTCGACATCGAGCCGCTCCTGAAAGACCTCGGCATCGGAGCGGTCAGCGGAGACAGCGTGAAGCTCAGCGACGACGCGCCGCTCGCGAAGATGCGCAAAGCGATGACGCTCAGGGCGTCGAAGTGAGGGCGCCAAGCTGCGTGGGCTCGAAGCTCAGGCCCGCGTTGCTCCCCGCACCGTTCGCGTCGCAGTACGTCCAGTTCACGCCGTCACGCGAAGTGCGCGCAGTGAAGTCGTACGTCGCGGCCGCCGGCACGATGAACGCGCTCTGGTACTCGTCGTCGTTGCCCGACTGCACGTTGAAGCTCGCGGGCCACCAGGACCACGTCGCGGTCGAGAGAGGATTCGCTGCGCTCGGGCCGAAGCCAGCCTCGACGATGATGGAAGGGTCCGCTCCCATCGGCTCGGTGAGGCCCGCGTGGAACACGCGAGAGAAGACCGTGTCACTCAACGCGCCCGCGGCCCGCGACATCACAGAAGGGAACTGCAGATTGCAGTACTGCTCTTCTTCGCTCAGGTCGGTCTCATTCACCGCGCAGCTGCACAACACCGGAGCCGTCGCCGTCGCGCTTCGTGGATTCGGAGCGGCCACCGAGAAGTCCGACGCGTTCGCGTTTTCATCACGGCAGCCGCTGACGCCGCGGAAGAGCGCAGTGGTGTTCGACGGCGGAGCCGCGGGCGTCGTCTCCGAGCAATTCGCCGTCGCGCCGAAGCCGATGAAGTCCACCGTGACCGTTCCATCTGGACACACGTTGACTGGCATGCCGACCGCGTTCGAGACGAGCGCAATCTTCCCCGCGGTGGCGCTGATGTTGAGCTGCGTCGGCAACACGTAGTCGGCGGCAATCTGCGCGCCCACCGTGCCGTTCGTATTGAGCTGAATGAGGAAGTAGCCGCCAGGCTCGATGGTCACGTTGGGCAACGGGCGCAGGTTGCCGGCCCACGCGGTGCCGGTGTCCGACGTGTACTGCAGCGACATGCCGTTCAAGCTGCGCGCCGTGACGCCCGCATTGTGAATTTCGAGGAAGTCGTTGCGGAACGGAGCGCTCGCGTTGCCGCCGCCTCCGTAGAGCTGGCTGATGACGAGCCCACTCGAGCAACGACCGGTGAACGGTGCGTTGACGTCACGCACGCGCACCGCGACTGACGCGTTCGCAGTGCCAACCGTCGCGCTGATGTTCGCGGTGCCGGCGCCGAGCCCATTCACCACGCCGCGCACGCCGACCAGCGTGGCCGCGCGCGCGAACGCCGGCGCATCGCTCGACCACGTGGCGAGCGCCGTCACGTCCACCATCGTCGCGTCCGACAAGGTGCCGGTCGCGGTGAGGCGCGTGCTCGCTCCGACCGCGGTGAAGGTGCGACCGCTCAGCACGATGGAGTCCACCACCGCGGGGGTCACGGTGAGCGTGGTGCTGCCCGGCACGCTGCTCGCGGTCGCGGAGATGGTCGTCGTTCCGACGGTCAACGCGGTCGCCAGGCCCGTCGCGCTGATGCTGGCCACGGTTCCATTGGTCGAGCCCCACGTCGCCGTGCTCGTCACGTCCTGCATCGTCGAGTCGGTCAGGGTCGCGAGCGCGGTGAAGGCCTGGTTGCGGCCCTTCGCGATGGACGGATTCGCCGGAGACACGGTGACGCTCACCACCTGCGCGGGCGTGACGGTGAAGGTGCTCGTGCCGGTGATGCCTCCGAGCGTGGCGGTGACGTCAGAACTTCCGACGGCGAGCGCGGTCCCCAGGCCAGTGCCGTTCACGCCCACCGCGGTCATGTTGCTCGACGCCCACAACGCACTCGCCGTGAGGTTCTGCTGCGTGCCGTCGGTCAACACGCCGGTCGCAGCGAATTGCTGCGTCAGGCCCTTCGCCCGCGAGGGATTGAGCGGAGTGACGTCGATGTGGTCGAGCACCGGAGGAATCACGTCGAGCGGAACGCTCGCGCTCACCGCGCCGATGCTCGCCTCGAGGTTGGTGCTTCCCACGTTCACGGCGAGCGCGACTCCAGCCGAGCTCACCGTCGCTGCGGCTGGCGTCGTCGAGCTCCACGTCGCGACCAACGTGACGTTCTGCATCGACGCATCGGAATACGTGCCCGTCGCGACGTACTGCTGCGAGCGGCCCTTCGGCAGGCTCAGCACCATCGGCGTGACGGTGATGCCGGTGAGCGACGGCGGCAGCACGTTGAACGACGCGTTGCCCGTCACTCCCATCAACGTCGCCGACACGGTGCCCATGCCTTCTCCGAGCGCCGTCGCATTGCCCTGCGTACCGTTCGCGTTCGAGACCGCGAGGAGCAGCGGCGCGCTCGAGAGCCACGTGACCTGTGTCGTGACGTCTTGATTGGTCGAGTCGGAGAAGTTCGCGCGCGCGGTGAGCACCTGCACGAGGCCCTTCGGCACCGAGAACGACGACGGCGTGAGGTCGATGCTGTCGATGGCCGCCGCGGTGACGGTGACGGGACGAATGCCCATCAACGACATGAACGACGCGGTGATGGTGGCGTTGCCGGGATTCACCGCGGTCAAGACTCCGCTCGGAGAGACGGTCGCCACGAACGGCGTCGCCGAATTCCACATCGCCTGCGAGGTGAGGTCTTGCGTCGTCGAATCGGTGAAGACGCCGGTCGCGGTGAGCTGCTGCGTTCTGCCCTTCGCGAGGGTCACGCTCATCGGCGTGAGGTCGATGCGCGTCATCACCGCGGCGGTGACGTTCACGTTGGTCTGACCCGTCACGCCGTTGATGGTCGCGATGACGGTGGAGCTTCCGACGCCGAGCGCCGTGAGCAGCCCTTCACTGCCGTTCGCGTTCGAGACCGAAGCGACGGACGGTGTGCCGGTGCTCCACGTGACCTGGGTGGTGACGTCTTGCATCGACATGTCGCTGAACGTGCCGCGCGCGGTGAACTGCTGGGTGAGCCCCTTCGCGAGCGACGGAGCGACCGGCGTCACGCTCAACGAAACGACGGTCGCCGAAGTGACGGTCAACGGCGTCGAGCCGCTGACGGTGCCGCGCGTGGCGGTGATGGTGGTCGGCCCGACGGCGAGCGCGGTGACGAGGCCAGCGGTGCCCATCGCGTTGCTGACGCTCGCGGTGGTGGGCGCGCTGCTGCTCCACACGACCTGCGAGGTGAGGTCCTGCGTGCTGGTGTCGCTGAAGATGCCGGTCGCGGTGAAGGTGCGCGTCAGCCCGAGCGCGAGCACGGCGTTGGGCGGGTTGACCTGAATCATCTGCAGCGTCGCCGCGGTGACGGTGATGTCGGCGGTGGCCATCAAGCTGCCGCTGCTCGAGGTCGCGGTGATGGTGGCGGTGCCGAGGCTCAGCGCGGTGACGGCTCCCGACGAGGTGACCGCGGCCACGGCAGGCGCGTTCGAGCTCCACGTGACCTGCGTCGAGAGGTCTTGCGTGGTGGTGTCGGAGAACGTGCCGGTCGCGGTGAGGTCGACGCTCGTACCGCGCGGGAGCGTGGACGAGGGCGGCGTGACCGAGAGCGCGGTGAGCACGGCGTCGGTGACGGTGACTCCCATCATTCCCGAGACGTTCTGCAGCGCGGCGCTGATGGTGCTGGTGCCGACGTCGAGCGCGGTGACCTGACCCGACGCATCGACGGACGCGACGGTGGGCTCGCTCGAGGTCCACGTGGCCTGCGCGGTGACGTCTTGCGTGGTGGTGTCCGTCAACGTCGCGGTCGCGGTGAGCACGGCGCGCGTACCGCGAGCGAGCGTGGTGACGACGGGCGTGACGACGATGTTCTGCACGCTCGCCGAGGTGACGGTGACGGTGAGTCGGCCGGTGATTCCGTCTTGCGCGGCGGAGAGTTCGGACGTGCCGGTCTCGAGGCCGCTCACGAGGCCGCTGGCGTTCACGCTCGCGCGCATCGGTTCACTCGACGACCACGCGACGCTCGAGGTGAGGTCCGCGCGGCTGCCGTCGGTGAAGATGCCGGTCGCGGTGAGCTGCAGGGACAGTCCGCGCGGCACCATCGCGGTCGAGGGCGTCACCTCGATGCGGTTCAAGCGCACCACGAGCGGCGTGACGGTGACCTGCACGGTGGCGGTCAGGTCGCGCAGGCGCGCGGTGACGGTGGCGACGCCTTCACCCGCGGCCTGGAACGTCGCCGTGCCGTCGCCCGAGCTGCTGACGGTGACGATGTTGCGGTCGCTGCTGATCCACGTCGCGCCCGTCGCTTCTCCCGAGGTCGCGCCGACGAGGATGCGCGCGGTGACCTGGCGGGCTTCTCCGACGCTGAGCTCGAGCGTCGAAGGCGTGAGCTGCAGTTCCTCGGTGGCCGGGGGTGGGCAGGCGCTGAGGACGAGAAGTGAGAGCGCGAGGACGCGGGGCATCGACGAGCAGCGAGCCTAGCGCACGGAAACTGGAGGCCCTGCGTGCAACGCCTACATTTCCCCCACCATGAACAAGCTCGAGCTCACGGCGCAGCTGGCGGAGAAGTTGAAGAAGACCTTCGAGCAGGCGGCGCGCACCGATGAAGACGCGCGCGTCGACGCGAAGACTGGAGCGCCGCGCGCGGTGAACGTGGCCGCCGCGATGCGCACTCGCCTCGAGGCCGCGCGGCAGGCGTGGGAAATGGTGGCTGACTTCAAGCCCGCTCCGCTCAAGCGCGGAGAGAAGATTGGCCTCGGCGCGTTGGTGGAAGTCGAAGACGGCAACTGCGGCAAGACGCTCTTCGTCGCGCCCGCTGGGGCCGGAGAAGAGCTCACTGGTCCCGGTGGTGATGGCTTCTTGCAGGTCGTCACGCCGGGCTCTCCGCTCGGGCGCGGGCTGCTCGGGAAGAAGGTCGGCGACGTGGTCGAGGTGATGGTGAAGGGCGAGCTCGCGGAGTGGGAAATCACCCACGCCGCGTAGGAATTGCGCGTACCCACGCACACCCCACTTCTGGCTTTGGCCCGCTCGCGCGTTTGGTATGAATTGCGTCCCTTCGGTCGTCTGGCCGGGTTTCCCCGCAAAGGAGTCGTACTTGAGAATCTCAACCCTCGTGGTTGGAGTGTCGGTGTCCTTGTTGTTGTTCGGTTGCCCAACTGATCCCGGAGCTGACGGCGGCACTGGCGGAGGCGGCGCGACGGGAGGCGGCACGACCGGTGGTGGCACGACCGGCGGCGGCACGACCGGCGGCGGCACGACCGGCGGCGGCACGACCGGCGGCGGGACGGCGACGGGCGGCGGCACGGCGACGGGCGGCGGTGATCCCATGGGTGGCGGCGTGACGGGCGGCGGCACTGCGACGGGCGGTGGCACGGCGACGGGCGGCGGCACTGCGACCGGCGGCGGCACTGCGACGGGCGGCGGCACTGCGACCGGCGGTGGCGGCGCGACCGGTGGTGGCGGCGTGATTCCTTCGACGCCGACGCTGCTGCGCGACATCGCGCTCGGTGAAGACCCGATCGCTCCGTCTTCGCCGAACCAGCTGACGCTGGCGGGCGCTCCGGGCGTGGCGACCACCGTCTACTTCGTGGCGACCAACGACCTCGAGGGCGCGGGTATCTGGAAGTCCGACGGCACGGCGGGCACCACGACGAAGGTGACCACTCGGTTCTCCAACACCCTCACGGCGGCCGCCTTCAGCGGCCTCACCTACGTGAACGGCACGCTCTTCTTCGCGCTCGACGACGGCCTCCACGGCCGCGAGCTGTGGAAGACCGACGGGACGGCGCAGGGCACGTCGATGGTCATCGACCTCAACCCGGGCAGCCAGTCGTCCTTCATCAACAACATGACCGGTTCTGGAAACCGCCTGTACTTCACCGCGCGCGATCCGGTGGACACGATGACGCGTCTCTTCGTGACTGACGGCACGGCCGGCGGCACCGTCGTGTTGCCCGTGACGTTCCCCAGCCAGTTGGTGCCCATGAACAACGGCGGCATCGCCTTCCGCGCCACCGCGCCGACCACGGGCAACCTCCCGTTGTGGGTCAGCGACGGCACGGCTGCCGGCACGCTCGCGGTGCCGCGCGCTGCTGTTCCGGCGACGGCCATCACCTTGACCAGCCTCTTCTCGTACCAGGGCAAGGCCTACTTCGTGACCAGCGTCGGCGGCACCACCTCACGCTCCATCTGGGCGAGTGATGGCACCGCTGGCGGCACGATTCAGATCAAAACGGCCAACATGGCCGCCGTGTTCGAGGCGATCGAGTTCGAAGGCGTGGGCAACCAGGTCTTCTTCACCGTGACCGATACGACCGTTGGCAACGAGCTCTTCAGGACCAACGGTACGCTCGCCGGCACGTCGCTCGTCGCCGACATCGTGGCCGGCGCGACTGGTGGTGCCCCGACCGAACTCACCACCGTCAACACGCAGGTCTACTTCGCCGCAGGCCCGATGACCGACCGCGAGCTGTGGGTCAGCGATGGAACGATGGCGGGCACCGTGCGCGTGAAGGACATCTTCGTCGGCACGCTCAATTCCTCGAACCCGGCCAAGATCACCGCCTTCGGCGGCAAGGTCGCGTTCACCGCCATCGGCAGCAACGCCGTCGGCATCGAGCTGTGGGAAAGCGATGGCACCAACGCGGGCACGCGCCTGTTGAGAGACGTGCTCCCCGGCGCACCGGTCATGCCGCCTGACTCGGCCATCAACGAGATTCGAAACCTCGCGGGCAACCTCGTCTTCACGGCGAACGACGGCGTCAACGGCGTCGAGCTGTGGGGTTCCGTCGCGGGCACCACCGACCTGGTGACGAACATCGCCACGCAGCGCAAGGGCTCGAACCCGGGCGGCTACGTGCTGTTCAACGGTCGCGTGTACTTCGCCGCCGGTGACTCTCCGAGCATGTCGTCGAGCAACCGCGAGCTGTGGTCGACCGACGGCACCACCATCGGCACGACGCTCTTCCGCGACATCAACTCCGGCAGCGCCGACTCGAACCCGCTCTACCTGACCGTCTTCAACAACCGCCTCATCTTCGTGGCCACCACCGCGACCGATGGAACGGAGCTGTGGTCGACGGACGGCACCATGGGCGGAACGAGCATTCTCCGCGACATCCGTCCCGGCGCGATGGGCTCGAACCCGCTCAACCTGATCGTCGTCGGCACCAACCTCTTCTTCACCGCCGATGACGGCACCAGCGGCATCGAGCTGTGGAAGACGGATGGCACCATGGCCGGCACGGTTCGCGTGAAGGACATCTTCGCCGGCGCGGCCTCGTCCACGCCGACGCAGCTGTTCAACTACAACGGCACGTTGCTCATGGTGGCCAGCGACTCGAGCGGTGGCGCCGAGGTGTGGAAGAGCGACGGTACGGACCCGGGCACGGTGCGCGTGCGTGACATCTACGCGGGCACGATGAGCTCGAGCCCGACGCAGTTCACGCTGCTCAACAACGTCGTCTACTTCGCGGCCACCGACGCAGCGACGGGCAACGAGCTGTGGAAGACGGACGGCACGATGGCGGGCACCACGCAGGTGCGCGACGTCAACGCGACGGCGGCCGGCGCGAACAGCAACCCCACCAGCCTGTTGGTGTTCAACAACGCGCTGTACTTCGTGGCCAACGACGGCGTGAACGGCGTCGAGCTGTGGAAGAGCGACGGCATGGCCTCGGGCACCGGCTTGCTCAAGGACATCAACATGGGCGCGGCCGGCTCGAACCCGGTGCAGTTCACCATCTCGGGCTCGAACCTCTTCTTCACCGCGACCACCGCGGCCAACGGCCTCGAGCTGTGGAAGACGCAGGGAGCGACTGCTGACACCCTGCTCGTCCGCGACATCTACGCCAACGGTGCGATGTCCTCGAACCCCAACTCGCTGGTCGACAACGGCGGCACGCTCCTCTTCATCGCCAACGACGTCATCACCGGCGCGGAGCTGTGGCGCAGCGACGGCACGATGGCCGGCACCACGCAGGTGAAGGACAACTGGGTCAGCGACTGGACGGGCACCATCGCCCTGCAGAAGCCGTTCGGCACCACGCGGGTGTTCGCGACGGTGAACAACGCGGTGGCGGGCTTCGAACTGTGGGTCACGGACGGCACGAACGCCGGCACCGTGAGCTTCCACAACTTCTCGCCCGGCCCGCTGAGCCCGCAGATCGGCATCATCCAGCCGGTCGGCAACCGCTTCTTCATGACGGTCGACGACGGCCTGACCGGCGCGGAGCCGTGGACGTTCCAGTAAGCATCTCGTCTTTCAGGCCCTGAGCCTCGACGACCCCGCTCGGCACGTTCCGGGCGGGGTCGTTCGTTTTCTGCAGGTTTCTGACGCGACAGATCGAACGCCGCGCTCGAGCGTTCAAGGCTGGATGCTCGCCGCGCTGCTGACCCTCGCTCTCGCTGCCGACCCCGTGGACCTCAAGGGCGCTCCCTTTCGCGACTACAAAGAACCGCTGGTCGTCACGATTCGCGGCGACCTGAAGATGACGATGCGCGCCAGCGTGTCGCTGCGTGCGCAGGACCTGCCGAGCTACGCCTCGGGCGTGGAAGGCATCGGCTTCATCGACTGGCGGTGGCCCTCGAGCGCGAACACCGACGGGTTGACGATGACGTTCTCGCGGCCGGTCAGCGTGGTCTCGATGGAAGCCGGCGATTGGGGCAGCGACGACGACGGTCCCCTCGAGCTCACCGCGTGGAACTGCGACCACCAGCTCATCGCGACGGTGACCAGGCCGTGGGACATCTCGCGCAATCCGCCGTTCGAGAAGCTGAAGATTGTGAGCAAGGGCATCTGCTCGGTGCGCTACCGCTCGGGCGGACAGTTCGCCGGCAGCACGTTCATCACCAAGATCGACGCGGAGTAACGCTCAACCCGGGAGCAGCGTGTTCTCGCCCGAGAAATCTTCGGCGCGGAACTCGAGGGTCAGCGCACCACCGAGCGTCACCTTCGAGCCCGGCTTGAGCAGCACGTCTTCACCACGCGCGACCGGCTTGCCGTCGATTTCCGTGGTGCTGGTGGACACCGCGCGCAGGAAGAAGCCATCGGCGCGGCGGTGAAGCTCGAAGTGCCAGCGCGAGATGCGGCTCTGCAGGTTGGGGTCGGCGAGCGTGATGACGACGTCGTTGGCGACCGCTCCGTCCTGCTCGCGGAGGCGACCGAAGCGAATCACGTCGAGCGTCGGCAACCGCACCTCGTTGCCATCGGCGAAGCGCACCCGCGAGGGGCCCTTCGACGCGTCGAGCCAGTCG
>JAEUJS010000462.1 GCA_016792935.1 Archangium sp. | reverse complement strand
TCCAGGCCCACGCCCCACGTCGCATTCCAGCCCAGCGCGCCGCCCGTCCCGTCGTTGTACGACTGCACCATCTGCAGCCCGTCAGACACATACACCTCACCGCCACCGCCCGCGGTGAGCGACGCCACCAGCCGTCCCTCGGCGTCGTAGAGGTAGGACTCCTTCGGAGCGGGCGCTCCACTTCCACTCGGGAAGGGGAAGTCGACGCGCGCCAGCGCACCCATGTCGTCGAACACGAAGCCCTGCGTGCCGTCGCTGACGACACGCCCGGAGTCGTCATGCGCGACAGCACGACTCCCGTCGCCGATGTCGTAGCTCGTCAGCTGGTGCCCACTCGCGCGCGGCGGCGCCGCGAAGCGCGGCGTCGGCACCGAGATGTCCGTGCGCGAAATGGTCAGCAGACTCCCGACAGCGGCCTCGTGTGAACGATCATCGATGACCAGGAGCCACGCGTGGGTGAAGAAGGGCCACGAGCTCATCGAGCGAACCCCGATGAACTGGTGAAAGAACCTCACCCTCCTCGGCGCGATGCGGCTGAACGGCTGGGTGTTGCTGAGCACCATGTTCCAGACGAACAAGGACCGCTTCGTCGCCTGGCTCGTCCACAAGCTGCTGCCTCGGTTGACTCGCGGCGACATCCTCGTGCTCGACACCTGAAGGCCCATCACGACCGCGCGTGAGGGCGTGGTGCAAGCACTTCGGCATTCGCCTCTACCTCCCGCCGTACTCGCACGACTTCAACCCCATCGAACCGGGCTGGGGACTCCAGAAGGAGTACGTCCGCAAACACGCACCGCGAACCAGCGCCGACCTCGTACGCGTCGCGACGAGCGAGACATCGGATCACACCTCGGCACTGTCGCAGTTGGTTTGCCCACGCCGGATACTCCGTTCAACACAGGTGATCAGTGGGGTTAGTCGATCGTCTCGCATCGCAGCAGCGTGTCGTTCCCTATCGCTGATGAGAACGCGAGGTGGATTCCATCCTCGAGGCGTGTGCAGTTGTAGCCAGCCAGAATCTCGAGTTCAGGGGTAGGTCTTGGTCAGCTCCTCAATCGCGCGAGCGAGCGCCGCTTGTATTTCTGAGGCCGGTACTAAGAGTCGATCGCGAATGACTTCGTCGCGACCGAAGAGTTCGACCATCGGCAGCTCACCTTCCATCGAAACTCTGAAAAGCCGCACCATGTCGAGTTCGATCTCAACAACAAGGCGTTCATATTCGGGTGGGCTCGCGATGAGGACTTGAACGTTCGACATGGGATCTCCTAGGGCTCGATGAATCCACTAAACGACCCATCAGCATTGAACCTTATGCCCATCCCGGTTGAGGGCTGCAAAAACTGGACTCCGCCTCTACCGAGTGGAGTTTCGACGGTATTCGGGTCATTGAGAATTCCTTCGATAATTTCGTTGGCCTTCGCGTTCTTGACAGCGGGAGCCCCGGGTGCTTTCGGATAAATGGACCCCGCTCGATCCGCATGTTTCTGCAGTGCGCGTCCGCCTCTGGTCAACCCAGCTCGATCGGGATCGTTCGCTCGCTTGAGCCGATCGGCCTTGGTCGGTGCTGTCGGTGCTGTCGGTGCTGTCGGTGCTGGAGCCAGAGTCGGAGGGCTCGCTGGAGGTGGGGGGGCTGGACTCGGAGCTGGAGTGGATGGAGACGCTGGCGCCGGGGTGGGTGGCGCGGCCGGCGCTGGGGCAGGACTTGGCGAAGCTGGGATAGGAGTTGGTGAGGGATGTGTCGGAGTCGGCGGGGAAGGTGGAGTGGCAGGCGGCGTGGGACTTGTCGCTCGCTCAAATTCGCGCCCAGCGCGATTTCGAAGCTCTCGTCCAGCACGAGATGCCTCATCTGCAATTCCGTCAAGCTTTTCCGCGCAACCGTCGAGTTGTGAACAGATTGCGACGCCGATGATGATGCCAATGACGACCGCGCCTGCGTACCCACCAGGTACTCGAGCGGGTGGTTGGGGAAGTGGACCTCTGGGGACCAATCGAAGGGGCGGCCCTCTTGGGACTGCGGGTCCGGATGGCCCGAGCGGCCTTGCGGCATTGTCGAGCAGCATCCCGGCGAATGTGCCCATGACCTCGCAAATCCGCCCGACGCAAGGAAGCGGCCCGAACTCCGGACGGTCCGGCTCGGGTGACTTGACGTGAAGCTGCCCCTCAATGTCGGAAGGGTCAAAACTGCACCCCTTTTTCCCGGGTCCGCACGGGCTTCCGGTCTGACTCGCATCAAGCCCCAGCGGGTCGATGTTGTTGACGGAGTCGAACGCGTTGAAGGCATACAAGTCGAACGAGTCGACGGCATCGAGCGGGTCCTGGCTCAGCCATTGCTGCGTCTCGCTCGAGTACCAGCGGTTGCGGAAGTACAGCAGGCCGGACTCCTTCGATTTCAGCGCGGAATGGAAGCCGAAAGGCAAGTCGAGGTGATTTCCGCCGCAGCGCGTACCGCCAGTCTCCGCGCAGACCGCGCCCGTCGTCGCATTGGTGTATGTGCCGCGGCCCTCAGGCGTGTACTCGGCGCGCGCGACGACGTCGGCGCCTTGCACCCAGCCGACGACGCTCCCCTTGCCGTCATCGAGCGCGAAGTACTCGGTGCCCGACTTCTCCACCGAGATGAGCGCGTCGAGGCCCACGCCCCAGGTCGCATTCCAGCCCAGCGCGCCGCCCGTCCCGTCGTTGTACGACTGCACCATCTGCAGCCCGTCAGACACATACACCTCACCGCCACCGCCCGCGGTGAGCGACGCCACCAGCCGTCCCTCGATGTCGTAGAGGTAGGACTCCTTCGGATGTCAAGGTTCGCCCGTGTTGATCGCGCGTGGTTCGGCCATGGTGATCGCCGATTGTGCGTGAGCGAAGTGGCCGCGTTTCGACCAACAGCGTGACGAGGTTGGTTCGGCCAAAGTGATCACTCAGCGGGCTTCGGCCTGAGCTGGCTTCCGTCGCTTTGTCGTCGGCGGATTTCGGTACGAGTCGCCTTCGATGACCAGGACATGAGCGTGGTGCAGCAGTCGATCCATCGCCGCGCTCGCGAGCAGTGGATTCCCGAAGAGCGGCGGCCATTCCTCGATAGCTCTGTTGGACGTGATGATGGTCGAGCCGCGCTCGTACCGTGCGCGCACCACTTCGTAGAGATCACCCGACTCGTCAGCGTTCAGCCCGCGCAAGCCGAGGTCGTCGATGATCAAGACGTCGGGTGATGTGAAACGTAGCAACCGCTTCTCGAAGCTCGCGTCCGCGCGTGAGGCACGCAGCTGAGCGAGAAGCTCGTGCGCACCGAGGTAGAGGACGTTGCTGCCGGCTCGACACGCTCGATGACCGAGCGCTTGAGCGAGGTGCGACTTGCCGACGCCCGTTGGCCCGATGATGAGCACATTGTCTCGTCGCTCTACGAATGCGCACGTCGCGAGTTCGAGCACCTTCGCCTTTGGCACCGAGGCGTTGAAGGTGAAGTCGAAGTCCTCGAGTGTCCTCGCGTGCTCGAAGTTGGCGCGGCGCAGCCGTGCTGTGAGTTGGCGGCTGTCGCGCCGTTCGACCTCGTCCGCCAGCAAGCGGAAGAGGAATTCGCTCATCGCCAGGTTGTCATCGACGGCCTGCTTCATCCGCAAGTCGAGTGTCTGCAGCACTCCCGACAGACGCAGCTTCTTGAGCAGCCGTGCGAGTTCATCAGTGGGGCTCATTCTTCGGTCTCCAGTTGAGAAGCTCGGCGGCGCTTCGTGCGAAGCGGAAGCTCTCGCTCGGAGAGCCGGTGGCCGCGGCCGACGCCGCGGGAAGGGGCTCGAGATCGAGCCCCGTACAAGGATGTTCTTCAGCGCGCCGTACTCGTAGCTGCCGAAGTGACGCGCACGCTGACTGGCCTTCTCCGCGCGCTCGACAGGATGACGCTCAAGGTACGAGACGATCGCCTGCACCGGCCGCAGCTGTGAAAGCACGTCATCCGAGTCGAAGACTTCACGCACGTAGGCGGCCGTCTCGGGCCCGATGCGAGCTGCTCGGGCTTCCCACCACGCCCGGCTGCGGTGGCGCAGGTTGCCGCGGTGTTCGGGAAGGTGCTCATCGATGGTGCTGTGTTGAGCTCTCCCCTGGAGCGAGTGTGTCGCGACTCGCTCGTCGTTGGCGAAGATGAGCACCGATTCCCCGCTCACCAGCAGCCACACCTTCGTGCCGATCAATCGCCACGGCACGGAGTAGAGGCGGCCGCCATAGTTGACGTGGCTGTCCTGATGGACCGTCGCCTCCTTCCAGAGCACGAGCCGGTACGGCTGAGGTGGCAGTGGTCGCAGCGCGCTCTTCTCGCTCGTCTCAAAGACATCGCATGGCCGCTTGCCCGTCGTGCCATGGATGCGCGTGTTCGCCACCTCGGCGACCCAGCGCGCCAGCTTCGCGTTCAACACGTCAGCGTCGAGCACGTCCTGCGCACGGAAGAAGTTGGTCGTGACGTACTTCACGCCCGACTCCACTTTCCCCTTCTTCTTCGGCTGGTAGACCGGTGTCGGGTCCACCTTGCACCACCATGCGTCGACTGTGCGCGAGCACCAACACGAAGACCCACGCCTTGCGCATCACGCGTTGCTGCGGGTCGTAGAGCTTCCCGACGTAGCCGAAGTCGACCTGTGCGACTTCTCCTGGAAGCGTCACCACCGGAATCGCGACGTCTTCAGCGCGCACTCCGCGAGCGCGCTTGAGCTGTAGGCACGCGCGTTTCATCGACGAGAGCGTCGCGTCGCTCGCGCGAAACGAATCATCGTCGAGCTGGAGTCGGTCGAAGATGCCTCGCGGCCCAAGCCCTTTCTCGAGCAGCTCGCTGATGCGAGGCAGCCACTGCTCGAGCGATGAGCGCTGCTGCGGCGGAAGTCTGCTCGGAATGACTTCCCGCACCGCAGCCTTGAGCACCTCGAGCTCGGGGAGCTCGTTCACGTCGCCAGCCAGCAGGCCCTTTTCGATGAGCGCGAGGCGGTACTCGCGCTCGGTGTTTGGGCTCATCCCGAGCATCCGCGCGACCTCGCGGAAGCCCGTCTGCATGCGGTGCAGTCGCACCAACTCCCGAAGCCGATGCATCTCGACCCTTCTCTGCATGTGTCCTCCTCGCGGTCATCGCGAGGGCACTTGCAGTGGGTCAGACCGAGCGTCGCAAGCTCGTTGGGCCGATCACCATGGCCGAACCAAGGCCGATCAGTTTGGCCGAACCAGGGGCGATCACCTTCGCCGAACCACGGCCGATCACTTAGGGCGGTCCGTCACACGGAGCGGGCGCTCCACTTCCACTCGGGAAGGGGAAGTCGACGCGCGCCAACGCCCCCATGTCGTCGAACACGAAGCCCTGCGTCCCATCGCTGATGACACGCCCGGAGTCGTCATGTGCGACAGCACGACTCCCGTCACCGATGTCGTAGCTCGTCAGCTGGTGTCCACTCGCCCGCGGTGGCGCACTGAAGCGCGGCGTCGGCACCGAGATGTCAGTGCGCGAAATGGTCAGCAGACTCCCGACAGCGGCCTCGCGCCCGTACGCCCACCGCGAGGCCAGCGCCGCGGTGCCCACCGCCTCCATGGCCGCGTTGGCCTGAGTCGTACCGAGGTGCGGAGTCACCGTGCCCGATGGCAACGCGCCCAACTCCCGCACCGCTGACAGCCGCCCCATCGCGTCGTACGCGTAGCCCCGCCACGACGACGTGCCGCCCGTCGCGGTGCTGAAGCTGGTGTTGCTGGTGACGACGCGGCCCACGACGTCGCGCACCACGCTGACGCGCAGCGCCGGAGTCGCCGCCGTCGACGCGGTGGTAGTCCACGCAGTCGGCTGGGCCAGTGAGTCGAACGCCGTGCTTCGGGACAGCGGCGCACCGGGCTTCGCGGAGCTCGTCTCCTCGAGCAAGTCGTCGAGCCACGTGAAGGTGGTGGCCAGCCCGTTGGCCCGGCCCAGCTGCACGACGCGGCCATCTCCATCGAAGGACGTGCGCGTCGTCCGCCCATCCGGCAGCGTCAAGTCGCGCCGCCAGGTGTTGCCCGGCGTCAGCACCCAGTCTGTCTGTACGGTGCGCGGCACCCGCTGCCCCACCTTCGTCGTCTCGGTGTACCGGCGAAGCGTGTCGTCGTACGTCCGCGTCGTGGTGACAGCACGCGCCGGCTGAGACAGCGAAGCAGACGCATCGAGGTTGAAGCGCGTGGCCGACAGCACGCGGCCCAAAGAGTCGTAGCTGGCGTACTGCTGCAGCACGGGCGCGGTGGT
>JAEUJS010000442.1 GCA_016792935.1 Archangium sp. | reverse complement strand
TCCTGCGCCCAGGCCGCGGTCGACATTCCCACTGCGACGAGCACCACCAGCAAGCGGTTCATCATGGGCATGGAGGGTAGCACGCTCGCCACAAAGCGGCGGTTCCGTGGACGGGCCGGCCCAAGCGTGTACCTTCCCTTTCATGCAGCGGAGGGTGATCACCGGGTTGGGCGTCTTGATCACGTTCGCCCAGCAGCAGCAGCTGCTGCTGATTGCAGCGCTCGCGCTCGCCACGTGCGTCACCACCACGCAGACGCCGCCCCAGCCTCCGCCTCCGCCTGCGCCGAGCGTCGTGGTGCCCGAGGGCTGCCTCGATGTGCAGAGCGGAACGTGGCTTCACTCGGCTGATCAGACCTGGCGCTACGAAGCTGAAGACGACGGCGGAGCGCTGACGTTCCTCGTGCACCACCGCGTCGTGGTGGATGCTGGCTTTTCTCCTCGCAAGTTTCGCAAACCCGACGGTGGGGTCGATGCGGGTCCGCCTCCTTCGCTCGAGGATGCAGGTCTCCCGAACGCGAACGAGTTGCCGACCGCGCGCATCGAATTGAACCGCACCGACGCAGGCTTCGTCGGCTTCACGTTCACGCGCTTCACGCACCCTTCCGGTCGCGCATGTGACGTTCAGTTCGCCACCAGAGTCCTCAGCTGCGCAGATGGCGGATTGATCCTCGAAGCCGAAGAGAGCCTCGCGCTCGGAGACGCCTGCCAGCCACCCGCACGACCGGCAGAGGTGTCGCGGCGACAGCACCATTTGCGCCGGTTGGGAATTGATGGCGGCTGACTCACCCTGACGCCCGTGTCTCGTGTAGGGTGACCGGCATGTCTCACTCCCGTTTCTTCCTTCTGGGTGTGGTGTCTCTTTCGCTCGTCGTCGCCGGGTGTGACTGCAACCCGGTGAAGGTGATGCCGAAGGATCAATGTGTCGGCGTCGCGGGTGCGCAGGCTGATCGCCCCAACGCGTGCCTGGACAACAGCGAGTGTGGAGAGCACTTCGGCTGTCTCGCGGTGAAAGACACCGAAGGCCTGATGTGCTGCCAGTTCAAGGATCGCGCGTGCACCACCGAGGCTGATTGCTGCCCCGGCCAGACGTGCCCGGTCGATCGCAAGAAGTGCTTCGACAAGGCGATCAACTGCCAGCGCGATTCCGACTGCGGCGACAAGGGCGATCGCTTCTGCGAGACGTACACCGACACCTACGGCTCATCGCAGCGCTGCCGCTTCCACGTGTGCGGCGCGCTCGGTGAGTGCCCCGAAGGCCAGTCGTGCTTCCAGGGCGAGTGCATGGCCGATCTCCCGTGCAACGGCACGTGCGAGCCGGGCAAGGCGTGCGTGCCCACCATCGACCGCTGCCAGGATTACGCGAACCCCGTCGACCGCGCGTCGGCGGCGTGCCCGATGAGCTGCGCTCCGGGGTTCATCGCGACGTTCAACGACCCGCGCAACATCTGGGACTCGTGCGTGCTCCCCAACGTCGCGTGCGTGTGCGCCGAACTGCCGGGCCTGCGCAGCAACGACCTCGGCCGCTTCTCGGCCATCACCGCTGACCCGGGCAACGCGGTCTACGTCTCGGAATACGACGGCCAGTTCGGCGATCTCGTGGTCGTGAAGTACGACCTCACAGGGAAAAAGCTGGCGACCGAGTACGTCGACGGCGTGCCGAGCGCGACCGTGAAGTACGGCCCGTCAGGAGCGCGCGGCGGCGTCATCGAGCCCGGCCCCGACGTCGGCCGCTACTCGGACATCGTCTCCACCGGCGGCAAGGTCTTCGTCAGCTACTACGACGTGGCGAACGGTGACTTGAAGGTCGCCGTGCGCAGCACCGCCGGCACGTGGACCAACCACCGCGTCGACGGCACCGCGGCCGACCTCGGCCTCTACACGTCGATCGCCGTCGATGACGTGGGCGTGCCTGGCATCTCGTACTTCCAGAAGGGCGGAGAGGCGGCGTTCAACATCATGGACTGCCCGACGCCGCGCCCGATGGGAGCGGTGAAGTACATCACCGCGCTCAAGTTCGCCCGCGCCAACAACGCCAACCCCGCGAGCAGCGCCGACTGGACGATCAAGACCATCGCGTGCGCGTCGCGTCCGCCTCCCATCTGCGACGCGTGCACCGGCATCTGCGCCGACCCCGGCACCGGCCCCGCGTGTTTGATGGCGGGCACGGGCTGCACCGGCTGCAACGCGAGCGATCAGTCGTGCGTGAACGTGAACGGCAACAACGTGTGCGCCGACAACTTCACGCCGCCGAACCTGCAGCAGGTCTTCCCGGGCGTCGGTCTCTTCTCGTCGCTGTCGTTCAAGGACAAGGACGCGGTCATCGCGTACATGCGGCGCACTGCTCCGACGACGGGCCCCATCGACGGCGACCTGCTCGCGGTGACGGTGAACGCGGCCGGCACGGTGAGCGCTCCGGTGGTCATCGACACCAAC
>JAEUJS010000416.1 GCA_016792935.1 Archangium sp. | reverse complement strand
CCCAGGCCGCTCCCCACGCCGCCGCCTGCGCCCGCGGAAGAAGAAGGCGTGACGTACGTGACGACTCCGGGCGTGAAGTCACTGGAGATCGAGACGCCGGTCGTGACGGGCCCGCTCGACGCCGAGCTCGTGAAGAAGGTGATTCACGCCAACCGTGGTCAGCCGCGCTACTGCTACGAATCGCAGCTCTCGGCGAACCCGGCGCTCGAAGGCCACGTGACGATGGAGTTCGAGATCAACGCGTCGGGAACGGTGACGTCGAGCAACGTCGCCGAGTCCACGATGAGCAACGACGCGCTGAAGAGCTGCCTCGCTGGGCGCTTCCGCACCTGGGTCTTCCCCAGGCCGAAGGGCGGCCAGAGCGTGAAGGTGAAGGTCGGCCTCAAGTTCACGGCGTCGGGGCGGTGAGCTTGGCGGGCGCGACGATGGAATAGATGACGGCGATCTTTCCGGCGGCGTCGAGCTGCACGCACGTCACGCCGCGCGGAGGGTCTTTCTCGAGCTTGAGCGCGAACGTCGCGTCGACGGCCCACGTTCCATTGACGCGCTTCACGTCGGACGTGAGCACTTCGCGCAGCTGCATCAGGCGCGAGAAGAAGAGCGTGGTGCGGTCGGGCCCGTGAATCGGAACCATCGCGGCGTGGAAGACGCCGGCTCCGTCGCTCAAGACCTGCACGTCATCGGCGAGCCACTTCTTCGCGCCTTCGACGTCTCCGGTGGCGAGTGAGAAGAAGAAGCCTTCCATCGCCGCGCGCGTGCGTTCGCGGGTCTCGTCGTCGCACTTGATGCGTTCGGTGTCGTAGCGCTCGAGCGCTTTGCGAGCGCGGTGCTGGAGTTGGCGCACGTTGGCTTCTTCGAGCCCGAGGCACGCGCCGACTTCTTTCGCGGAGAGATCGAACACGTCTCCGAGCACCACGGCTGCGCGCTGCTCGGGTGAGAGCGCCTCGAGCGCGAGGAGAAACGCGAAGCTCGCGCTCTCGAGCACTTCGTAGCGGGCGCTCGCGGGAGCTTGTTGGAACTCGAGCGCGTCGTCTGGCACCGGTGATGGGAGCCACGGACCTTTGTAGCCCTCAGTCTGACGGCGACGGAGGCGATCGATCGACAGCCGTGTCGCGACGCGAAAGAGATAGCCGGCAAGTGGCTCGTCTTCGTTCGGCTTCGCTTCGAGCGCGCGGACGAAGGTGTCTTGCACGAGCTCTTCGGCGTCGGCGGCGACTCCTGTCATGCGGTAGCAGAGCGCCCAGAGAGAGCGCGCGTGGCTGCGGTGCGCGGCTTCGAGCGCTGAGCTCATGGGAGGACTTGCTCCCTCACCCCAACCCTCTCCCCGAGGGAGAGGGAGCTTCCGCTTTGCGCGATGGCGTCGAAGAGGAAGCGCGTCGTCGCCACGGTCGAGATGAGATGCAGCGGCGCGGCCAGCGTCGTCGTCGCCTCGCGCGGCACATCTTCCATCACGCGCAGGTGCGGGAAGTAACGCCGACCGACGAGCTCGTCACGCCAACCCGGCTGAATTCGATCGACGAACGCTTCGAGCGTGCGCTCCATTTGCGCGTCGGTCGCGTCGTCAGGAGCGAGGTACCAGGCCACGTGCACGCGGATGTTCTCCTTCGTCTCGGGCGCGGAGTGCACGGAGAAATACGTCGGCTGCTCGAGCCCGAGCACGAGACGACGTTCGGGCTTCGGGAGCTTCTTCAGGACGAGATCGAGACAGGCGGCGCGCACGGGCTTCGCGTTCTCAGCGCGCGTCTTCAGCGCGGCGTCTCCCGTGAGCTTCGCTGCGGCGGCGAGTGGAAGGGCGAGTGCGATCTCGTCTCCTCCCAGCGTCGTGCCGTCGGAGAGCGTGATGCGAGGATGCGCTCCCTCACCCCCAACCCTCTCCCCGAGGGAGAGGGAGTTCGCTTTCGCGCCCGTACGGATTCGGACACCGAGCTGTTTCGCGATGACCTCGAGTTGGTTCACCACGCTCTGCCAACCACCATCGAGGTACAGCACGCCGCGCGCGCTCGGGCTGAGCACCGACTTCAGCTGTGCGAACGCGAGCTTCGTCGTCAGCACGTCGTTCGCGTTGCAGTACGTGCTCACCCGAATCAGCGACGCGAAGAACGCGCGCACTCGCTCCGAGCGGAGACCGGCGAGCCAATCGCTCACACGCACTCCAGCCTTCGGAGCGCCGAGCACTTCACGCATCGACCACGCGAGCTCGACGCGCTCTCTCCACGTCAGCCAGGGAGCGGTCAGCAACCCGAGCGCCGTCGTCGGCAGCGGCAACAGCTCGCCGTTCGACTCGAAGAAACCGGCGGCGCCCGGGATGAAGCCCTTCAGCTCCACGCCGAGCTCGAGGAGCGCCTTCTCCGCGGGACCGTCGAGGTAGATGGCGTGCGGACCGAGGTTGACCGGCCGCCCACCGAGCTCGGGGCTGCGACCGAAGCCACCGAGTTCCTGCGCCTGCTCGAGCACCACCACGCGACGACCTGCCTTCGCCGCGCGCGCTGCCGTCAGGAGTCCACCGAGCCCGCCGCCCACCACGATGAGGTCGAATTTCTGTGTGTCATTGGCGTTCATGCGCATTCCACGGATGGCCCCGCACGTTCGTGACAGCAGGAATTCTGCGGGTAGTGTGGCTCGCCCATGTCCTTGAAACCCGTGGCTCTTGGCTTTGCGCTCGGCTTCCTGCTGGCGCTGTCTCCTGCGTGTGGACCCAAACCGTGTTCCGCCGCGACGTGTTCGACCGGCTGCTGCGACACGAAGGGTGACTGTCAGCTGGGCAACAGCGCCAGCGCGTGCGGACAGCTCGGTGGTACGTGCGCGACTTGTCAGCTCGGCACCGCGTGCAACCTCGGCGTGTGCATGGCGAACAACATCGGCGGTGGTGGCGGCCAGGGCGGCGGCGGTGGTCAAGGTGGAGGAACGAACGGCGGAGGAACGACGGGCGGTGGCACGACCGGTGGCGGAACGACCGGCGGTGGAACGACGGGCGGCGGCACGACGGGCGGCGGCACGACGGGCGGTGGAGCAACGGGCGGCGGTGGCGGCTGCGACGGATGCATCGCGACTGGCAACGTCTGCATCTCGCTCGCGAACTCAGGCACCAACTCCTTCTGCGGCCGCAACGGCGTCACGTGCGCGACGTGCGGCATGGGTCAGAACTGCGTGAACTATCTGTGCCAGGGCGGCACGGGCGGTGGCGGCGCGACGGGTGGCGGTACCGGCGGTGGAACGACTGGCGGCGGAACGACGGGTGGAGGCAGCGGCGTGACCGTCGGCTCCGCGTGCACCACGACTTCGCAGTGCGCATCGCTCGGTGCGGGCGCGACGTGCAAGACGCAGACGAGTCCGTATCAAGGCAACGCGCCGACGGCGTACCCTCAGGGCTTCTGCACGTTGCCGTGCTCGGGGACGGGGACGTGTCCGAACGGCGCGACGTGCGCGGGCGGCATGTCTTCGATTCCGTACCTCTTCAACGAGGTGGATCGCTTCTGCACACGCAGCTGCTCGGGCGCAGGTCAGTGCACGGGTGGGCTCGAGTGCATCTATGCCGAGCCGTTCACGCTCCCCAATCCGCTGCCGGGTTGTTGGATGACGATGGGCCGCACGTTCACCGGTGGCGGGTTGCCGTCGAAGGCCGGCATCGCGTGCACCACCGACACGCAGTGTGAAAATCCGCCGGATCCGATCCTCGCGCAGTGCGTGACGACGCTGCCGGGTGGCTACTGCCTCATCGACACCGGACCTGAGCCAAGCGGTGCGTGGTGCCAGAGCGCGGGCCGTTCGATGATCGACTACCCGCTGAGCGATGGCGGCATGCGTCAGTTCTGCACGGGGACGTGCGCGACGGTGGGGCAGCTCGCTCCGGGTGGACGCAGTGGGTACACGTGCTTCGCGAACAGCAACGGAACCGGCAACGTGGTGTGGCCGGCGTGCGCGGTGAACACCGACTGCGGTGGGAGCGCGCCGTTCTGTAACGCGACGACGGGCTTCTGCTGCACCGACACCACGTACGCGAACTGCGCGAACAGCTGGTGAGCGCGGTGAACGCTCGATCACCCGTCGCGATCGCGGTGCTGCTGCTCTGCTTCGCGGCTTGTCAGAAGAACATTCCACTGCCCGAGGTGCGCGCGGTGCCGCGTGACGACGCGCCGCTCATCGAGCGCGGTCGTTACCTCGCGGAGAACGTCGGCGTCTGCATGTCGTGTCACACGCCGCGCGACTTCTCGTTCTTCTCTGGCCTGCCTCTGCGCGAGCGGTATGGAGAAGGCGCCGACGTCGGCATGGTGTTCGGCTACTGGCCGCCGCGCGTCGTGATGTGGGCTCCGAATCTCACGCCGACACATCTGAGCGAATGGAGCGACGCCGAATTGCAGCGCGCGTTCGTGAGCGGCATCGGGCGCGACGGTCACTCGCTGATGCTGGCCATGCCGTACGACCAGTACAACGCACTCTCGGTCGACGACGCGCGCGCCATCATCGCGTACCTGCGCGCGCTGCCTCCGCTTCCCCACCCTACGGCGTCGCCCCAGGGGGCTTTGCCGCCCGGAGAAGTCCCGGCGAGAAAGCTGCCCTTCCCCGTCGAGCCGTTCATCGTGAACATCATGCCCATCGAAGCGCACCTCGTGGAACGCGCGCCTCCGAGCGAAGACACCGTCGCCACCGGCAAGTACCTCGCGACCATCGCGGGCTGTCTGTGGTGCCACTCTCCGATGACGAAGTTCGATCAAGTCGTGAAGGGCAAGGAATGGGCGGGTGGCCACGAGTTTCCGAAACCGAACGCGGGCGTTGAGCTGACGAGCCTCGTGCGCGGGCCGGGAGTGATTCGCACTCCGAACATCTCGATGGATCCGCGCACCGGAATCGGAACGTGGTCGCGGGAGGTGTTCATCGCGCGCTTCAAGGGCGCCGACCGCGCGGCGATCGAACAGCTCGCGAAGCCCGGACCCCGGGACATGAACACCGTGATGCCGTGGGCCGCCTACGCGGGAATGACCGAGGCCGATCTCGGAGCCATCTGGGACTACTTGAAGACGTTCCCCGCGCAGGACAACGCCATCAATCGCTTCGAGCCCGACGCGCAGAAGTGACGGAGTGTTGCTGCCCAGCCAGAGCGCGGCGATGGTCTGGCGATGAAGGAAAAGCTGACGCTGGGCGTGGTGGTGCTGTTGCTCCTCGGTGTGTGGGTTGCGAAGTGCGGCCACCGCCCGTCGATGCTCCCGCTCGCCACCAGCACCGACGGGCCTGCGCCCGAGCGCGCGAACCAGGTCCTGGTGATGCTGCATGGGAGTGGCGGCTCCATCTCGACGACCGACTGGATAGTCGACGAGCTTCGCCATCGCGGGCTGGGGAAGGACACCAGCGTCGTGATGGTCAACGGCCCCTTCAGTGCGCTGACTGGCCGCGGGTGGGGTGAGACCGACGAGGAACAGCGTGAGAGCGTGTCCCGGGTCCGCAAGCTCATCGCCAGCTGGCGCGCGCGTCAGCCCCAGCTGCGCGTGGTGATGGCCGGCTTCAGTCGCGGGGCCGATCTCGCAGAGCAAGTCGCCACACACGACGCTTCGGTGACCGGCCTCGTGGTGATGTCGGGGTGCGCCTTTGAGGATCTCGAAACGCTCGCCGAGCGCGACGACGTGGTCGTCACGGTGGCGCACGGCCTTGACGACCAGTTGTGCTCCTTCGCGAACAGCGTGGCGCTGGTCAGCGCCTTGACGAAGCGCGGGCGAGAAGTCGACTTCGTGCAACACCGCGAGAACCACACGATTCCGCCCGTCGCGCTCGACGCAATCGTGCGCGCCCTCGAGCGGCGGTGAACTCCACTCGCGGTTCCACCACCCGCGCGCTGACTACTTGTGCTGCCACTGGTCTTTCGGCTCGAGCAGCTTCGTCGCGCCGTCACCGTCGAGCCACGCGCGCGCGTCGGCGTCTCCGCGCAGGTACGCGTCGAAGAACGCCGTCGTGAACGCGAGCATCAGCTTGTGGTGGTTGGGGTTTCGCTGCTGCTGATCTCCCGGCAACGCGCGATCTGAGAACGCCGAGTGCTCACCGTTCTCGAGCACCAGCTCGTATTTGCTGCCCGGCGGGAGCGCCGTGTAGACGCCGCGTCGCGACTCCGCGGTGTCGCTCGCGATGAGCGATTGGTCTTTGGTGCCCGTCATCAACAACCACGGCAGCGACACCTTGCTGAACGCCTCTTTCGCATCGCCGCGCCTGGGCACCATCGGAGAGAACGCCACCGCGGCCTTGATGCGCACGTCGGTGAAGTCCTTCTCCGCCGCGGGGAAGTGCTGGCCGGAGACGGCTTGCGTGGTGACGGCTCCGAAGGAATGGCCGCTCATACCGACCCTGGTGAGGTCGATGCGTTCCTTCAGCAGGCCCGGCAGTGCGTCGAGCACCGCGGGCACATCGGCGACGCGAAGGAAGAAATTCTCCGGGCTCGCAGCGTCCCGCATCGCCTTCATGCGCTGCAGGAGCGGTTTGTCTTTCCACACGCTGGTGTCGCTGCCCTGGTGTTGGATGAAGACCGCGACGTAGCCCCGCTGCGCCCAGTGTTTGGCGAGGAAGACGTTGTTCTCGTTGCTGCCGCCGAGGCCGTGGCTGAAGAGCAACACCGGCGCGGGTTCCTTCGACTTCGGCAGATAGACCCGAATCGGGATGTCTCGTTTGCGCGCGGCGTCGGTGACCGTGAAGGTCTGCACTTCGACCGCGTTGGCCCGACTCGCATCGACAGCGAGCGGGTCGTACGGCGCCGCGAGGAGAAGGCCTGCGAGAAGGAGCGAGCTCACGTGTCAGAGCAGAACACGTGAGCCCGCGAAAAGTTGCAGCCGCTCAGCTCAGCGGAAGAAATTTCCGTCGGTGCAGCAGTAGTAGCCCGTCGCGGTGGTGAGCGGGTCCTGCTGGGCGTCGAAGTTGTCGCCGCTCGTGCCGTTGGTCACGGCGACGGAATCGTCAGCGAGGCGATCTGCGAGCCAGTAGCCCGAGTTCAGCGTTTCCTGCGTGTGCGAAGGAATCGTCGGCATGCGCGCGATGGTGAGCTCCTGAATCGTGCACAGCCGCCCGCTGCCGTAGGTCGTCGCGCACGCACGCACGGCCGCCGGCCAGGTCACGCTCGACGTCACCGCCCGCGTGCACAGCACCTTCGTGCCTTCGGGTGAGCCGCCGGGGAACCAGTGCGAGAGGTAGCCCGACGGGCAGAGGTAACCGTGGCCGTGGTCGGAGCGCGCGACGGTCGACGACGAGCCGCTCCCGGCGAGCTGCACGTTGAACGTCGTGCCGGAGAGCGAAAGCCCGGTGCCTGCGCCGTAGGTGGTGTTGGTGTCGGTGTCGATGTCGGGAGCGCAGAGCACGGAGCCGTTGGTGTTGTAGCCCGTCATCTTCTGCGTGCCGCCGCAGGTCTGCACCGCGCCGAGCGGGAGATAGGTGCCGCCGTGGTTGTGATCAGACCGCGCCGACGTCAGCGCCGTGCCGCTGCCCGCGTACGCCACCGCGATGCTCGAGCCGTTGATGTTGATGCCGCTGCCCGCGGTGTACGTGGTGCCGCCCGCATCGACCGCGCAGATGACCGAGCCGTTCGCGTTGAGACCGACGACCTTGTCGGTGCCCATGCAGGTGAGCACCGGTCCGACCGGGAGATAGGTGCCGGCGTGCGTGTGCGTCGACAGCGCGACGTCACCGGGCGCGAGATTTCCGAGCGTCGCCGCGCTGGCCGAGATGGAAGAGCGCACCGCGTACGGCACGCTCACCACGGGCAGACGCGGAGCGAGCACCTGACCATCGACGCTCACTTCGACGAACAGCGCGCGGCCGTCGAGGATGGCGGGCGTGAGTGGTGATTGCGCTCCGAGGTTGAGCGCGACGAGGCCGTTGTCGGCGGTGGCGAGGGCGGACTCGCTCCACATCTCGGCGCCGCCGGTGGGCGTGTCGAAGAGCTTGAGCAACAGCGTGTGACTTCCCGTGAGCGGCGCGCCCGCGTTCGACAACCGCGCGGTGAGCGAGACCTGCTGCGGGACGTTCTGCGCGAGCGCAGTGCTCGCGATGACGGCGACTGCGAGTGCGATCGTTTTCATCGTGGTGCCTTTCGTGGACTTCATGGAGTGAGGACTGCCGAGCCTTCGAGGGTGATGGTTCCGCCGCTCGCGCGCAGGGCGCTGGGCGCGATGCCGAGCTGCACGTCGGCGGTGAGTCCACCGTTGCTGGTGCGGCCCGCGGCTGAGGAGAACTGCACGACGTTCCCGCTGACGGTCATGCCGCCGCCGCCGGTCGGAGAGCCGCCGCCGCTGGGTGCACCGCCGCCGGTTGGCGCACCACCGCCAGTCGCAGTGCCGCCACCGGTCGCCGAACCGCCGCCTGTGGGAGCTCCGCCGCCTGTCGCTGCGCCGCCGCCGGTACCGCCGTCATCGCCCGCAGGGGGCATTCCGCAATTGCATCCAGCTGCGCTCAGACAGAGCGCGGCCCAGAGCAAGACTGCTCGTGTGGTGTTCATGTCGCCTCCACCACGCAACGCGCAGGGGGCGGAAAAAGAGGCTCAGAAAATCAGCTCAGCAAGGACCCCAACGACACGCCGTCGTTCGCCGGCTCTACGTATGACGTTCAACGGAAATCACGGCTCGTGGAAGTAGTCGCCCTGCGCGTTGTCGAGGTACGTGTTGCCGGTGACGGCGCCGAGCTGCGCGCGATTGAAGTAGATGCCCCAGGTCGCGCTGTGGCGAATGGTGCTGTTGGTCACCGACACACGCACGCCGTGGCTGTCGGAGCGGGAGTTGATCATCCCGTGCCAGCCGAAGCGCGTGCCGCCTCCGCCGTATTCCACGATGCAGTTGTCGAACACGTTCTCGGCGTTGAGCGTGGTGTCGAAGTCGATGCCGTCCCACGAGCCGTTGGTCTTCTGGGTGCCGGTGATGACCACCGGTCTGGTCGCCGTGCCCGCGCAGTGGAAGCCGGCCGCGTCACCACCGACGTCGATGCGCGTCTGCGGCCGCATCTCGAGCACCACGCCGGCCGCGAGCGTCCACACCGCCTGCGGTGAGACCGAGACGCCGGTGAAGACGTACGGCACGCCAAGGTCCTGCCAGACCACCGCGCCGCTGACCCACATGCCCTCGACGAACACGCGATCGACGTCGTTGCCGGTGAAGACCGAGTCGGGCGCGAGCTGGTGCGCGGCGTTGGAATCGGTGAGCACCGCGCCCAGCGCGTTGGCGGTGAAAGTGCTCGAGGTGACGTCAGTGCGCGCGCTCGCGGCCAACCGCAGGCCATAGCCCTGGCTGTCGCGCACTACGAGGTGATCGATCTTCACCGCCACGCCGTGGCTGTCGGCGCGCAGCACCACGCCCGCCGCCTTGGTGTCCGACGAGGTGTTGCCCGCGTATTCCACGCGCGTGTACTTCAGCTGGTTGACGGTGTTGTTGCTGCCGTCGAACACCACGCCTTCCCATGCGCCCCGCGCCTGCGTCTCGCCGGTCAGCACCACCGGGTTGGCCGCGGTGCCTTCGGTGATGAGCGCCGCCGCATCACCCGAGATGGTGAGCGCACCTTCCGGCGGGAAGATGACCTTCACGCCGGCGCTCAAGGTGAGCTGCCCCGAACCGAGCGACGCGAGGTCACTGGTCAGGTGGTACGGCACGCCGAAGTTCAGCCACGTCCCCGAGTTGGTGAGCCGATACGAGCGCACCTTGATCTCGTCCTTCCCGTTGCCGGTGAAGACCGACGCTGCGTCGAGGCGCCCGACGGTCTCGGCGTCGATGTTCAGCGGCTCCAGCGTGTTGGCGGTCAAGGTGTTGGCCGTGAAGGTGGGCAGCACCGCGCTCCCGGCGAGCCACAGGCCGTAGCCCTGACTCTCGCGCAGCGTGACGTGCGAGAAGCCGACGCGCGCGCCGCGGCTGTCGGCAGTGAGCTTCACGTTGGCGGCCTCAGCGTCGCCGGTGGTCTCTCCGCCGTACTCGACGGTGACCCACTCGAGCGTGCTGGCGGCGGTGGTGCCGTCGAAGCGCAAGCCCTTCCAGAAGCCGCGTACCGGACTCGCGCCGGTGAAGAGGATGGGCTCGCTCTCGGTGCCCACTGCGTTCAACACCTGCTCAGCCGAGAAGGCGAGGCGCGTGCCGGCCGAGAAGATCAACCGCGCGCCGGGTCTGACCGTCACCGTCACCGCGGCGGCGATGGTCGGCGTCTCGAGCACCAACCAGCAGCCCTTCTCGACGGTGTAATTCGCGTCGATGCGCCTGGGAAAGGCGAGACAGGGCTGCTCACCGGCATCGACACCGCCATCGGGTGTCGGCATGGCGCCGCAGGCAAAGAAGATGGACGCGAAGATTGCGGGGACGACGGCGGTACGACGATGCATGGTGACTCCTCCGGCGCGGGAGTCGTTGCATCACCGAGGCCAGCGGAACTCGCGCGCCATCACTCGACACGAAGAAAGTGCAGCCGCAAGCGACGCTCGACCGAAGCCGAAGCACGCAAGGGCTGCGGCGCCGAGCGTTGGTTCTCGTGTGCTTCGAGTGATGCTCGAGGATTCACGCTGCGCAGAGCTTCAGCGCGGCTCTCAAGTTCCTCTTCTGTGCTGCCTTCGCCGGGTGCGTGAGCGCGAGCTCCAGCACGGGCTGCGCGGCGCGCCCGAGGCTCTCGACCACATCGAACGCGAACGGAGCGGCGAGTTCCGGGAGCAACTGCCGGCACGCCTTCGCGACCTGCAACGCCAGCGAGGCATCGGTCACTGAACTCAGAATCAACCCGCCGTCGTGAATGGAGCTGCCTGGCTTGCACATGCGGCGCGCCGCGATGTTCACCCACTTCTCCTCGCGGGCGAAGGCGAAGCAGAACACGTCGAACAACGTGCGGTCGTCCCCGTGCTTTGAGGCGACGAGGCGCTTCTCCAGCCGCTCGGCTCGCTTCTTCACCTTCCCGTACGCGTGCTCATCGAGGCGGAGAACGTGTGGGCGGAGGGCACGGAGCAGCGGTACGGCGATGAGGTAGTGACCGGGCACGAAGCTTCCGCGCTCGCGAGGCTTCACGAACTCTGCGTCAAAGCCGGAAGAGAGGTCGACCTGAATGCTGAAGAGGTGAGGCGCCTCGATGACGTCGAGCACGAACTCGACACCGGCGCTGGCGACCCAGAAATCCACCAACTCGCGCGCCGGCAGCTGAAACGGACGCGAGGAGCGACGGAGAAAATCGATGGTGTGCACCATCGCCAGCCGCAGCACCTCGTGCTCGAGCGTCAGCTTCACCGGGCGCACCGCGGCATCGAAGCTCGCGCGCACCGCCGTGAGCCACCGCGCCGCGCGGGGAAACGTTCGCCATGTCTTCTTCACTTCCGGGTACTGACCATCGAGCGCCACCACGCGTTGCCAGGCGAGCTCGAGCGTCGGAACAGGTGGGTCGAGCGGGTGCGGCGTTCGCGCTCCGTGGAGTGCAGCTCTCGCTTCGCGGGTCCAACGAATCGGCGTCAGCATGGAGTCCTTTCGGGTTCCTCTGCTGACGCGTCGTGGCTGCCAACCGTCGCACGAAAGTGCGAAGGCGAAGCTCAGTCCTTCAGGCGCAGCTTCATCTGCACGTCGCTTGACCAGTGGTTGGCGAACGCCTTCACGCACGTCGAGAGGTAGCGGTCGTAGTTGGTCCACACCGTCTCGCCGTTGCTCATCACCTTCGAGCCCCAGCCCGACGCCATGATCTTCTCTTTGTTCGCGCGGAAGCGCTTGAGCCACTCGGCCGTCGTCTTGCCGTAGTCGACGCGGCGCGTGTTGAGCTGAACGATTTCCCAGCTCTGACCGCACGCGGCGACGAGCTCTTCGAGACGGGGATTGAGACCGCCGGGGAAGATGACGTCAGCGGTGAACTTCAGGTCAGCGAGGTCTTCACGCTTGCGCGGCACGCGGTCGCGCAGAATCGCCTGGAAGCCGAAGCACGAGCCCGGCTTCACCCACTTCGCCGTCTTGTTGAAGTAGTCGCGGTAGATGGGAATCGCGAGGCCCTGCTGCTGCTGCGCCGGCGAGACGAGGTGATCGATCATCTCGATCGACACCAGCGCGTCGTACTTCTCGGCCGGAACGAAATCCTTGTAGTCGCTGACCCACATCGTCACGCCCGGCAACTTGCGACGCGTGATCTCATCGGCCTGCGCGCGCGAGAGCGTGATGCCGTGCGCGTTCTTCACCTTCCGCTCGAGCACCAGGTACTCGAGGTTCGCGCCCCAGCCGCAGCCGATGTCGAGCACCAGCGAGTCGGTCTTCACTTCGGCGAAGTCGGCGAGCCAACGGCTCTTGTTGCGCTGCGCCTGCTCGAGCGTGGTGTGCTCGTCGTCGAACACCGCCGACGTGTAGTGCATGCGCTCGTCCAGCCAGAGCCGGAAGAACTCGTTCGAGATGTCGTAGCCGATTTCCACTTCTTCTTGAGTCGAGGTCATTGCTGTTTCCTTGGGGTGAGAGTCAGGCGACCGCGTCGCCGTTCATTTCGCGCGTGAGACGTTCGAGCTCTTCCTTCGCCGTGTTCGCGGTGAGGAGCAGCTGCTCGGGTGAATGCAGCGACGAGAGGAAGAAGCGCAGGCGCGCCTGATCTTCTTCCACCGCCGGATACAGAATCGGCTGCACGTTGATGCCGCGCTTCTTCAGCGAGTCGCTCAACTGCAGACAGAGAACGGAGTTCCCGACAATCAACGGAACGACCGCCGTGTCCTTCGACATGCCGGAGTTGAGGCCGCGCTCCTTGAGCAGCTTGATGAAGTAGGCGGCGTTGTCCTTCGCCTTCTTGCTGCGCTCGGGGTGCTTGAGCATCTGCCGCGTCGCTGCGAGTGCAGCCGCCGCGTTCGGAGGCGGAATGCCGACCGAGTACACGAAGCCCGGCGTCGTGTACTTCAAGTACTCGACCAGCGCCTTGCTGCCCGCGATGTAGCCGCCGCAGCTCGCGAAGGATTTCGACAGCGTGCCCATCCACATGTCGACGTCGGCGCGGTTGACGTTGAAGTGCTCTCCGATGCCGCGGCCCGTGGGACCGACGACACCTGCGGAGTGCGCTTCATCAACCAGCAACATCGCTTTGTGCTTCTTCTTCACCTCGATGAACTTCGGCAGCTCGGGGATGTCGCCGTCCATCGAGTAGGTGCCTTCGATGGCGATGAGCACACGGCGGTAGTGCGGCCGCAGATTGGTGAGCATGCGATCGAGCGCTTCCCAATCGTTGTGCGGGAAGGGGCGGCGCTTGGCTCCCGACAACTTCGCGCCCTGGATGATGGAGTCGTGCGCGAGCGCGTCGTGGACGATGAGGTCGCCCGCTCCGCACACGTGACCGATGACGGTGACGTTGGTGGCGTGACCCGACACGAGGACGATGGAGTCTTCGGTGCCGAAGAATTCCGCGAGCGCCTTCTCGAGCTCGAGCGTGAGCGGCTTCTCACCCGAAGCGACGCGCGACGCGCTGACCGACGTGCCGTACTTCGCGATCGCATCTTGCGCGGCCTTGCTGACCACCGGGTCGCCCGAGTTGCCGACGTAGTTGTACGACGAGAAGTTGAGCATCGGCTTGCCGCCGACGACGGTGGTGTCTCCGCAGATGGCCTCGTGCACCGAGAAGTACGGGTTCTGCAGGCCGAACGCTTCGGCCATCGCCATGCGCTCCTTGAGCGCCTCGTACTCGGGGAACTTCGCCGGATTCCACGACGACTCTTCGACTTCTCCTGAGACCGCGACGACTTCCGCGACCGGCTCAGCGGATTCCTCGACGACCGGAGCGGCAACCGGCTTCGCCGCCGTATTGAACTGCGGATCGCGCTTCTTGAACTCGGCCGTCATGCCCGTCGCGTACGCCACGACGGCGCCCTTCTCGTTCTGCCAGACCAGCGTTCCGGAGAACGTGTCTTCGTTCGACGACTCGAACGTGACGGTGACCTTCAGCGGCCCCAACCCAAACGGAGCGAGCTGCACGAAACGCCCGAGCGAAACCGGAAAGCCCGCGCGCTGCTGCTTCACCCACGCCCAGTAGCCGGCGAGCTGGAACGACGCGTCGAGGATGAGCGGGTCGACGCTCCACTCGGTGCGCAGCGGCTCCTTGATCCAATCCGACGGGCGGCAACCCTTCACCCAACCAACGACACCGTCATCGGACAGCGCGTCGATCTGCGTGATGCCCTGCAACCGCGGACCGTGGAACGTGAAGCCGCCGTAGAAATCCTTGAGCGACATCGGCAGTGAGCTCGGCGCCATGGCCTTCGGCGTCGGAGCGACGTTGGTGTCCGCTCCAATCGTGACCGTGCCCGTGTACGACGGAGCGCCGCCCTGCGTGAGCGTGACGTTCATCGTCGGCGACTTGCTCTTCTGCTTCACGCTGGTTTCGAGCCAGATGGTGTCGGGCACGAGCACCGCGCGCTGCAGCTTCACATCAGAGAGCGCGAACGGAGTGAACTTGCCGGCGAGCACCACCTTGCCGCTCGCTTCGATCGCCGCCGCCGCGAGGTGATCCATCGCCGCCGCGAACGGCAGCACGCGCTGACCGGCCATCGTGTGGTCGTTCAGATAGATGTGGTTCAAGCGCGAGACCGGGAAGCTCGAGCGGTGCAGCAGCGTGCGCTCGGGCAAGCCGCGACCGACGAGCACCTCACCGACGCCCGACTTCACTTCGCCGAGGAACGCCTTCACGCCTTCGTCGTCGGAGAGGAACGTGACGCCGTCAGCCTTCAGCTCCGCCTTCTTGAAGGCCGGAATCTTCTTCACCATCTCCGAGTCTTCCCAGGGCGGGAAGTCGATGGCCAGGGTGCGCGTGGTCTTCGACGGAGCCGCGAGCCGCGAGAGCATCGCGTTCGCCGCGGAGTAGTCGGTCTGCGCTGCGTTGCCGAAGCGGCCGGCCCACGAGCTGATCAGCACCAGCGCGGAGAGATTGTCCGTCGCCGTCGCGTCGAGGAGCGCGAGCGCGCCGCCGACCTTCGTCTCGAGCACCGAGTCGAGCTGCGCGGCGTCCTTCTTTTCGATCAACGCATCGGCGAGCAGACCCGCGTTGTGCACCACCACGTCGACGCGGCCGTGCTGCTTGCGAATCGCGTCGATGGCGGTCTTCACGCTCGCCGCGTCGCGCACGTTCATCGGGTGGTACGTGGCGGCCTTCGCTCCGGCGGTCGTGAGCTGCGCGAGCGCCTTGCCGATCTCTTCGTTCTGATTCGTGCGGCCCGTCAGCGCCAACGTCACGCCGCTCTTCGCCAGACCACGCGCGAACTTGAAGCCGAGGCCCTTCGCACCGCCGGTGATGACGACCACCGACTTCGCGTCGAGGCCCTTCTCTCCGATGGAAGCGGACACGCTCGCGACCTGCAGCGAGACGGCGTGACGGCCCTTCGCGTCGAAGCCGACCTCCGCGCAGCGATCGCCTGAGGCGATCTCATCGAGGATGTGCTGCGCGATGGCTTCCGCTCCGAGCGCCGCGTCGACGTCGATGGCCTTCACCAGCGCGTCGTTCCATTCGGAGGCGAGCGCGCGCGTGAAGCCGAGCGCACCGACCTGACCGAGCGATTCACGCGCGACCGGAGCCGACATGCCGAGCTGTCCACCGAGCGTGGTGACGGAGATGAAGAGTTCCGCCTTCTCACCGCCGACCTTCTTCGCGAGCGCGAGCGCGTCACGCGAGGCGGTGCGGTAGTCGACAGAGCCCCCTGGGCCGACGGCGTTGGGTGGCGAACCGGGGTTGACGAAATTGATGACGCCGCCGAACTCTCCAGGAGAGTTCACATCGCCGACGACGACGGTGACGCCTTCCGCCTTCAACTTGCTGGCGAGCGCCTCAGCCACGCCCTTGCCGTCCTTCACCACGAGCACCGCGCGATCGAACGCGAGCACCGTCTCCGACAGCGGAGCGAGCGGCGCAGCGACGACCGTCGGCACGTAGCGCTCGAGCGGCAGGTTCGCGGTGGGCGCTTCCTTCTTCTCGGTCACGCCCTTCTCGAGCACGCCGACGAGGTGATCGATGATCGTCGCGCTGGTGGTGTTCTTGCTGAACAGCTCACGCGGCAAGCCACCGACCGCCGGGTACGCCTTGCCGACGGATTGATCGAGCTCGACCAACATCAGCGAGTCGAAGCCGAGCTCACCGACGAGCGTCTGCTCCAACTTCAGCGTCTGCAGCGGGAACGCGCTGATGCGAGCGACCGCCTCGAGGACCATCTTCTGCACCTGCGGACGAACGGAGACCTTCGCGGGCTCTTCCTTCGCAGCAACCGGCGCGGACGTCTGCAGCGCGTGTGAACCGTTTCCGTTGGTCTTCGCCGCAGCGGGCGCGGGCGCTTCCTTCTTCGCGACGAGGTTCGAGAAGTCCGGCGGCTTCGCGATGACGACCGGAGCGGGCTGCACGGCGACGGCTGCTCCACCCTGCGCCTGCATCGGAACCGCCTGCGCCTGCGCCATCATCAGCGCCGAGGCATCTCCGCCGCCGGTCAGCGCAGCGATGGCCGCGGCCTGCTGCTTCATCATCTCCGCCTGGCTCTGCATCAGCTGCATCTGCTGCTGGAAGAGTGCGAGCAAGTTGTCCATGGCGACGGGTCCCTTCTGCTGCGGAATGAAGTGCGTCTGCACCGGGCGCGCGAACTGCTGCGCCATCGGCATGACCTGCTGCTGCGGAATCGGAGCCTTCGTCACCGGACGCGGAGGACGCGCCGTGCGCTCCATCGCCCAGTACTTCTGCACTTCGAGCGGCGTGGGCGGCAACGTGACGAGCGCGGTACCAGCGAAGAGCGGCGCCGCGTTCACCGGCACGCCCTTCACCCACAACTGACCGAGCGCGGTGAGCAACATCGCTCCACCATCGCCGCCTTCGTTCGGAGCGAGCGCGTGCACCTGCGCGTTCGGCGCCACACCGCGCGCGAACGACAACAACGCGCCACCTGCACCGACCTGAATGAAGTGCGTGGTGCCTTCATCGGCGCAGGTCTGCAGCGCATCGACGAAGTTCACCGGAGACGTCGCGTGGCGAACCCAGATCTCCTTCGCCTCCGCCGCGCTCGCGTACGTCTTTCCCGTGATGCACGACGACACGTTCGGACGGCCGTGCTTGCCCGGCTCCTGCAACGCCATCGGCAACAGCGCCGCGCCCATCTTCACGTCCATGCCCGCCATCAACGGCGAGTGGAACGCGTGGCTCACATCGAGGCGCGTGCTCTTGAGGCCCGCCGCGTCCATCGCCTTCTGCGCCGCTTCGATGCCCTTCGTCGTTCCGCTGAGCACCACCTGCGTCGGGTGGTTGTGGTTGGCGACGACGACTCCGCTGATGGAATAGAGGTGCTTCTCGACGAGCGCGCGCTCGGCCATCACCGCGAGCATCGCGCCCGGGTCGGTGAGCTTGAGCTCGTTCATCAACGCGCCACGCTTGGCGACGAGCTTCACCGCGTCGACGCCGGAGAGCATTCCCGCGACTGAGGCAGCGGCGAATTCTCCGAGCGAGTGACCGAGCGCGAGCGTCGGCGTGACACCGCAATCGAGCAGCAACTCACCGAGCGCGATTCCGAGCGCCGCCATGGCGGGCTGGCACACGTGCGTCTGCGTGAGGTGCTTCTGCGCGACGACCGGGTCCGTTCCCGGGCCCGGGTAGAGCGCGTCGATGAGCGAGAAGCCGTGCTCCGCGGCGACCGCGCGGTCGTACTGCTCGAGCTTCGCGCGCAACGCAGGGAAGCGAACGACGAGATCCTTCAGCAGGCCCGTCTTCTGCGCGCCCTGACCTGCGAAGAGAAACGCGATCTGCCGCTGCTCCGCGGGCACCGGCGTCGTCGGCGCAATCGCTCCCGTCTCGACCTCGACCAACTTCGCGAGCAGCTCTTCGCGCGACGACGCGAGGAACGAGACGCGGCAATCGAAACCCTGACGCGCAACGAGCGTGCGCGCGACGTCGGCAGGAATCAGCGAGTGCTCGGTGATCTCCGCGGCGAGCTCACGCGCATGCTGACGCAACAACGCATGATTCGGAGCGCTCACCAGGAACAAGTGCGCCTGCTCGCTGTGCACCCATTCCTTGAGCGGGTCCTTCACCACTTCTTCGAGCAGCACGTGCGCGTTGGTGCCGCCGAAACCGAACGACGAGACGGCGGCGCGACGCAGCGGCACGTCCCACTTCTTCGCTTCACGCGCGATGTGGAACGGCGAGTGCTCGAGGTCGAGCTTGGGGTTGATCTCCTCGACGCCCGGCTGCGGAGGAATCACCCCGTGGTGCAGCATCAGGCAGGTCTTGATGAAGCCAGCGACTCCGGCCGCCGACATGGTGTGACCGATGTTGCCCTTGATGCTGCCGAGGTTGCAGAACGGCTCTTCGAACGTCTTGCCCGCGCGCTCGTTGAAGAAGTGCTTGAGCGCTCCGACCTCGACCACGTCGCCGACCGTCGTCGCGGTGCCGTGCGTCTCGACGTAGGAAATGGTGTCGACCGGGAAGTCGCAGTCGGCGTGCGCGCGCCACATCGCGTCGCGCTGACCTTCGGGGCGCGGCGTCATCGGGCCTTCACCACGGCCGTCGTTGTTGCAGCCCGAGCCGCGGAGCACCGCGTACACGCGATCGCCATCGCGAATCGCATCGTCGAGGCGCTTCAACACGACGAGTCCCACACCCTCGCCCATCACGAAGCCGTCGGCCTTCGCGTCGAACGGACGGCACGCGCCGGAAGGAGAGATCGCCCCGATGCGCGAGAAGCCGATGAGGTTGTCGGGGTTGAGGTTCAGGTACACGCCACCCGCGACCGCGACGTTGATTTGGCGAGCGCGCAGGTTGACGGTCGCTTCGTGAATCGCGACCAGCGCGCTCGAGCACGCCGCGTCGATGCTCAGCGCCGGGCCGTTGAAGTCGAACGTCTGCGCGACCGAGCAGGCGATCATGTTCAGCAGCGAGCCGGCAATGGTGAACGCGCGACCGGGGACGACGTCGGCCACCGCGCCCTTGATGGCCTCGGCCTCGAACGAGCCCAGCGTGTCGCCGAACTCACCGTTGATGGCCTGCTGCGCACGGTGACGCGCAGTCATGAGGTCTTTGTATTCGCTGACCGACGCTCCGATGAACACACCGGTGCGCGACTTGTCGTACGGCCGTGAGTCGTAGCCCGCGTCCTGCAACGCCTGGCGCGTGGCCTCGATGCAGAGGCGGTGCTGCGGGTCCATCACCTGCACGCGACGCGGCGCGAGGCCGTAGTGCAGCGCCGCGAACTCGTCGACGCCGTCGATGAAGGCGCCCTTGCGCACGTAGGTCTTGTCGACCGCGCGCACGTCCGTCGGCTCGTAGAAGGCGGAGTGCTTCCACCGCGTGTCGTCGATGTCTTCGAACGTCACTTCACCCGTCGAGATGACGCGCCAGAGCGCGGGCAGATCCTTCGCGTGAGGGAAACGGCACGCCATGCCGACGACGGCGATGGCTTCCCGGTGCTCGGATTTCGACGGGCTCATGGCGCGAGTCCCGTTACACCGTGACTTCGGTGCCCGCGGGGACGAGGCGCTTCACGACGTCGCCGAGGTCGCCGAGCGTCTGCACCTTCGCGAGGTCTTCATCCGGCATGCGGATGTTGAGCTTCTCTTCGAAGAACGAGACGAGCTCCATGACCGCGACCGAGTCGAGGCCGAGCTTGGAGATGACGGTGTCCTTCGAGAGGTTCTCGAGCTTCTTGCCGTTCACTTCGAGAGCGGCCTGCGCGAAGAGCTGCGTGACGTTGACGGTTGCCATGGTGGTGATTCCTGTTGGGGTTGGAGTTGGGGGAATGCGTGAACTGATCAGCCGAGCAGCCGCGTGACGCGCTTCTGGGCGTAGTCGCTGGCGAGACGGAGCTTCTCCATCGCGTCGGCGACCGAGCGGATCTCGAGGGTGTGTTCCATCACGCGGCGAGCGCGGTGCTGCGCGCGGCCGACGAGCGACTTGGCGACGTGTTTGGCGACGACGACCTTCTCTGCGTTGCCGCCGACGGTGCGCACGCCTTCCTTGCCGAGGGTGTCGTCGAGGTACTGCTGACGCGTCTTCGCGCGCTGCAGCTTGCCGCTCGACGTCTTGGGCAACGTGCCGACCGGAGCCAGCACCACGTCAGCGGGCACCAGCTGCAGGTTCTCGGAGATCTTCTGCTTGATGAGCTCCTTCAACTCTTCCGGTTTCGGCGTGCGCGACTCGACGACGATGACCAGCTCTTCGCTGTTCGGACCAGGGCGGGAGAACGCGACGGCGGAGCCCTTCCGCACTTCAGGAAGGTCATCGACGATCCACTCCATGCGCTGCGGGTCGTAGTTGCGGCCGTTGATGATGATGATGTCCTTCTTGCGACCCGTGATGTACAGGTTGCCGTTCGCCGCGTAGCCGAAGTCGCCGGTCTTCAACCAGCCGTTGCCGAACGTGCGCTCCGTCGCTTCCGGATCTTCGTAGTAGCCCTTCGCGACCGACGGGCCACGCACCCAGAGCTCGCCGATCTGTCGGTCACCCAGGCGCTTGCCCGAGTCGTCGAACACGCCGACCTCGTGACGCGCGAACGTCTTGCCGCAGCACACGAACTCCTGCGCCTTGCCGGCGGTGAGCTGCTCGACGGGCACCGGATCTGCGCGGCGGTGCTTCTGGTACGCGTCGGTGTCGATGATGTCGGTCGAGATGGTCTCTTCCACTCCGATGAAGCTGATGGCGAGCGTCGCTTCTGCCATGCCGTAGCAGGGCAACATCGCGCTCGGCTTCAGACCCGACTTGCTGAAGGTCTCGACGAACTGACGCATGGTGGTCGAGTTGATGGGCTCGGCGCCGCAACCGAAGTGGCGCATCGACGAGAGATCCAACGACGCGATCTGCTCGGGCTTCGCGCGCTTCACCGCCAGGGCGTACGCGAAGTTCGGAGCGAAGCTGATGGTGCCCTTCACGCGGTGAATGGTGCGCAGCCAGATGGTCGCGTTGCGCACGAACGCCATCGTGGGAATGAAGGTCACCGACACGCAGTGGAACAGCGGGGCAATCACGAAGCCGATGAGCCCCATGTCGTGGTACAGCGGCAGCCACGAGACGCCGTGATCCACTTCCGGCGAGCTCTGCAGACCGTCGACCATGATGGCCCAGGCGTTCGCGCGGAGATTTCCGTGCGTGACCGCCACGCCCTTGGGCGTCGAGGTCGAGCCTGACGTGAACTGCAGGAAGCACAGGTCGTCGGCGCCGACGTCGGCCTTCTCAGTGCTCGCGCCTTCCGGAGCCGGCTTGAGCAGCTCCTCGGTGGTGATGACGCCCTTGATGCTGGCGACCTTCGAGATGCCGCCCCAGATGACGGTCTGCACCTTGCTCGAGGTGATGACGTAGGTCGGCTTGGCCTTGCTGAGGATGGCGATGAGCGTGTCGACGTACGCGTCGAGCTTGCCCAGCGAGAGCGGCGGGTAGAGCGGAACGGGGACGATGCCGGCCCAGACCGCTCCGAAGAACGTGGGCACGAAGTCTTCACCCTCGGGGATGACCATCGCGACGCGGTCGCCCTTCTTCAAACCGTACGAGCGGAGGTGCGCGGCGCGGCGCATCGCTTCTTCGCGCAGCTTCTCGAAGCTGTAGAAGTTCCCGTCCTGCTCGCGATCAAGGAACGTGTAGCCGTACTTCGTCTGGCCCTGGTGCGCGTCGAGCGCGGCGACGAGGGTGGGGTAGTCAGGGCGCTGCGTTTGCGAGGTAGCCATTCCGGCCTCCGTGGCGGGCGAAAAATGCGCGGTGCAGATACGTTCGTGGCCGGAGGATGGTCAAGTTGATGCCCCGGCGCTGAGAGTGCGAAGACGAGGGGTGTCGCGGGTGCGAAAAGGGCGAATGACGCGGGGAGATCATGGGGTTCTGCCATTCTGAAGCTCGGGCGTGACGCAGCCTGAGCCGTGCAGAGTGAGCAATTATTTGCTCGTAAATCACGAAAATTGGCACTGTGAGGCGTGTGATCGCGTTTTCCGAACTCCTTCGACCGGAAGTAACCATTCGGAACTCCAAACGGCGATTTTGAGCAATCGGTTGCTCAAATTGACTGCGAAACGGGCCGCCCGTACATCGTTTCCGCATGACGAAGGTGCGGTCAGAGCCCCTGGGGGCGACGGCGCTGGGGGCAAGGCCGCTTCCGCCGCGGTTGGCAGCGAAGGCACCTGACGTTCAGGTCGAAGAGGTCGCCGGAGCGCGCGCCACCGACGAGTTCATCCGCTTCCAGCTGGATCACTACGCAGGCGATGAGCACTTCGTCCCACCCATCGTGGCGGAGCGGCGGGAGTTCCTCGACCCGAAACAGAACCCGTACTTCGAAGAGGCGCGCGGCGTGTACTTCCTGGCGCGACGAAGCGGAAAGGTCGTCGGTCGCGTCGCGGCCGTGGTGGACGATCGCTACAACCGCTTTCACGGCACGCAGGACGGCTTCGTCGGTTTGTTCGAATCGCAGAACGACCCGGGCCTCGCGGCCGCGCTCTTCGAAGCGGCGCTCGGTTGGTTGAAGCGACAAGGCGTCAAGCGCTGCGTGGGTCCGGTGAATCTCGCGTTCCACCACGACGCGGGGCTGCAGGTGCACGGCCACGAGCGCGTGCCGGCGATGATGATGCCGTACAACCCGATGTTCTATTCGGTGCTCTTCGAGGCCAACGGGTTCACGAAGCTGAAGGACCTCTACACCTACGAAGTGCAGGCGATTCAGGGAGTGCCCGAGAAGGTCCGCAAGTTCGCCGACCGCGTGAAGCAGACCGGTCAGGTGCGGGTGCGCCGGTTGGATCTCGTTCGTCCGGAGTCAGACCTCTCGAAGATGCAGGCCATCTTTCACACCATGCTCAAGCCGACGGGGTTTGGCTTCGCTCCGATGAGTCACGCGGAGTTCATGAGCATCGTGAATCGGCTGCGGCCGCTGGTGTTGCTGCGACCTGAGCTGTCACTGATTGCAGAAGTCGAAGGGGAAGCCGTCGGCTTCGCCATCACCGTGCCCGACACGCACCTCGCGCAGAAGGAAGCGGGCGGGTACCTCTTCCCCTTCGGGCTGGCCAAGATGTTGTGGAAGGCGCGGAGCATTGATCGCCTCCGCGGGCTGCTCTTCGGCATCAAGGACGGGTGGCGGCGGCGCGGCATCGATGCGCTGCTCGGCTACGAGACGTTTTCGCAGGCGCTGTCGCTCGGCTACCAGGCGGGTGAGCTCGGCTGGGCGATGGAAGACGACACGCTCGTCAATCGCATGCTGCAGGCGACGGGCGGGAAACACGTGAAGACCTTCCGCGTCTACGAGCGCGCGCTGTGACTGCGGCGGAGGCCGAGCGGAACTCGCGCGAGGCGGAGTCGCGAGGTGCGCTCGCGGAAGCTGCGATGTGGGCTGCGCGCGCGGCGGAAGAACACGCACGGCTCGGCGGGTTCCTCATCGCGGTGATGTGGTGCAAGACGGCCATTCGCCTCGACGCTTCGCTGCTCGCGGTGTGGACCGAATTCGAGCGCACGGTCGGCCGTGAGGAATGGACTCCGCGACACGTGCTCTCGGTTGCCGCTGACGCACTCGAGAAGGCTGGGCGCACGGAACTCGCGGCGGCGATGCGTCAGCGGCTCGACTGAAGGTGTCTGAATTGTGCGCTCGGCGGCGGTCTGGAGTGTTCAGCCCGAATGCGGCTCGTTCACCCCAGCGGCGAGTTCTGGAACGGAATCGTTGCCGGGAAATCCGTCCGCGCCTCGTGGACCAAGAAGGGCAAGGAATCGCGTTCGACCACTCCGTTCAAGACGACGGCTGCGGCGAAGACCGGCTTCGCAGGCCTCGTGAAGAAGCTCAGCGCCATGGGCTACCGGCCCGAGATTCCCGCTGGCGTGCTCGAGGCGCTCGGCGCCAATCCGCGCGACGAGTCTTCGCTCACGGTGCTCGCCGATGCGCTGCAGAGCACGAGCGATCCGCGTGGAGAACTCGCCGCCCTCGTCCTCGCCCGCAAGGAAGAGGCCGTCGCGCGCTTTCTCGAGACCCGCGGTGAGCAGCTGTTCGGCGCGGCATTGCAAGACGTCGAGTCAGATCATCTCGTCGACCTGAGCTGGACTCCGGGCTTCTTGTTCGCCGTCACGGTCGACTCCGAGGCCGGCGAGCCGACGTCGCAGGTCGAGCTGGTGCGGCGGTTGGTGCGCGCTCCGGTGGCGTCGTTGCTGCGTGAAGTGACGCTGTTCCCGGGCGACGAGCCGTGGA
>JAEUJS010000391.1 GCA_016792935.1 Archangium sp. | reverse complement strand
CCGTCGCGCCACATCACCAATTCCTGCACCACGTCGAGGAAGGTGAGCTTCTTCTCGCTGGGATTCTTCGCGGCCTCGAGCGCGATGAGCGAGCGTGCCTCTTCAGCGGACACCTGCAGCTCCGGCTTCTTCTCCTTCTTCGCGGGAGCGGCGATTTCGAGCACGCCCTCGTCGGTGCCGACGGCCTCTGCTTGTGGCGCTCCACAGTGCGGGCACTTCTGCGCGAGGTGGAACATCCACTTCCCGCACTTCTTGCAGGCGACCCGTTCGCTCATGAGCTGGCGTTGTGAAATAAGCCGCCGCGTTGATCAACCTCAAGAACCACGACTTCGACGGCTTCTGCGAGGCGCTCCAGCCCGTGGCACCGAACCGCACCGAGCAGCTCAAGCTGTTCGCGTCGATCTTCGCGCACGGTGCGAAGGACTTGAGTGACGTGCGCTCCGCACCCCAGGTGCGCGCGAGCGTGCGTGACTGGGTGCAGGCCAACGGAGAATTGCCGAAGCTGAAGATCGTCGAGCGCCGTCAGGCTGACGACGGCTTCGTGAAGTACCTCTTCGAGTCTCCGCTCGGCGGGCGCTTCGAGGCGGTGCGCATTCCGCTCTTCGACACCAAGTACGTGGTCTGCATCTCGAGCCAGGTCGGCTGCGCGCTGGCATGCGACTTCTGCATGACCGGCAAGCTCGGCTTTCAGCGCAACCTCGAGACGTGGGAGATCGTCGAGCAGGTGCTCGTCATTCGTGCCGAGGCCGAGCGTCCCGTGCGCGGCGTGGTCTTCATGGGCATGGGCGAGCCGCTGCTCAACTACGCGAACACCACCCGCGCGGCGCGCATCATGTGCCACCCCGCCGGCCTCGCCATCTCGGGCAAGAGCATCACGTTCTCCACCGCGGGCTGGGTGCCGGGCATTCGCAAGTACCGCGCTGATCAGCTGCCGTACCGCCTCGCGTTCTCGGTGACCTCGGCGATTCCCGAGAAGCGCGCGGTCGTGTTGCCGGTCGAGAAGACGTGGCCGCTTCCGACGCTGCTCGAGGAAATCAAGCAGTACGCGAAGGAGAGCGGCAACCGCGCGATGGTCGCGTACGTGATGATCAGCGGCTTCAACGTCGGCCGCGAGGATGCGGAAGCGCTGCGCGATGCGTTCGACGGCGTGCCGGTGATGATCGATCTCATCGACGTGACCGACCCGACCGGCAAGTACCAGCCGCCGACTGCCGAAGAGCTCGCCGCGTTCCGTGACCATCTGCAGGTCGTCAAAGCGCCCATCGCCCGTCGGTATTCCGGTGGAAAAGACATCGGCGCGGCGTGCGGCACGCTCGAAGCGTCTCAGCGCGGCGGCACGTTGCTCGAGACCGTCGTCAGCGCGTGACCTTGAACTCCACGCGGCGGTTCTTCGCGCGCCCGGCGTCGGTGTCGTTGCTGTCCATCGGCTGCTCGGCGCCGAAGCCACGCGCCTCGAGCCGATCGGGAGCGACGCCTTTGCTCTCGAGGTACTTCTTCACGGCGAGCGCGCGCGCCTCGGACAGCGGGAGATTGAAGTCCGGATCTCCGGTCGTGTCGGTGTGACCCTCGATCGTCAGTTTGGTGATGGCCTGCGTGGTCTTCAGAATCTCAGCGACACGATCGAGCAAATCCAGGGAGCCCTCATCGATGTCCGCTTTGCCGTGCGGAAACGAGATGTGCTCTTTGACGATGATGGCGTCTCCGGCGAGTTGCACGAGCTCGGTGACGTCGCGCTTCTCGGGCCTGGTGACAGTCGTGGTCGTGGTGACGCAGCCGCTCACGAACACCAGCAGGAGAAGGAATGACCGGCGCCCCACGGCGCCTGTTTACCTGTTACGTGCGTGCCCGTCATGAACGCCATCTTCCATGCGCACTCCGGTCTGCGGTTTCTCGTCTTGCTGCTTGGCGCGCTGAACGTGCTGATTCTCGTCATCGGTCTGGCGCGCAAGAAGCCCTTCGGCCGGCCGCACCGCGCGCTCGGTGCCGCCTTCGCGGGGAGCCTGCACCTGCAGGTCATTCTCGGCACCGTGCTGGTGGCGATGGGCCGCTACTACCCGCAGCTCATCGGCCACTTCGTGATGATGGTCCTCGCGGCGGTGGTGGCGCAGGTCTGCATGTCGGTCAATCGCCGCAAGCCGACGCCGGGCCTCGTGCTGCCGCTGGTCGGTGTGGCTGGCGCGCTGCTGCTCATCTTCGGCGGCGTGATGGCCATCGGTCGCGGGCTGTTCACCATGACCGTCGCGGGCTGACACCGGCTCGCGATGACCCACACGCGCGTCGTGCTGGTGCTCGAGGCGTCCGCGGCATTGGAGCCCACGCTCGAGCTTGCCCGCCGCTGGTGCCCTTCGCTCACGCACCTGCACGTGGTGTGGCTCGCGGACCACCCGGAGCGCGCCTCGGCCCTCGCTCGCGTGCACCAGACCTTCGAGCCGGCGACGCTCGACGAGTCCATCGGCGCGAGCCTCGCTTCCAGTCAGCTCAACCACGTCGCCGAGCGGCACGGCGCCACGCTGGTCGTCTTCGGTCCCTGGCCGGGGCACGCTGCTCCGGCCCGTGCGTGGGCGATGCTCCAGCTCGTCGCGCGCGCCGACGTGGACGTGCTGCTGGTCAGCGCTGGTTGCCGCATCACCGACGGCGGTCACGTCACGCTCGCCCTCGAGGAAGATTCGCGCGAGTTTGCTGCGACTGCCGAGGTGGTGCGCGCGCTCCCTGGCGTGAATTCGCTCTCGGTGGCCTTGCGCGCGTCGCCTGATGAGGCGACCGAGCAGCTCTTGCGCTCGCTGTTTCACCAACCGCTCGAGGTGCTCGTCGGAAATCCGGGCGCGCCCGACGAGCTCATCGCCGAGGCGCATGCGCGCCAGGCAGCGCTGGTCGTCGTCGCCACGAGCGGGGTGTCGACTGCGCAGTTGATGCTCGGTCTCGCCCGCAGCCGCGCGCTGCTGGAGTCCGAACTTCCGATGCTGGTTCTCCACCACGAGGCGTTGCCTGCCACCGACGAGCGGTTGACGGCGACGGCGTGTGTACACGTGCCGGGGCAGCCGATGAAGGTCCTCCTCGAGCGCACCGGGACGTTGGGGCGGGTGCCGCTGCGGCCCGATGAAGCGTTCGTCGTGGTGGCTCGCGAAGACCTCGGCACCTTCCGCCACGTCGACGGCGTCGTCACGCTCCCCTCGCACTTCGAGCCGCTGAAGCCCTTCGCGCTCGCGGGCGTGGGCGCGGAGCACACCGTGGCCGGCGTCGAGTTGCTCGACCATCGACCGCTGGTGCTCCTCGACGCGGAATTTCCGCTCGACGCCCTCACCGAGGTCGAGCCCTTCGCGCGCGACCACACCATCGTCGTCGTTCGCCTGCGCGCCGCGCAGTCGCTCGCGAACCTGCAGGCCCGGTTCGCCGACGCAGTTCCCTGGGGTGGCCGGCCTCCCGTCATCGACGCCACCTCGTTGCTCGACGACGGAGGCGCCTTCGACGTGTCCGACGCGGTCGATGGGGTGCGCCTGCTCCGCCTCGGGCTGCGCCTGCTCTGTGATGGCTGGCCGGTGGTGGCGCTGGTGTCGTCTCGAGATGAGGTCCCGGCCTCGGCCTGGTTGACCACGTGGACCGCCGCGTCGCTTCGTTCCCGAAGCCCGTCTGCGCCACTCAGCCGCCCGCCGGTCACCGTTTCCGACACGGAGCAGCGTTGGCACGTGCTGACGGGAGCGCGCCTCGAGTCCGGCCACCACGTCGAGCTCGAGCTCGACAACGTCGCGGCGCGCCAGCGGGTGCTGTCGGCCATCGCCAGCGCACGCGAGCGGGTGCATTGGCAGTCGTACATGGTCGACGATGATCCGATCGCCGCTGAGGTGGTCGAGGCGATGCGTGCGGCGGCTGCGCGTGGCGTGACGGTGCGCGTGCTGGTCGATGCGCTCTACAGCCTGCACGACGCCTTCGGTCGAAAGAACCCGCTGCTCGAGCACCTCGCGAGCGCCGCGGGCGTCGAGGTGCGCGCCGTGCGGCCGGTGTCGGGTCTCCCGCGCGTGGTGGATCTGAAGCGCCGCAACCACCGCAAGCTGTTCTGCGTCGATGGGCGCGTGGCGACCATCACCGGTCGCAACCTCGGCGCGCCGTATTACCGCGGCTTCGGCGAGCTGCGCCTGACGCCCACCACCGACTATCACGACGTGCCGTGGATCGACGCGGGCATCGCGCTGCGCGGCCCCCTCGTCGAGCGCGTCGATCGCTCGTTCCTCACCGACTGGGTGGACGCTGGGGGCGCGTCGTTCCCGCTCCGGCCCGCCGGCTCCGAGGGTGCGATGGCCTGTCGCATGGTGGTGCACGATGGGCTCGACGACGCGCACTCGCTCGACGCGCTGGTCGAGTTGGTGCGCAGCGCGCGGCGACGCGTCGTGGTGCTCAACACCTTCCCGCCCATTCTCGAACTGCAGCGCGCCTTCATCGCGGCCGTGCGTCGTGGCGTGCAGGTGCAGTTCCTCATCGGCAACGTGTTGCCGCGCTGGGGCGACGATCAGTCCTTCGGCAACGGAGCGCTGCGCAGCCTGGGGGACGACCTGGTGCGCGGGCGCCTCGAGCCAGTGCTGCGCGCCGGAGCGCAGGGGTTCGAGTGCGTGGTGGCCGACCCCGACCTGGGCCCGGTCTTCACGCACGTGCACGCCAAGCTCTTCGTGCGTGATGACGATCTCGTCGCGGTGGGCAGCGCCAACCTCGACGCCACCTCCGGCTACTGGGAAAGCGAGCTGCTCGTGCTGGTGCAGGACGCCGGCTTCGCCGCCCGGACGCTGGGAGAAATCGATGCGCTCCTCGCGCGCGCGAGACCGATCGAGCTGAGCCGCTGGAAGTCGCTCGAAGCGCGTCGCGCGTGGCTCAGCAAACACTGGCCGGCCTTCATGCCGTGAAGCGTCCAGCTCACGGCGGCTTCGGGCGCGGAAACACCCAGTACCGCATCAACAGCAGCTGCGGCCCGGTGATGACCAACATGTCCGCCAGCATCTTCGCGAACGCGTAGGGGATTCCGGAGCCATCGCGAAACCACACCACCACCTGACCGTGAATGAGGTTGGTGACCAGCGCCATGAGCGCGAAGCGCATCGCCGACGGCGCGAGCCGCGAGGTGCTGTCGCGAAACGCGAGGTGGCGGTTGGCGAAGTAGGTGATGGTCGAGCTCACGGTGGTGCCGCACATCGCGGCGAGGCGCGTGGGCCCACCCAGCCACAACACGACGCCGCCCATCGAGAGGTCGAGCGACACCGAGACGACGCCGATGGCGAGACTGCGCGCGAGCCACCACTGCGAGAGCCGCGCCCACGCCGACCGGAACACGTCAGCCTCGCGGGTGAGCGACCCGTTCGCGGCCGGGCTTGAAGTGCGCGGCTTCGAAGCGCTGGTGGTCGTCGACGTCGAGCATCCAGTAGCCGTCGCGGCCGGGCTCGGTCGAGCTTCCACCACCGAAGAGGTGCGCGCCCGCGCTCGCGCGTTGCCACGAGCGCACGTGCGAGTGACCGTGGTGCAGCATCACCGGGCGGTCCGCCAACACCGCGAGCAGCTCGGGCCCGTCGATCAACGCTGACTCGCGCCACTCGCGGCGGCCATCGGGCGACAGCGGGCCGTGGTGCGAGAGCACGTGCACCGTTCTTCCCGCCACGCGGGGATCATCGAGCACGCGCTGCAGCGCCTGCAGCTGCGGAGCGCCGAGGCGGCCGACGACGTATTGGCTCCAGCCGGTGACGCGCGTGCTGTCGAGGCCCACCACGGCGGTGTCGTTTCCGAGCAGGCGCACGAAGGGGTAGCCGTGCGCGTCGGCGTACTCCGGCAGATCGCTGGCGAGGTGTTGCCCGAAGAGGCGCTCGAAGTGGCGAGCCTCGGGAGCGTCGGTGTAGCGGTCGTGGTTGCCTGGAATCACCGTGAGGCGCTTCTCGCGCAGCAGGTGCAGGAGCGAGTCGTGGATGGCGAGGAACTCGTGCTCGTCGCCCATCGCGGTGAGGTCGCCGGTGAAGAGCACGTGGTCGACGTCGAGCGCCGAGATGTCTTCGAGGATGCGATTCCACGAAGCGGTGGCGCTGGCGAAGCGGTCGAAGCGGCCGAACGCGTGGAGCTCCAAGCGGCCGGGCACACCGCGCCACCCCGAGCTGGCCCACGAGCGGCGGCGCCAGTCGAGCTGATGGTGAACGTCGCTGACGTGAACCAGCCGCACACCACGAGTCTTCACATCGCCGCGGCTGATGCAACCCCACCACGGCCGGGGCGCTGACCAAGCGATGACGTGGGCGAAACGCTACTTTCCGAACTTGCGGTACGTGTTGACGATGGCGGTGCGACCGCCGTCGTTCTCGACCTCGAAGCCGGTGATGACGATGCCGGTCGCGGTCGCGCCGATGTTCTCGAGGAAGACGTTGGGCCGATTCTCCGTGGTCGGGAGCACGACCTCGCCCCACACGCCGCCGTCGAAGTAGATGGCGGTCTGCCCGGTCGCTCCGACGGCCCACACTTCACCGCTCGGCTCGACGTCGAGGAGCGAGAGGCGGTACGGCGATTCGTAGACGCGCTCGAAGCCGCCGTCTGCCTGCAGCTTGTGAATCTCTCCGCGCGTGTTCGCGTTGGAGCGCGCCAGGACGTAGACGTCGGTGCCGGTGCCGTCGATGGAATTGAAGCCGTCGCCGTACCAGGAATCGACGACCGCGGGCGCGCTCACCGGCGTGCCGTTCTCGCGGTAGATGACGCCGGTCGCCACGCTCGAGACGTAGTTGCCGCCGACCGCGTACACGTCACCACTCGCCGTGCGGTACACGTCGTTCAGATACACCGTGGGGATGCTCGGCTCCGCGGTCTCGACGAGGCCGCCCGCGCGCGTCCAGTGGCAGATGCTCATCGGGAAGCCGACCAGCCACGCCTCGTCAGCCGAGATGGGCAACGCGGAGTAGTGGTACGGGTCGGTCATGCCTCCATCGAGCGCGTTGCACGAGCTGAAGTAGACCGCCGTCGCCGTGCCTTCGCGCCGCTGCACCGCCGTGCGGTAGGTGTACCAGAGGTCGTTGGCAGCGGTGCCGCGCAGCTGCCGCGCCTCGACGTTGCTGGGGAAGCCCGCGCCGGTGCGCATGATGGTCTGCACGCCCGCGTCGGTGAAGCGGTACTCCCAGTGCGAGTAGTTGTTCGAGCCGGGTGGATCGAACGAGGCGTAGACGAAGAACTGGTTGTAGCTGACGACGAAGAGACCGTTGGCGACCGGCACGCTGGTGCTCGAGAGCGCCGACTTGAAGTTGATCTCGGGACAGAGGAACTGCTGGCAGCCCGCGTCGACCACGCCACCGCCGCCCGTCGGTGCGCCGCCGCCCGTCGTGCCGCCGCCACCGGTCGCTGCACCGCCGCCGTTCGCCGCGCCGCCGCCCGTTCCACCTCCGTTGGCTGCGCCGCCGCCGTTCGCTGCGCCGCCGCCGTTCGCTGCACCGCCGCCGTTCGCCGCGCCGCCGCCCGTTCCACCGCCGTTGGCTGCGCCGCCGCCGTTGGCTGCGCCACCGCCCGTGCCACCGCCAGTCGTCGCGTTGCAGCGGCCGCCATCGCAGTAGCGCGTGTACGCAGCGTCGAAGTCGAAACACCCGCTCGCTCCGAGGAGCACCGGGATCGAGAGCCACAGCCGTCGAATCAACATGGAGACTGAGGTTGTAGCAGCGCGCGCGAGCCGTTCCACACCAGAGACCGCTGGGGTCCCTGGTGTAAGACGCCCCCATGCGCGCGCTCGTGTTGCCGATGGTGTCGTTGCTCGCCGTGTTGGCGTGGTCGTGCGACCCGCCGCTGAGCAAGGACTCGGTGAAGGTGGTGAAGCTCGCGTCCGACGTGCAGGAAGGGCCGGGCAGCATCGCGGTGCAGACGAAGGACGGGGCGTTCTTCGCGCTGCCGAGCAACGGGGGCTTTCTCACCTTGAGCGCGGCCGATGCGGGTGCATGGGAACCGGCGAGTGGCACCGCGATGAAGCGCTTCCTGCGCGACTTCAAGGACCAGTCGACGTTCGGAGAAGGCGTGATGAACGCCGGCGTCTTCAGCGGGACGAAGAGCGGCTTCACGGCGGTCTCTCCTGCCGTGCCCGAGTTGACGCACATGGCGTTCGCTCCGAGCGCGCCGTTCAGTCTGGTGCGGGGGCGTGATGCGACGGGGGCGTGGTGGGCGAGCTCGGCGCCGTCGTTCGGTGGCTTCAGCGGAAAGCAGTTCCTCGCGCGGCTCGACGTCGGTGCGAGCGATTGGGCGGTGGAAGAGATTCCGCTCGCCGACATGGGGCAGGCGGTGCAGGCCGCGAATCCCGCGATGACCAGCGACGCGCGCTTCTTCTTTCGGCCCGACATGAGCGGCGTGTGGGAAGTGGACGTGCCCAATCACGTGATGGCGGAGCGCGTGGCCTGCGACGCCGAGCTCTTCCACGGAGCGTGCGACAAGGCCGTCTTCGTCTTCGGCGGGCTCGCGGGGGAGTTGTTCATCTTCAACGACGCGCGCGAGCTGTGGCGCATCGGTTCGCGCGAGACCATCGCGAAGCTGGTGGTGAAGGGCGACCTGCCGTCCCTCGCTTCCGAAGGAGCGCGCGTCGGAGTGCCGTCGTTCTACGTCGACCCGAAGGGCCGGGTGTGGCTCGCGTTTCGGCACGGGACGAACGTGAACGGCGACACGAGCTATTTGTATGTCGCTGAGCCGGCGAAGAAGGACGCGTGGGTCTTCGTGTCGAAGGACCTGCCGCGCGCGGTGCTGTTGCTTGGTGATGGCGACGCGCCGTTGATCACCAGCACGTCGCAGGACACGGGGCTGTTGCTCTTCCGTGTCGTCGCCCCGTGAGCCGAGACCAGGCGATTCAGCGAAGCGGACGCGGTCAGTCGGCTGCGCTCACGGCGCGATGTTGAAGCTCGTCGACACGCCAGCGGTCAGACCAGAGCTCGAAGCCGTCAACGTGCAGCCGGTCGCCGCGGTGCTGATGCGCAGCCCGTTGAACGTCGCCGTGCCCTGCTGCGCGCTCACGGTGGTGAGTGACGAGGAATCGATCTGCGCGTTGCACGAGCCCGGAGTGACGCTCACCGTGATGGACGCGGTCGAGGACGTCAGCGTCTGACCGTTCTCTTCGACGACGACCGTGGGGAGCGCGTTGCCCAGCCCGCGCAGCAGGTTCTGCGTCTGACCGTTCGCCGGCGACGTCGTCCATCGCAAGCCCGGCGTCGGAGCGGTGAAGGTGACGCTGGTCGACGCGGTGAGATTCCCCTGCGTCGCGGTCACCGTCACCATGCCCGGCGTGGTCGAGGTGAGCGTGACGGTCGCGCTGCCGTTGGCTGGCGTGACCTTCGTTGCGCTCAGGGTCGCGGTGCCGGTCAGCGAGAAGGCCACCTCGCCGTTGGTTGGCGGTGACACCGTGAAAGTGACGACGTCGGTGCCGTTGGCGATCGCGCTGAGCTTGTCGGAGCTGAACGACAGGAACGCCGGTGAGCAGGCGGTGAGGACGAAGGCGAAAGCGATGAAGGAGCGCACGGCGCGCTGACTAGCACGAGCGAGGGCAGCTCGCGGTGGCGACCGCACGCGCAGAGATGGCAACTCGAAGTTGCCAACTGCGTCGCTGCGCCAGCCGAGCCGGGCGCGGCGGTTGGATCGGCCTCGTGGAGATGGCGACTCGAAGTTGCCATCTGGGTGCGGGTGTTCAGCGACGAACGCGACCGTCAGCGCCGACCGTGACTGCGAGCGGGACGAGCGTGACGCCGTATTTCGCCGCGAGGTCTTTGCGCACCGAGACGTCGACCGCGACGACGCGACGGCCTTCACGCTCGAGGCGCGGCTTCACTTCCTGGCACTCGCTGCACAGCGGGTGCGTGAAGAGCACCACCAGCTCGTCACCCGACACGATGCCGAGCTGGTCGAGGTCGATGCGTTCCAGCAGGCCGCCCTTCACGCCGCGAACGCGCGCGATGATGCGGTACACCTCACAGCCGACGCACACGCCCGAGGTGACGCCGAGCGTCGCCAGCGCAGCGACGATGCCGCCGAGCACTTCACCGAGCAGCGGGCTGCCGAGCGCGAACGCGAGGGCCGCGGAGGAAAGGAACACCGCTCCGATGACGTTGGCGAACCGCGGCGCGCGGGAATCTTCGAGCGTGCCTTCGCCGAAGCGCGGCTGAATCAGCCCGAAATAGATGAGGCACGGCACGCAGTACTTGCGGCCGAAGATGACGCTGATCGCCAGCTGCGCTCCCATCACCGCGAAGAGCGGCCAGAAGCCCGTGATGAGCGCGGTGATGGTGGTCAGCGCCACCACACCCTGGTTGAAGCGCGGAGCGCGCGAGTCGATCACCTGCAAGTCACGCCACGGATCAGCGCGACGCGTTGAAGACACGGAAGAGGTCATGAGCGACGTCCACTGTAACGGACGAGTATCCGCCATGCAAGACGGCCTGAATTCGCGGTTAACGGTCTGGGCGGGGCCGGTCTCCTCGGGTCATGAACATGCTCCGAGGGAAGACGCCGCTCGTTTTCGGAATTGGTCTGGGCCTGTTGGCCTTCGTGCTCGGGTGGTCGAGCTTGCAGAAGGCGCGGTCTGACGTGCGCAAGGGCTGGAACCTGATTCCCGTCATCGTCGCTTCCGCGGACATGTCCGAAGGCACGGTGGTGACGATGGAAATGGTGAGCCAGCGCTCGATTCCCGAGCAGTTCGTGACCGCCTCGGTCATCAAGCCCGACTCCGCGAGCTACATCATCGGGCAGAAGGTGATGGTCGCGCTGCAGAGCGGCGACCCGTTGCTGTGGAGCCAGTTCGAGACCTCGCGCGCAGCGGAGCGGCTCACCAACAAGGTGCTCAAGCGCACGCGTGCCATCACCATCGAGGCGAAGACGACCAGCGCGGTGGGTGGCTGGGTGCGCCCGAACGACCACGTCGACATCGTCGGCACGTTCAAGGACCCCGACAACAACGAGCAGGTCGCGCTCACCGTGCTGCAGAACGTGGTGGTGCTGGCGACGGGCAAGATCACCGGCAACACCAACGTCAACCTGATTCCCGAGAACGAGCGCAGCTACAACAACGTCACGCTGATGGTGGTGCCGGAGGAGGGCGAGGTGCTGACGCTCGCGCAGGAACTTGGCTCGCTCACCATGATGCTCCGCAACGATGAAGACCTCGACAACATCGACGGCACCAAGCCTACCACCGTGCGCACGCTCTTCGACGGTGAGCGCCGGCGCAAGACGCAGCAGATTCGCAGCACCATCGAGGTCATTCGCGGCAACGGCAGCAGCAAGAACGAGGGCGCGAAGTGACGCTCCTGGCCGCCCTGCTCGGCGCGGTGTCCGTCGCGCTGATCAGCTCGAGCGCGCTGAGTCGTCGCAGGGCTGCTCCGCGCGTCTCTGGAGTCACGCTGGCGCACTTCGACGAGGCGTCGATTCCGCGCACGGTCCACTGATTTCAGATTGAGCAGGGAATCTGAACAATTCAGTACGGAACATGTCGTCTTTCTAAGCAACGAAAGTGGGGCAGTGTTCTGGGCATGAAGATCCACCTGCCCCTCACCCTCGTCGTCTTCAGTGCCTGCGGAGTCGGAATCGAGACGCCCTCACCGGTCGACCCCGTGACGGACCCTGACCCGCAGCTCCAGCTCAAGAAGCCGGAACAGCGCATGCTGATTCCGAACCGCCCGGAGGAGCTGACCGGCATCCCATGCGACGTGCGCGAGGTGTTGCAGGCCGCGTGCGCTGGGTGCCACGCGCAGGCGGTGTACTTCGGCTCGTTCTCCACGCGCGCCGATCTCGCCCACGTCTCGGACCGGGCGCACGAGCGCGTGACGAGCACGACGGCGCCGATGCCTCCGTACGGAGCGTCGCGTCAGCTCACCGTGCAGGAGCGCGTGGTCCTCGCCGACTGGTTCGCGGCCGGTGCTCCAGCCGGAACATGCGGCGCGCTCACCGCTCCGTGACACGAACTCTGTCAACGACGGCGACAGGAACTCGAGGCCCCATTGGGGCCGCCTCACTGTCAACGATGGCGACAGCAACTCCTGAACTGAGCCAATCCGTTCGAGGCTGAGAGGCACACGCGCTTCTCGGCACAGGGCACACCCATCGCACCCCTTCGACCTCAAGGAACGAGCGTGCTCGCGAAGTCTCCGGCTCGACGTCCGCGTCCCGACACAAGGAACGCCTCGTTGTTCCGAGACGGTCGCGCGCACCGCCGGAAGGTCTACGGCTCGACGCCCTGCGCCGGCGTGGTGCGGCCCGACACGAGCAACAGCGTCTCGTTGTTCAGCGAGATGGTCGCCTTCGCGCGGAGGCCCTCGACGTAGGTCTTCTGCGCCTCAGCGCGCAGCCCGGTCAGCAGCTTCTGCTCGATGACGGACCGCACCTCGTCGAGCTCCCGCTTCCGCGCCGGCTTCTTCTCGACGACGCGGAAGAGATGAAACCCGTACTCGGTGCTGACGACCTCCGACGTTCCGCCGACGTTGAGCTTGAACACCACCTCATCGAACGCGGGCGGCATCGTCCCGCGCGGGAAGAATCCCAGGTCGCCACCGACGCGCGCGTCCGGTGAGAGCGAGTACCGCCGCGCGAGGTCGGGGAACTTCTTCCCCTGCCACAGCTGCTGTTGCACACGCTTGGCCTCGTCGAGACCCTTCACGACGATCTGCTGTGCGTGCACCTGCTCCGGTTCCATGAAGTCTTCCGCGTGCTCGTCGTAGTAGCGCCGAATCGCCTCTTCGCTCACCGCGACGCGCGAGAGCACTTCCTGCGCGAGCAACTTCTCGATGGTCAGCTGCTCACGCGTGCTGCGGGTGTGGGCCGCGCGCGACGTACCGCTCGAGTTGAGCGCCTCGTCGAACGTGCCGGCCGGGTATTCCGAGCTCAACGCCAGCACCCGACGGTCCACTTCTTCGGTCGTCACCGTGAGGTTCGCCGACCGCGCCGCCTGCAGCAGCAGCGCACGCTCGATCAACGTCTCGAGCAGCGCCTGCTTGAACGGCTCGACCTGTTCCGGCGTGCGCGGCGCGCTGCCTTCCATCGCCTGGGCCTCACGCGCCAGCAGCCGCTCGAACTCCACGCGCGCGATGACCTCACCGTTCACGGTGGCCACCACGTTCGGGTCCTGCTTCGCCTTCTGATCAGGCGGGCAGGCGCTCAGCGTGAGCACTGCAAAAATGACGAAGGCGCTGCGCATTTCTACGCAGCGCCTAGCACACGGTTTTCGCTCGCGGTGACTACTTCACCTGCTGCGCAGCGAGCGTCCGGGCGAGCTCGCGATCGAGCGCGGCCAGCTCGGCATCCTTGCGGCGCTCGAGATCATCGAACAGATCAGCAGGCGACTCTGCTGGCACCGGCATCGACGGCGCGAGACGTCGGGGTGGATCATCACTGCCGAACAGCGCCTTGAGCAGCAGCACCGCGGCGTACACACCGAGCGCGATGACGCCCACCTTCACTGCGATGGCCAGCAACCCGATGGTCAGACCGACCAGACCCGCCAACACGGCGAGCGCGGGAGGACCGAGGAAGACCAGACCCGCCAGCACCATCAACACCACGAAGAACCGCGGAAGACCGGAACGACGTCGCATGTGCACTCTCCTGTGGAGCAGTACACGAACGACCGTGAAACCCATTGCCTACCGGGTCGGCGGGGGAGCCGGAATGAACCCCGGAGCCGGCCCCGTGCTCGGAAGCGCAGGTGCTTTGGGATCAATCACCATCGCGGCGAGCGACGCGTCGTTGATCTCGACCTTCGCTTCCTTCTTGAGCCGCTCCATCAGCGCGCGGAACCGTTCCTGCTTCGATTCATTCGCCAGCAGCTGCTGAATGCTCGGCCTGGCTTGGTCCAGCGACAGGTTGAGCGCCAGCTGCCGCCCCTGCAGCTTCACGATGTGGAACGCCTTGGCGGTCTCGACGAGCCCCTCGCTCAAGTCTCCCACCTTGATCAGCTTCGCCGCCGCCGCCGAGATCTCCGGCCCGTATTGGTTGCTCAGCTCTTCGTCCGAGAGAAAACGCATGTCGCCATCGAGCTCCTTGGTGCGCGCGTCGTTGGTGAACTCGCGCGCCAATCGGCCAAAGCCCGCCGCGTCGAGCGGCTCGAGCGCCTTCGCCTTCGCGAAGATCTCCTCGGCCTTCTCGCGCTGATCTTTCGGAAAGGCGATGTGCGCCAGCCGCGTCATCGCCGGCTTCACGTAGTCGCTCTTGTGCGTCTCGTACCAGCTCGAGATCTGCGCGTCGGTGACGCCGCCGTTGCCCTCTTCGAGCTCCTTCTTGAGCAGCTGCTGCACCATCACGCGCCGCGCGGCCTCGACCACCTCGGGGTCGTTCTGAATGCCGCGCTTCACCGCTTCCTGCGCGAGCAGCTCGAAGCGCACCACGCCATCGACGTAGTCACGGCGCTGCTCCACGGTCTGAAAGCGCGCGCGCGCGTAGGGGTTCATCTCGGAGAAGCGCTGGTTCAGCTCGGAGTCGTTGAGCGTCTGCCCTCCGAACTTCGCGACCCACGTGCCGCCGGTCACTCCCACGGGGGGCGTGCGGCGAAAATCCATCTTCGCGACGCCGGGCGGTGTCTCACAGGCACAGGCACAGCACAGGAACACGAACGCGAACGCGGAACGCTTCATGCGCCGCGAGATATCACCTTCAAGACAGAACGCCCGCGAGCGCGTCGAACAACGGCGGAGCCAGCTGCATTCTCGACTTGAAGCTGTTCAACGCGCCCTGCACGCGCGCACCCGACGGGCGTGGATCTCCGGAGTGCATCGCGAACGCGAAGGCGAGCACCACCAGCTTCACGACCGGCTTCTCCGGCATGCGCGCGGGGAAGTTGTGGAGCCCCTCGACGAACGGCTCGACCGGACTGCCGAAGCCCACGGTGTCCTGCACGTCGGTCAGCTTCGGCACGTCCCACGGCTGGCGATTGGCGAGCAGCGCGCACGCCACCATCGCGCCCGACGCGACGCGCGCGAGATCGATCTCCGCGGCGGAAAGGCCCGCACGCTCGGCGAGGTCCGTCGCCAGCGAGACGAGCTGTTCTCCCTGCGCGCCGCGGGTGCCCTGCAGCTTGAGCAACGCGCCGACGACGCGGCCGGCGAGCTCCGACGTCGGGTGCGTGTCGACGGGCACGGTCGGCAGCGCGTCGCGCGACGACGACGCGCTCTGCACCAACGCGAGCGGGTCGAACGCCGAGCCGCCGCCAGTGAAGCTCGACTCCAGCTCCATCTCGGGAACGCCGTAGATCCGCGCGCGCGCCTGCGACATCGCGCGCTCACCCGCGCGGAAGGTGACGAGCGAACGGCCACCGATCGCGGCCTTCAACAACTCGAGCGCGTTCGCATCCATCGGGTCGGCCATCGCCACCAGCACCTGCGTGCCGCCCTTGATGCCGAGCGGAATGGCGCGCGCCGCACGCGAGAGATCGACCGAGATGAGCGCGACGCCTTCAGGGCCCGGAATCGCCTCGAGCACCTTCTTGCTGTTCACGCACGGCGTTTTGGTCTGCTCTCCGAGCGTGGAGATGAGCTGATCTTCATCGGCGCCCACGTTCACCAGCGCAACGAAGAGCGAGGTGCCGTCGACGATCGACGTGCTGCGCGCGGTCTCGAGCTGCTGGCGAGAGATCATCCCCTTCTCGACCAGCGACATGGCGGCGCGGAACTCGGGCGGCAACTTCTCGAGGCCTGGCTGGCTGGGCGTGCCTTCGATCTTCACCGCCGCCAGTTCCTCGCGCGTCATCTTCTTCGTCGCGATGCGGGCCACGACGGCGCCGGGCGGAGTGACCGCGGGCAGCGACGGAGCAGACGTGACGCTCGCCGTTCCGCCCGAGGGAGAGACGACGCGTGCCCCAGCCGACTCTTCGGCTGATCTGATGGGCGTGAGCATCAATTCCGTGGTCGCTCCACCGCTCGCGTCGAAGAGCGGAGCGCGCTGTGCAGCCGCGCGCGCGAAGAGCCGCGCGATGTCGGCCGGAGTCGCCGACCACCGGTTCTGCTTGAGCGCCTGGTCGAGAATCGCGGTGACCTCTTCCATCGCCGGCCGCGCGTCGGGGTCGCTCTGCAGCATGGTGACGAGCAACGTGAGCCACGGCTCGGGCACGCCCTTGACCTGCTCGCGCTGCAACCCCTGCCACGAGACCGCGGCGTGACAGACGTGCGCAGGCGTGGGCCCGGGCCAGAGCGGTTTTCCAATCGCCAGCTCGTAGAGAAGGAGACCGAGGCGGAAGAGGTCTGACTTTCCTCCCGGCGTGCCGGTGATCTGCTCGGGAGCGATGTAGTGCATCTCGCTGCGATACGGCCCGAGGTCTCCCTGCACGCCGAGCGCGGTCGCGATGCCGGCGTCGCGCAGCACCACATCACCTTGCTGCGTGATCCAGATCGTCGTGGGACAGATGTCTCCGTGCGCGAGGCCGGCGCGGTGCAGGCCGTCGAGCGTCTGCGCCACCTTCGCGACGACGGCGAGCCCTTCGTTGGGAGCGATGAAGCCCGACTGCTTGGCCAACGTGCGCATCACCCAGCGCAGCGATTCACCCTCGACCGCCTCGGTCACCACCCACACACCGTCGGGGTTCTTCTGCACTTCGCTCTTCGGAAGACTCGCGATGCGCAGCGACTTGAGCCCGTCGCTCAGCTGCGTGCCCAGGCCCTCGCGCCCATCGCCACGCGACGTCGGGGGAACGAGGACCTTGCTCAAGAGGACCGTGCGGTCGGTCCCGAGCTCGCGCGCAGAATGAGTTTCGAGAAAGCCCCCACTCGGCGCGGGAACGGCTCGAATGATGCGGAACGCGCTCACCGGAACTTTCGACCGCGACGGAAAAGGTTTCAGGAAAAGTGTACCGGGGTCGGCAATTTGGATCGAGGGATTCGAGTGTTTTCAAAGAAATGACGTGGTGGAATGCGCCAGCAGTTGGCGGATACCAACCCTTCAAGCCGCTCGGCCGAGAGCGCAGAGAGAGTCGCCATGCGCCGTTTTCTGATTCCTGCCGTCGTCGTGCTTGCTGGTTGTGGCCCCGTCGAGATTCGCATCGATGAGACCAAAGGAGTGCCCTCGCTCAAGGGCAACACCGAGGTCACCATCAACACCAACTTCATGTGCGGCGCCGACCTGCCCGCGGGCGACAAGACGGTGAAGACGCGGGTGGTGACCGGCGGCTGTGAATTCACGTTCGACGACACCATCGAGGTGCTCAAGCCGAGCGACTACGAGGGCATTCCCGAGCTGAAGACGGCGAGCAACCTCGTGCAGCGCATCGAGCTGTCGATCAACAAGCTCGACATCGTGGACGCGGCGACCAACACCAAGCTCGACCTGCAGACGCGCGTGACGTCGGTCTCGCTGGCGGTGAATGGCCAAACGGTGCTGACCGACAAGTCGGCGCTCGCGAACCTCCCGTTCGTGGTGAAGCTCGAAGGAGCGGCGCTCACGCAGATCAAGGCGAAGGTCGACGCGCGCCAGACGGCATCGGTCGGCGTGAAGGCCATCGCGGTGCTGCCCGACATGCCGCGCCCGCCGGACCGGTTGAAGATCGACTACGACGCGCAGCCGGCGATCATCATCGGGCCGGGCAAGATCTTCTGAGCTACTCCTCGAAGGAATGACGGAAGACGTTGCTGCCTTCCTTCACCTCGAGCTGCTTGTTCACTTCCTTGCCGAGGTCGCGGTTGACGACGCGAACTTGATGCGCGCCGACGCTCAGTGAGGCCGGCGCCATCGGAGTCTCTCCGAGGAATTTTCCGTCGACCCACACCGCGCCGAACGGGCGCACGCGGAACTCGACCGAGCCACTCGCCACCGGAGCGACCGGCTTCTCGACGACCGGATTCTTCGGCGTCTTCGGGTTCTTCACGTTGGTCTTCACCGCGACGACGGGCGGCTTCTCCACCGGCTTCTCGACGGGCGGAGGCTCTGGCGGTTTCTCGACCGGCTTCTCGACCACCGCGATCACATCAGCCGACGAGTCGGCTGGGCGAACTGGCTCAACCGGTTTCTCGACCGCGATCACATCAGCCGACGAGTCGGCTGGGCGAATGGGCTCGGGCGGTTTTTCGATCGGTTTCTCGATCGGTTTCTCGATTGGCTTCTCGACGATCGCGACGACCTCGTTCTTCGGCTTCTCACGCACCGCTTCGCCACCCAGCGGCGTCGCCCCAGGGGGCTTTGCTGCGTACCAGGTGCCGACGGCGCCGATGATGACGGCCAGCACGACGGCGACGAGCTTGAGCGCGTTGCCACCACCACCACTCGCACGCGCAGGCGGAGGGAGCGCACGCTCGGCCGACTGCTCGTCGCGCAGTGAGATCGATCCCAGATCCGGCACCGTGGTGTGCGGAATCGACTGCTGCGGAATCGGATTCGCGGCGTACACGATGGCCTGCGGCTGCGGCTGAGGAGCAGCAGCGGCAACCGGCGGAGGCAACATCGGCAAAGCCCCCTGGGGCTCGGGCGGCTTGCGCTGCGCGAGCGGCGCGGAAACCCAGTCACCGTGAGGCGCCGCGTGGTGCGGCATCGGCATCGTCTCGGTGGGGACTGGCGGCGGAGGCGGTCGCACGCGCGGAATCAACTCGATGACCGAGGGCTGCGGCAGCAAAGGCCCCTGGGCCGACGCCGCTGGGTGGGGAACCGGAGTCGCCAACATCGCCGTCGACAAGTCCACGTCTTCCACCGTCGCGGCCTGCGGCACCACGCCCATCGGCACCGGCGGCGGAGCGCTCGGCTGGGGAACCGGCACCACGACGGGCTGCGGCACCAATTGCTGCACGAGCTGACTCAACTGATGCTGCGAGACCGGCTCACCGAGCTGGAGAATGAAACGCTCGAGCTCGTGCTGCAGAGCGCGGCAATCAGCGAAGCGCTCGTCGCGGTTCTTCGCCAGGGCCTTGTCGAGAATCTTCTGCAGCGCCTCGGGCACGTCGGGCCGGAACTCCGCGGCGCGCGCCATCGGCTCGTACATGATGGCCCGCACGATGAACGCC
>JAEUJS010000379.1 GCA_016792935.1 Archangium sp. | reverse complement strand
CGTTCCGAACGCGGGAGCCCAGACGTTCTGAAACTCGCTCGACATGACGTGAGCAGCAATCAGCTCGAAGACTTCACGCACCGTCCCCAGCCTGGCTCCGAGCGGAGTCAGGTTGGGGACGAGATCTTTCGCGTCGAACTTCTGCGCTTCGGGCTTCGTGAGCAGTTCGCGCGGTACGAATTCCGGAGCGAAGCGAGAGTGCCGGTACATCGTCACGCAGCCAGGTCGATCGAGGACGTGCGCTGCGAGCGGGAGTTCGTGTTTGTTGAAGACCAGCTTCAGCTTCGACGCGTGCGGATCGAAACCACCACGCATTCGTGAATCGCCGCGCGGAATCAAACGGCGATCGACGTAGCACCACGCGTCTTCGCCCATCGGATTGGGGCCGCGGTAGCGCAGGAACGGGCGGACGTTCTTCTCGTCGAAGCGGACTCCGTCGCGCATGTGTTCGCGCAACGCGTTCAGTTTTGCGTCGAATCCTTCGAGGCCCGTGTCGCGACCTGCGATGAACGACTTCACTCGTTTGATCAGCGTCGCTCGATCGTCGTCGACCAGGAGTTCGTCGAAGCGTGTCTTCAGGCCTGCGAATGAGACTGGGACCAACTGCGAGATCGTTGGACCGTTGCCTGCGTCGACTTTGATGCCTGGGCGCCAGGATCTCGCTCCCTCACCCTGACCCTCTCCCCGAGGGAGAGGGGAACCCGTGCTCGTCCACACGGTGAAGCACGGTTCGACTTTGGTGTTCGCGAACGTTCCGCGCGGGAGCAACTCGACTCGCTCGAGCTTCAACATCGACGACAACGCGTTGCGCACTGGCTCGAACGCGTACGCATCGAGGAGCGAGGAGCTCGTCACGAACGCCAGCGCTCCACGGCGTTTCTGTAAACGCCGAGCAGCGAGGAACAGAAAGAAGACGAAGTCCTCTCTCAGGCTCGTGCCGCGCTTCATTTCGAATTCAGCCGGGAGCCACGCGCGCACTCGCTCCCACGCCTTGCGATCTTTCAGCAGCGGTGACGTTCCGTTCCACGGCGGATTTCCCAGCCAGAGCTCGAACGTCGAATCATCCGGCAGCGTGACGCCATCGACCAGCGCGTTGCCTACCGTCACCGTCGCGTTCGGCAAACGCTCGCGGCACTTCTTTGCCGTGCGTGCATCGAGCTCCGCTCCGATCAACTCAGCTCGCGGCCAACGTTCTGCTGCTCCGCTCAGGAATGCTCCCGCTCCGCAGGCCGGATCGATCACGCGCAACGCACCGCGGGAAGGAATGAATGGCGCGACTGCGGCCACGACCTGAGAGACGAGTGATGCCGGAGTGAAATAGACGCCTCGCTCGGCGCGCTCGCTTGCGCTCACGTGACTGGCGAGTGCTTCTTCGTCCACCGCGCGCGTCTACCTCAGTTCGCGCTCCAACCCCTCTCCCCGAGGGAGAGGGACGTGGTACACGCCCACGCCACATGTCCGTACGGCGCGTTCACCTCGTCATCAAAGGCTTCGTGCAGGGCGTGTCGTACCGCGCCTCCGCACAGGACGAGGCACGCCGACTCGGAGTTCGCGGGTGGGTTCGCAACCTGCGCAACGGTGACGTCGAGTCGATCGCCGAAGCCGCTCCGCAGACCATCGAGACCTTCATCACCTGGTGCCGCCGCGGCCCCGAAGAAGCGCGCGTCGACGCGGTGAACGTCGCTGACTCGCAAGACGCCGAAGCGTTCGCTGGCTTCGAAGTGCGGAGGTCCGCATGAGCTTCGGCGGCCCGCATCGCATCGCGTCCATCTCTTCCATGCTCGGCGTGCGCGCGGGCATGACCGTCTCCATCCACCATCCGCCCGAAGGCTTCATGGAAGCGCTGCTTCCGCTCCCCGAAGGCGTCGCGCTGGTCAACGACTCGAAGACCGGGCTCGATGTGCAGGTCGTCTTCACGTCGAAAAAGACGGAAGTCGTCGAACATCTCGGCCCCTGCATGCGCGGAATGGCGGTGACCGGAGCCATCTGGATGGTCTTCCCGACAGTCTCCGAGAACACATCAGCGCCGAACGAAGATTTCGTCCGCCTGGCCGCGCTCGAGTCAGGGCTCGTCGACACCAAGAAGCTGATGCTCGACCCCGCGTGGACCGCGTTGAAACTCCAATGGAAACCGCGTGGCCCGAGGGTCGAACTGCCCTCCGCGCGCGCATGAAAAGCTTTCTTCGGTCACGGTTTCGTGAAACGCTGAGTCCCGACAACTCTTTTTGACGGGGCCCCGTTCGGCACAGGCCGAAAACGCAGCAACCGAAGCGCGCAATACGACGGGGCAAAGTCGACTTCACCAGCAGCATCGGTGGGGTTCACAAGCAGCAATCAACCGGCAGGAGGTCAGGTGGTCGACCTTCGCGGAGTGACACCACAGCGTGAGCTTTCAGCGAGTGGCGCCGCCTCCTGCTTCGTGCAGCTTTCGACTCGTGTGAGCTCTGTGTCCCGTCCATGGGGCCTGCGAGATCGTGCTGCGCAGATCGGATTCGTCCATGAGCAGCGTTCTCGTCATCAACGCCGCGGGTCGGGAGACCCGCGTGGCGCTGGTGGAGCAGGGCCACATCGCTGAGTTCTATCTCGAGCGAAAAAAAGACAAAGGCATCGTCGGCAACATCTACAAGGGACGCGTCACGCGCGTGCTCCCCGGCATGCAGGCCGCGTTCGTCGACATCGGTCTCGACAAAGCTGCGTTCCTCTACGTCGGAGACGTTCTCTTCGACCCGGAGATGACGAAGCACCAGTTCGATCTCACCGAGGGTGAGAACGACGAAGACGTCGACGAAGTGCCGGAAGAGAACGCCGCCGACGCCGCGCCTGAAGCGTCGATGGAGACGTCGTCATCCGTCGAAGGTGACGCGCCAGCGATGGAGAGCACGCCGTCGCCCGTGCCGTCTGTTCCTCCCGCGTCGGTCGCCGAAGCAGCGCCCGCACCGAGTCCGATCGATCCGCCGCCTCCGAGTGCGCCGAGTGCGCCGAGCGGAGCCGAGGTCGTCGCCGCCGCCGTCGATCAGGCCACCGTTCCCACGGGTGCTGATGTCGTCGCTGCCGCGGTCGCTGCTCCGTCGGGTTCCGACGTCGTGACTGCCGCGGTCGAAGCGCAGGGAGATGTCGCTGCCGTCGTTCCTCCTCCCGAGACCGACAAGATCGAAGCGCAGAAGACGACCGCGCCGCGCGACGTTCGCTTCAAAGAGAAAGAGAAGGACGGCAACCGCGATCGCAACCGTGACCGTGGCGATCGCGATCGCAAAGAGCGCAAGCCCGAGCCGCGCAAGCAGCAGCGCATCGAGGATCTGCTGAAGGTCGGCCAGGAAGTCCTGGTGCAGGTCAGCAAGGATCCCATCGGCACCAAGGGCGCGCGCATCACCTCACACATCTCGATCCCCGGCCGGCACCTGGTGTTCATGCCGACCGTCGATCACGTCGGCATCAGCCGCCGCATCGGCAACGAGAAGGAACGCCGCCGTCTGCGCGATACCGTCGAGCGTCTGCGCCCGCCGGGAACTGGCTTCATCGTTCGCACCGTCGCCGAGAACGTCCCGCAGGAGAAACTCGAAGCCGACCTCCGCTTCCTCATCGAGGTATGGAACGAGACCGTTCGCAAGAGCGAGAAGATCCACCGCGCGGGTCTGATGCACCCCGACCTCGATCTCATTCTGCGCGCGACGCGTGACTTGTTCGCGCAGGACATCGAGCGCCTCGTCATCGACGATCGCGAAGAGTTCGAACGCGTGCAGCGCTTCGTCGAAGCGCAGGATCCGGCTTTGAAGGAACGCGTCGTTCTCCACGACACCGAAGAACCGATCTTCGACGCCTACGGCATCGAGGAAGAGATCAAGCGCGCGACCGCTCGCAAGGTGTGGCTCAAGTCGGGCGGCTACTTGATCGTCGATCAGGCGGAAGCGCTCACCGCGATCGACGTCAACTCGGGTCGCTACGTCGGCAAGAAGAACCTCGAAGACACGATCGTGAAGATCAACACCGAGGCTGCGAAGGAGATCGTCTACCAACTCCGTTTGCGGAACATCGGCGGCATCATCATTTGCGACTTCATCGACATGGAGAAGCAGCAGAACCGCGACAAGGTCTTCAAGGCGCTCCACGAAGCGCTCGGCCGCGACAAGGCCAAGACCAACGTGCTGCGGATCAGCGAGCTCGGCCTCGTCGAGATGACGCGCAAGCGTGTGCGCGAGTCGATCGGCCGCGTGCTGCACGAGAACTGCGGCTACTGCGCGGGTCAGGGCTACGTGAAGACGGCCACCACCGTGGCGTACGAGATCTTCCGCGAGCTGCGCCGTTCAGCCGGTGCGTACAAAGATCCGACCATCGTCGTGCAGGCGCAGACCGAGGTCGCGAACGTCATGCAGGGCGAGGAGCGCGATGAGCTCCGGCACTTGATGGATCGCTTCAACAAGGCGATTCAGGTGAAGGCCCGCAGCGACTTCCACCGTGAGCAGTACGACATTCACGCGCGCGCGGCGGCCGGCATCGAGACCAAGATCGCGGCGACGACCGTCGAGCACGATCCGGCGACGTACACGAACTCTCGCAAGCCGGGCTCGAACGAGGCGCGCTTCGATCGCAATGAGCGCGGCGGCGGCGGCGGTGGTGGCGGAGATCGCGGCGAGCGTGGTGATCGCGGAGATCGTGATCGTGACCGCGGCGGCCGCAACCGTGATCGAGATCGCGGCGGCGGTGACCGTGGAGATCGCGGTGATCGTGACCGCAACCGCGATCGTGATCGCAACCGCGGTGGTGGCGGAGGCGGCGGAGGTGGCGGTGGTGGAGATCGCAACCGCGATCGCGACAACCGCAACGGCGGCGGCGGTGGAGGCGGTGGCGGTGGCGGCGGAGATCAGAACCGTCCGCGTCCGTCGGCTCCTCCTCCCGAAGCGCCTGCAGCGTCTGGCACCGGCGGTCAGGAGTAACCGATGCCGGGGACCGTCGATCGTCGAGTCGATGTACGCCGCACGATCAACCACGAGTTCTCGTCGGTCGAGCAGTTCATCACCGAGTACGTCATCAACATGAGCCGGAGCGGGGTGTTCATCAAATCTGATGATCCGCTCCCCATCGGCACGCACGTGAACTTGAAGTTCACCGTCATCCTCGACGACCTGGAGACCATCGAAGGCATCGGTGAAGTGGTGCGCGTGGTGCACCCCGACACGCCCGATCAGACTCCCGGCATGGGCGTGGTGTTCGTCGAACTCACGCAGTACTCGCGCGATCTCGTCGAGCGGATTCTCGTTCGCCGCTGAGTCGATCATCGGATGTCTGAGCAGCCGCCCACCACGCCGGCCCCTCCGGAACCGGAACCGGCGGTCCCTGCTGCTCCGGCGGGTGCGCCTGTCTCAACGCCATCGGGAGAGATCACCAAACCCGGCAAGCGGCTGACGCGCTGGGGGCGTCGCGGCATCGCGTTGTGGCGGCTGATCGTCGCCGTCTTCCTCGGCTACCGCGGTGAAGCGCTCGCACTCCGCGCGGGCAATCTCACCTTCATCACCATCACCTCGCTGGTGCCGTTGGTCGCGGTGATCTTCTCGCTGCTCCACGCGTTCAACGCCAAGCGCATCGACCCGCTGGTGCTGAAGTTCTTCGAAGACATTCTCTCTCCCGGCGGCCGCGCGCAGTCGGAGCAGACGATTCGCACGTTCCTCTCCGCCGCGAACTCACGCACCGCCGGAAGTCTCTCGTTCGTGGTGGTGCTCGTGTCGGCCGGCTTGATGCTGCGTCACCTCGACGCGTCGCTGAACGACATCTGGCGCGTGCGAAAGCAGCGGCCGATTCTGGTGAGCATCGGTCTCTACAGCGCCGTGCTGTTCATCGGGCCGATCCTGATTGCGCTCTCGCTGCTTGGTTCTGAAGGTCTGAAGCGCCTCCTCGGCTGGCTCGAGTTTCCGTTCTCCGCGCAGGCGTATTTCCTGGGCTCGGCCGTCGCAGCCGTCAGCGTCTTCACCACGCTCTACAAGGTCGCTCCGCATGCGCCGGTGCCGTGGAAGTCGGCGTTCACCGGTGGAGCCGTCGCCGGCATCGCGTGGGAAGTCGCGCGCCACGTCTACGGCGGAATCGCGAGCCTCTTCTTCAGCGCCAACAAGGTCTACGGCTCGCTCGGCATCGCTCCGCTGTTCCTGATGTGGATCTACGTCGGCTGGTACATCGTGCTCTCCGGCGCGCGGCTCGCGTACGCGGTCGAGCACGCCGATTTCCACGACACGTTCCGCGACTTGCTCGAGCATCCACGCAGCAACGAGCTCATCGCGTCGCGCATCGCCGAAGAAGTTGCTCGCGCGGCGGTCGACAAGAAGGCGAAGGCACCGTCTCCGCGTTCACTCGCCACCGAACTGCGACTGCCGGAGCAACGTGTTCGCGAGATCGTGAAGCTGCTCGTCGACGGCAAGCTGCTGGTCGAAGAGCGCGGCCATCTGAAGCCTGCGCGTGACGTCTCGACACTCACACTCGCCGACATTTCCGCAGCCGTCGGAGGTACCGCTCGCATGACACATCCCGAGCAATCGACGACTGGTCGTTTCGAAACTGTGTCGAAGCTTTTTCTCTCGGCTGATGAGTCAACCATCGAGAAACTCAAGGCAATTTCGTGGGCCGACCTCGCTTCGAGCGAAGGTGACAAGGACGAAAAAGCGTAGGTTTCTTGCTGGGTTGAGCCATCCGGAAGTAAGTTTCCCAAATCCACAGTGATTCTGGACCGTTCGGTCTCACAGGGGGAACGCAGGTGCTCAAGTCTGATCTCGTCAACATTCTGGTCGCGAAAAAGGGCGTCACCCAGAAGCAGGCCGAAGCCACGGTCGAGATGATTTTCGGCGCGATGAAGGACGCACTCGTCGCGGGTGAAAACATCGAGATTCGCGGGCTCGGTGCCTTCCACGTGAAGCACTACGGCGCGTACCAGGGCCGCAACCCGAAGACGGGTGAACCCATCGCCGTTCGTGCGAAGCGCGGTCTGCTGTTCCGCGCCGGCAAGGAATTGAAGGACCGCGTGAATCGGCCGGGCCCTGACGGCAAAGTGCCTCCGCTGAATCCGGGTCAGTGATCAGTCGGTGATCGTTCGCTTCGTCACTTCGGCGGGCGAACGTTCGATCGACGTGCGGCGCGGCACTTCGCTGATGCGCGCCGCCGTCAAAGCGGGTCTTCCCATTGGTCAATCGTGTCGCGGGCTCGGCATCTGCGCTGCGTGCAAGGTGCGCGTGCTGAGCGGCGACGTTGAGGGTCCGGATCTTCTGGAGCGGAAGCTGACCGCTCGCATTCCGCTCGAGGCTGGTGAGCGCTACTCGTGCCGCGCTCGCGTCGTTGCCGATTGTTCGATCACCACCACGTACTGGTGATCACTGCGCGATCGCGACGAGCCGACCGACCGGGCGCACCTGCAACTCGGGATCGAGCTCGCTGAAGGTCAGCACCGCGACCTCGGGGAACGCGCCTTCGATCAACTTGCGCAGCATGCGGCGCACATCCGGAGACGCCAGCAACACGCCCTTGCCCTGACGCGCGACACGCTTCACGCCTTCGATGATCGACGTCGCATCGGACGGGTCGAGCGCGTTGCCACCCTGACGCAGCTTCTCCTCGACCGCCGGATCCACCAGCCACGCGAACAGCGGACCGGTCTGCGCGAACTGGTGGCTGATCTGCCGTGACAGCGCCACACGGCAACGCTCGGCGAGCTGCACCGCATCGCCTTCCGTCGTCGGAGAGACGAGCGCGTCGAGAATCGCGCGCAGGTTGCGAATCGACACCTGCTCCTGGAGCAGCTTCTTGAGCACGTCGGTCAGCAGCGGCAGCGGCACCTTGTTGAGCGCTTCCTTCACCAGCGCCGGAGCCTGCGCCTCGAGCGTCGCCACCGACGCGCTGACTTCCTGCACGCCG
>JAEUJS010000337.1 GCA_016792935.1 Archangium sp. | reverse complement strand
GACGACTCCCCGCTGATCACCATCAGAACGACGTGCGCAATCACATCAGCGGGCGCGCCCGCTGGGCGAATCGGCGGAGGCGAGTCGCGGCCGGGGACCTGCGTGCTCCAGTCGCTCATCGTCTGCTTCTTGACCCCGCTGCCACTCGACGACGGAGACGACTGCGGCACGGGCGAGTTCCACTGCATCATCGTCGGGTTTCGCGGCGCTGACGGCGACGAGCTGACAGGAGCAACGGGAGGTATCTGCGGCGCTGGCGTGTTCGAGCCGATGCGAATGGTCGAGCTCGGCGTGCTGCCCCAGGCGGGCAGCGTGGTCTTCGGCGCGGCCTCAGAACCTGCAGGAGCGTTCTGCGGAATGGGCGTCGAGGCACCCGTGAGGCGGCCCCAGTCGGCGTCGAGGCTCGGCTCGAGCGGCGCGGGCGCAGGCTTCCTGGTGGCGAGTTCCCACTCGCGTTCGTTCGGGCTCGGCGGGCTCGCCGCAGGCGGCTCGAAGGGGTTGACCGGCGGCGAGCTGGGCGACGTCGAGACCGGCGCGATGGGCGGCGCGACGACGTCACTGGGCGCGAACTCGGGAGCGGCGGGCGGCGGCTCATCACCACCGGCCAGCAGCTGCGCGGCCTTCTGGTTCTCAGGATCGAGCTTGAGTGCCCGCTCGAACAACTTGCGCGCACCCTCGCGATCGCCCGAGAGCTTGAGCCAGATGCCGGCATCGACGAGCTGTGCAGCGCGCTCTTTGCTCATCTACGGGTTCACATGCCTTCCCGGGTCACCGGATTCGCTGCAGCACGCCTTTGAACAGACTGACCGTGCGCGTCAGGGTGTCGATGCTCTCGGTGATGCGCTTCAAGTCGGTGCTCGCCTCGGCGCCCTTCGCGGTCTCGAGCGCCTGCCGGGCCTTGTTGAGTGCGTCCGACCCGAACTCGCTGCCCTGCGTCGCCTTCTCGAGCTGCGGCATCAACTCGAGCACCTCGTTCATCTGCGACTTGAGCTCGGCGCGCCGCACCTTCACCTCTTCCTCGACCCTGGCCTCGAGCAACATGTCGGCCTGCTCGTCGAGGATCTTCTTGAGCTCGTCCTGCGTGAGGCCGCCCGACGCGGTCACCTGAATCGACTGCTGCTGACCCGTCTCGCGATCGCGCGCGGCGACCGACACGATGCCTTCGGAGTTGATGTCGAAGGTCACATCGACCTCGACCTCTCCACGCTTGGCGAGCCGCAAACCGGTGAGGATGAACTCTCCGAGCAGTTCGTTCTGGTGCGCGACCTCGGCCTCGCCCTGGAGCACCATGATCTTCACCGACGTCTGGTTGTCGCGAGAGGTGTTGAAGATCTCGGTGACCGACGTCGGCACGGTGGTGTTCTTGGGAATGAGACGTCGCACGTAGCCGCCGGCGATCGCCACACCGAGTGACTGCGGCGTGACGTCGAGCAGCACCACGTCAGAGGCTTCGTTGGTGAGCGCCTCGGCTTGAACGGCGGCTCCGAGCGCGACGACCTCGTCGGGGTGCACGCCCTTGCACGGGTCGCGGCGGAAGTACTGCTTCACCGCGTCCTGGATCTTCGGCATGCGCGTCATGCCGCCCACGAGGATCATCTCGCGCAGATCGATGGGCTTCACCTTGGCTTCGGTGAGCACCTGGTCGCACAGCGTGATGGTGCGCTCGATCAGCGTCTGGGTGAGCTCTTCCAGCTTCTCGCGCGTGAGCGTCTTCTGCAGGTGCAGCGCCGAGCCACCGCCCGGCGGCGTGCAGATGAACGGCAGGTTGATCTGCGTCTCACGCGCGGTGGACAGCTCGATCTTCGCCTTCTCGCCCGCGTCCTTCAGGCGCTGGAGCGCCATGCGGTCCTTCTTGAGCTCGACGTGGTGCTCGCGCTCGAAGTCGTTGGCGAGCCAGTCGATGATCGTGTTGTCGAAGTCTTCTCCGCCGAGGAACGTGTCACCGCCGGTGGCGATCACGTCGAACACGCCGGAGCCGATCTCCATCACCGAGATGTCGAACGTGCCGCCGCCGAGATCGAAGACCGCGATCTTGCCGTTGACGTTCTTGCCGAAGCCGTAGGCGAGCGCGGCCGCGGTGGGCTCGTTGATGATGCGCAGCACCTCGAGGCCCGCGATCTTTCCCGCGTCCTTCGTCGCCTGCCGTTGCCCGTCGTTGAAGTACGCCGGCACGGTGATGATGGCCTTCTTCACCGACCGACCGAAGTGTGCCTCGGCGTCGAGCTTCAGCTCGCGGAGCACCATCGCGGACAGTTCGGGCAGCGAGTAGTTCTTGTCGCCCAGCTTCACGCGGATGTCGTCGTGATCGCCAGCCTCGACGATGTACGGCAAGCCCTTCACGGCGCTCTGCGTCTGCTGCGCGCTGAACTTGCGGCCGATCAGGCGCTTGCTCGCGTAGACCGTATCGGTGGGGTTGGTGATCGCCTGTCGCTTGGCGATCTGCCCGACGAGCATCTTGCCGGTCTTCGACAGCGCGATGACGGAGGGGAGCAGGTTGGACCCCGAACGACCGCGGATCACGACCGGTGAACCCGACTGCACCGTGGCGACGACGCTGTTGGTGGTGCCCAGATCGATACCGATGACGGGCTCACGCTCTGCCATGCGCAGGGAAGGTTAGAACGGCCAGAGCTTCTTGCCGTGTTTTTTGACCTCTGGATGGTTGGGATCCAGCTTCTGCGCACGGTCAAAGTGCTTCTTGGCCAGGGCCTTCATGCCTGCAGCTTCCAGTAGCAGCGCCAAATGCATGCGGTACTCGACGTTGTTTCCGCCGCCTTCCGCGTCGACCGCTTTCTGCGCGTACGATGTGGCCTCTTTCCCTTCACCCGCTTTTTCCAACAGCTGCGCGGCCTTGTGCGCGGCCTTGTGGTGGTTGGGGTTGGCAGCGACCGCGCTCCGGAGCGCCTGCAACGCGAGCGAACGATCTTCGCGGTTCAACGCTTCCATGGCGTGCGCGTAGCTCGATTCCGCACGGGCGAGATCGGCCTTCTTTCGCACGTCAGCCAGCATCGCCTTCACTTCAGCGTTCTGCGCGTCGACCTGGGCTGCCTGATTGAGCTGCGTGAAGGCCTGGCTGAATTCGCCCCTGGCGACGAGCTCCCTGGCCCTGGTGACGTATTCGTTGAGCTTGGTGGCCTTCGCCAAATACGGGTGACGCGCGAGGCGAGCACGGCGTTCGGCGTCGCGCGCTTCCTCGGTCTCGGTTCTTTCCGCGGGCTTGAAGGCTGAATTGCTGCCCGTGTAGCCGCGTGCCGCCGCGCGCACGAATGGGTTGGCGACCAGGTACGCCTCGCGCTTGTCGGTGTCGGTCAGCGTCTGGTTCGCTTCGACGAGCTTCTTGAAGATGCGATCGACCTTCGCGCCCAGCGGGCCGAGGTTCTTTCCGAAGAAGCGATCGGGGTGGAACTTGCGCGATGCCTCGCGGAACGCGGCGCGCACTTCGTCGGGAGACGCACCGGCAGCCACTCCGAGGATCTCGAAGAGGTTCGACGAGTCGATCTTCGCGTCGAGCGCGAGGATCTCGGCACGACGCGAGTCCTCGAGCTCAGACTTCTCGTCACCCACGTGCTCCCCCCAGAAACGTCTTCACGGCCATGACCGAACGTCAATGTCACAGCGATGCGTCGAAGATGGCAAGTCCTTCGACCAGCTGGTCCCGAGAGATCAGGTACGACGGGGCAAAACGGATCGTTTTCTCTCCCGCGAGGTTCGCGATGAGTCCGTTCTGCCTGCAACGCGCGAGCACGTCTGCCGCGCCTGTATCGACCTCGATGCCCCACAACATGCCCTTGCCGCGAATGTCCTTGATGCGCTCGGGGCGCTTCTTCTGCAGCTCGAGCAGCTTGCCGCGGAAGAACTCTCCCTTGGCGGCGATCTCCTCGAGCATCGCGGGCGTGGTCGCGAGATCCCACGTGGCGATCGCCGCGGCGCAGGCGACGAGATTTCCGCCGAACGTCGAGCCGTGTGACGCGCTCGGCAACGCCTTGCCGACCTCGTCACTGCAGATCATCGCGCCGATCGGCAGACCGTTGCCCAGCGACTTCGCCAGCGAGAACGCGTCGGGGACGATGCCATCGTGCTGGAAGGCGAACGGCTTACCGGTGCGGCCGATGCCGGTCTGCACTTCGTCGATGAGGAGCAGGATTCCTTCCTTCGTGCACAGCTCGCGCAGCGCCTTCAAGTAGCCCGCCGGAGCGGGACGCACCCCGCCCTCTCCCTGAATCGGCTCGACGAGGATCGCGGCGGTGCGCGCGTTGACCTTCGCCTTCACCAGGTCGATGTCGCCGTACGCGCAGTACACGAAGCCCTGCGGCAGCGGCTCGAAGCCGACCTGATACTTGGGCTGCGCGGTCGCCGTGACGGTGGCCAGCGTGCGGCCGTGGAAGCCGCCTTCGAAGGTGATGATGTCGGAGCGCTCTTTGTTGCCCTTCACCTCGTGCTGATAGCGACGCGCGAGCTTGATGAGCGCTTCGTTGGCCTCCGCTCCGGAATTGCAGAAGAACGCGCGCGCGCCGGGTAGACCGCTGGCCTTCGTGAGTCGCGCGGCGAGCTGAATCTGCGGCTCTGAATAGAAGACGTTGCTGACGTGCCAGAGCGTGTCGAGCTGCTTCTTGGCGGCGGCGATGACGTCGGGGTTGCAGTGGCCCAGCGCGCACGTGGCGATGCCGGCGATCAGATCGAGGTACTTGCGGCCTTCCGCGTCCCACACGAAGCTGCCTTCACCCTTCGCGAGGACGATCGGCTGCTGCTTGTAGTTCTGGAGCAGGACGTCCTTCGCCTGCGTGATCAGGGAGTCGGTGCGCGTGGGGCTCATCGTCTTGCTCGCTTCGGTCATGACTGGCTCCTACAGAATGTAGCGCGACAGATCCTCGTCTTTGACCAGATCAGAGAGCTTCTGGCGAACGAGTACAGCGTCGATCTTGTAGTTCTTCTCGGTGAGCTCACTGGCATCGAACGCCACTTCGTCGAGGAGGCGTTCGAGCAAGGTGTGCAGGCGACGCGCTCCGATGTTCTGGCTGCGATCGTTCACCTGCTGCGCGAGCTTCGCGATCTCCTCGAGCGCGTCGTCGGTGAACGAGAGGCTCACGCCCTCGGTGGACAGCAGCGCCTGGTATTGCTTGATGAGCGAGTTCTTCGGCTCCTTCAAGATCTTCACGAGATCGGAGCTCTTGAGCGCCTCCAACTCGACTCGAATCGGGAAGCGGCCCTGCAGCTCGGGGATGAGATCGCTGGGCTTGCTGACGTGAAATGCGCCGGCCGCGATGAAGAGCACGTGATCGGTCTTCACCTGGCCGTACTTGGTGTTCACGGTGCTGCCTTCGACGATCGGCAACAGATCGCGCTGCACACCCTCGCGTGAAACGTCGGGGCCGCCGGCGGCCTTCTCTGCGCGGCTCGCGATCTTGTCGATCTCGTCGAGGAAGATGATGCCGTCGTTCTCGGCTCGCTTGAGCGCGTCGCGGTTCACCCGATCTTGATCGATGAGCTTGGCGCTCTCTTCCTGCTCGAGGACCTTGAGCGCGTCAGTCGCTTTGAGGCGATGGCGACGCGTTCGGTTCTGACCGAAGCCCGGCATGTTCTTGAAGAGGTCCTGCAGATTGACGCCCACCTCCTCCATGCCCTGCCCGGAGAAGTTCTTCATGAACATCAGCCCCGAGTCCTGCACCTCGATCTCGACCTGCGTGTCGTCGAAGGTGCCAGCGCGCAGCTGCGCTCTGAACTTCTCGCGATCGGCGGGCTCGAGCTTCGGCGAGTTGACGCCGTTGCCGCCCTTCACGAGCTCGTGGAGTCGATCTTCCGCGCGCTCCAGCCCCTTGTCCTTCACGCGGTTCAGCTCTTCATCGCGAATGAGCGAGATGGAGGCCTCGACGAGATCACGCACCATCGAGTCGACGTCGCGACCGACGTAGCCGACCTCGGTGAACTTGCTCGCCTCGACCTTGACGAACGGAGCTTGCGCCAGCTTCGCCAGGCGCCGCGCGATCTCGGTCTTTCCGACGCCGGTGGGCCCGATGAGGATGATGTTCTTGGGCGTGATGTCTTCGCGCAGCTCGGGCGACGCGTTCTGGCGGCGCCAGCGGTTGCGCAGCGCGATGGCGACGGCTCTCTTCGCGGCGTTCTGGCCGACGATGTAGCGATCGAGCTCGGTGACGATCTGACGGGGAGTGAGTGAAGACCGCATGGCTTTAGAGCTCTTCGAAGGCGAGGTTCTGGTTGGTGTAGATGCAGATGTCGGCGGCGATCTGGAGCGACTCCTGAACGATCGCCTTCGCGTCGAGGTTGCTGTGCTTGAGCAACGCGCGCGCGCTCGCCAGTGCGTACGAGCCACCGGAGCCGACGGCCGCGATGCCGTAGTCGGGTTCCACCACGTCTCCGGCGCCAGAGAGGATGAAGGTCTTCTCTTTGTCGGCGACGACGAGGAGCGCTTCGAGGCGGCGCAGGAAACGATCGGTGCGCCAGTCCTTGCCGAGCTCGACGGCGGCGCGCGCGAGGTTCTTCTGGTGCTCTTTGAGTTTGGCTTCGAAGCGTTCGAAGAGGGTGAAGGCGTCGGCGGTGCCTCCGGCGAACCCGGCGATCACGGAGCCGTCGGCGAGGCGTCGCACTTTTCGCGCGTTGCCCTTCATGACGATCTTGTCGAGGGTCACCTGGCCGTCGCCGCCGAGAACGACTTTGCCGTCGCGTCGCACGCAGAGAATCGTGGTCATCGTTTCGTATGTAACAGACGCCATGGCACAGTGCCGAAGGTGCGACGACTGGGTGGGGCGCTGATGGTGGTGGTGCTTGCGGCGTGTGGCCCGACGCGCGTGACGGTCAAGACCGTGCCGCGGCCGACGACGACGCTCGAGGCGGAGCAG
>JAEUJS010000329.1 GCA_016792935.1 Archangium sp. | reverse complement strand
GGGAGCTGCGTAATGCGACTGTCCGAAACCCTACCGGTAAGCCGTATGCGGGAAATCCGCACGTACGGTTTGAACGGGGGTCGTGCTTCCTTCGCTGTGTCTTTAAACCCGCAGTAAAGGAAGCACGATCTACCAATGTCGCGCGGTCTGCTCATTTGTTTCGAAGGCATCGACGGCTCGGGCAAGTCCACGCAGGCGCGCCGCTTCGCCGACTGGGCTCGAGCCAGAGGCCGCGAGGTCGTGCGCACGCGAGAGCCGACCGATGGCCCGTGGGGAAAGAAGATTCGCGAGGCGCGCTTCACGGCGCGCATGTCTGCGCAGGACGAGCTCGCGGCGTTCATCGCTGACCGCAAGGAACACGTCGCGACGCTCATCACTCCGGCAATTCAACGCGGAGCCGTGGTCGTCATCGACCGCTACTACTACTCGACGGCCGCGTATCAGGGCGCGCGCGGGCTCGACCCGAAGGAATTGCTGCGGGTGAATCGCGAGTTCGCTCCGAAGCCCGATGTCGTGGTGCTGGTCGACGTCGAGCCGAAGGTCGCGCTGGAACGCATCAGCGCGCGCGGAGAAGGCACCGACTTGTTCGAGACGCTCGAGGCGCTCACCCGCGTGCGCGCCACGTTTCTCGAGCTCGCGAAGGAGCCGCACTTCGTTCGCGTCGATGGGGCGCTGGCTCCCGATGCGGTGTTCGAGGCCGTGTTGGCGGCCATTTCCGCGCGCGTGCAGGTGTAGGCAATCCACGGCGGGCGGAACGAGGCAGACAGCTTTTCGACGGGAACGGCGATCCAGCTAGCCTTGTCCGTCGCACATGGATCCAGCCCAGTGGGTGGCATCGTTTCGAGTTCTGCACGAGCAAAACAAGCGCGGAGCACTCGGTCCTCTCGACAAGAACAAGTACCTCGCGATGCGCGATGAGCTCGCGCGCTCGCTGATGGAATCGAGCGGCCAGGAAATGCCCGCGGGCAACATACCGCCGCGGCGCATCGTGAAGGTCGCGCAGCTCTTCAACATCGAGCTGAGCAATCTCTACAAGACGATGACGCGCGAGCTCTCGTGTCAGGGCTTCGTGACGCTGGTGCAAGGCAGCTTCCGCGACGGAGACCGCACTGCGTTCGTGCTCTCGCTCGGCCGCTCGGTCGACCCGGTGCAGGGCGACGCCATCGTGAAGTCGGCGCTCAAGCAGGCGGGCAACACCACGCGCCTGGTGTGCGAGTTCACCGCGCTCAAAGAGCCCGCGCTCGAACGCATCGAAGAGGCCGTGTTCGACGCCGCGTTGCTGCGCATCAAATAATTTCTCTCGCAGCCGACGCACTCTGCGAAGCGTCAGCGAGAAGTCGGTAGAAGTTGGGCGCGACGGCGCTCCACGTGGGAGTATGCAGGCGACCCCACCGTGGCTCAGCAACCACCACCCATTCCGCTGCAGAAAGACCCGCTCGTCGGCACGCGCGTCGGCGAGTACGAGGTGCTCGAACCCATCGGGGAAGGCGGCATGGGCGTGGTGTACCGGGGCATTCAACCGGTCATCAAAAAGCGCGTCGCCATCAAGGTGCTCAAGCCCGAGGTCGCCGGTGATGGACACCAGGTGCAGCGGCTGGTCGCCGAAGCCGAATCGGTCAACGCCATCGGCCACCGCGGCATCATCGACATCTTCGGCCTCGGCGCGCTCCCCGACGGCAGGCCGTACATCATCATGGAGTACCTCGACGGCGAGGCGCTCGACCTGTGGCTGCAGAAGCAGCCGGGCGCGCGCGTGCCGTTGCTCACCGCGCTGGAGCTGTTGCTCGAGATTTGCGCTCCCCTCTCGGCCGCGCATCGCGCCAACGTCATCCACCGCGACCTGAAGCCGTCGAACATCTTCGTCTGTCGTCAGGCCGACGGGACGCGCTTCTTGAAGCTGCTCGACTTCGGGCTGGCGAAGCGCGCGGTGTCGCTCGACGGAAACACCAAGCAGACCAACCAGACCACGGTGTCGGGCACGCCCGACTACATGGCACCGGAGCAGGCGCGCGGGCTGTCGATTTCTCCGCGCTCCGATGTCTACGCGCTCGGTGTGTTGGCGTACGAGCTGTTCACCGGGCACGTGCCGTTCCAGGGCGCGACGCCGATGGACGTGATGGTCGCGCACGTGAACGTCGCGCCGAAGCCGCCGCGCGAGGTCGAGCCGAGTCTGCCGCCCGAGCTCGACACCTTGACGCTGCGGATGTTGGCGAAGGCGCCGGAGCAGCGGCCGCAGAGCGTCGATGAAGTGCGCGGGCTGCTCGAAGACGCGGTGGTGGCGCTCGGAAATCCGCGGCCGCGTGGCTCAGGCACGCACGCGGCGTTCGTGCCCGGTGGCTCGCCGGCGTCATCGTCGCCGCGGCTGCCTCCGATGTTTCAGCAGATGGCGCCCGCGCCGGAAGTGGTGCGGCCGCCTCCGCTGTCTGACGTCACGACGCACACGCCGTCGGAGCAGTCAGTGGTGCGGCGCGACCGTCGGCAAATCGGGCGCGGTGTCGGAGCGGTCGTCGCCCTCGGCCTCGTGTTGGTTGGCGGCATCTGGTTTCTGACGAGGCCTCCGCCAGAAGTCACGAATACGAATCCGCCGGTGAACGTCGTGACGCCGCGGGTGAATCCGCCGGTCGTTGCTCCGGTCGTTGCTCCGGTCGCTGAGGTCGCTGAGGTCGATGCGGGCGCTGCGGAAGTCGAAGACGCAGGTGTTCCAGTCGTCGACGCGGGAGTGGATGACGACCCCGAGCCGGTGCGCCCGAAGAATGCGCCGCCGCCTCCGACGGTGAAGCAGTTGAAGGAGCGCATCGGAAAACTCGAAGCGCGCGCGAAGAAGAAGAAGAACCTCGACCCGACGGCGCTGCAGTTCCTCGGGCGCTACCGAATCGACGCAGCAGCGGCCGACACTCCGGCGAAGCGCACGAAGGTGGAACGCGCACTCAACGAGTGGGAACGCAACTTCCTCCGCAAGTAGCAACGTACTGCGCGAGGAACGCTGAGGTCGCTTCGCGGACAGCGTCGCGAGCGCACGTTCGCTTCACGCAGCGCGGACAGCGGACGGAAGCACGTCACTTCGCGCGCAGCGCGTTCGCGCGTCCTCGAGCGCAGCACTGAGTCCTTTTCGCCACACGGCAGCGGCGCCTCTGACTTTTTCGCCGTGGTGCCGAGACCGCACCGATTTTCCGGCGAGGTCGAAACGAGACGTTTTCCACAGGGCACGCAACCCACCGGACTCGCTCCGCTCCTCCGATTTCTTTTGACCGGGTCTGACAGACAACGGCCTATCGAAGCGATCATCACCATCCCGCAGCGACTTCCGTGAGGAGGCAGCATGGAGCCAGCAGCACTCAGCGTCGGCGCAAGCACTGGCACGACGCTCGATGACACGCAGCCGACGTCGAAAGAAACGGTGCTCCCAGTTGGAGTGAAGCCGTCGAACAAATTGCTGTTCGCCAGTCTCGCGTTGAACGCCGCGCTCGCCGGAGGCCTCGTCGCGTTCGCGCTCGGAGCGCAGGCACGGTTCGACAAACTCCAGGCGAACGATGACGCCGTGCTCGCGAAGCTCGAGTCACAGCGCACGCAGCTCGCCGTCGTCGAGCAGCAGGGCCGCACCGTCGAGCAGGGCCTCGGTGACGTCTCGCGCGCGGTGTCGAGTCACGCGCACGAAGAGGCGCTGTTCCTGAAGATGCTGATTCTCAAACCCGCGCTCGACCACACGCTCGGGCGTCGCATCTCGGTCTCCGTGCAGCAGCAGTGCGCGTTGTTCGGGCAGGACCCGAACCTGGTGCTGGCCATCATGTACAACGAGAGCGACTTCAACCCGCAGGCGCGCTCGGCGATGGGCGCCGTTGGCCTGATGCAGGTGATGCCGCACTGGAAGAAGGTGCTCGGCCTCGAGCAGGACCTCACCGAGCCCGAAGTGTCCATTCGCGCCGGCGTGCAGATTCTCGGCTTCTACCAGCAGATGTACCGCGACCTGGACCTCACGCTGACGGCGTACAACCGCGGGCCGGGCCCGGTTGATTTCGCGTTGGTGAAGGGCGCGTCTCCGCTCAACGGGTACGCGGCGAAGGTCATGGCGACCTGGGAGAAGTTGAAGTCGCTCGACTCGTCTGCGCGACCGTGAGCACGCTGCACGCGTGAAGACGTTCACCGCGAACGGGCTGAAGTTCGGCTGCCTCGAGTGGGGCGAGGTCTCGAAGCCGCTCGTGCTGATGGCGCACGGCTTCCCTGACTCGCCGCACGCGTGGACTGAAATCGGGAGCGCGGTGGCGGCGGCCGGGTATTGGTGCGTCGCTCCGTTTCTGCGGGGCTATTCGCCGAGTGAGGCCGGGCCGCGCGACACGACGTCGGAAGACCTGGCCCGCGATGGAGCGGCCTGGGTCGAAGCGCTCGGCCGCAAGAAGGCCCACCTGGTCGGGCACGACTGGGGCGCGGAGCTCGCGTACGGCGCGGTGGGTGTCGCTCCGGAGAAGTTCTTCTCGCTGACGGCGGTGGCGATTCCGCATCGCGTGCGACTCAAGTTCACGTGGAAGATTCTGTGGGGCTTGCGGCACTTCAATTCGCTCGCCTTGCCGTGGGCCGAGAAGCGCTTCGCCGCGAACGACTTTGCCGAGCTCGAGCTGCTGACGCGGCGATGGTCGCCGACATGGAAGTTCACCGCCGAGGAGCTGGCTCCGGTGAAGGCGTGCTTCCGCGAGCCGGGGACGGTGCACGCGGCGCTCGGGTACTACCGGGCGGCGGCGATTCGCACTCCGGCGTTTTTGAAGCCGAAGGTGCAGGTGCCGACGCTGGTGATTGCGGGCATGGATGATCCTGCCGTGGCGGTGCGCGACTACGAGACGACGCGCGAACACTTCGAGAAGGGCTTCGAGGTGCTGGCCGTGCGCGGTGGGCATTTCTGCCATCGCGAAGATCCGAAGCCGGTCATCGAGGCGTTGCTGAAGCACCTCGCGAAGCACGACCAGTGAAGCGAAGCCTCATCGCGCCGCTGAAGAGCGGTGCGTGTTCGTGGTGATGGCTTCGTACGATGAACGGCACTGACGAAGAGTGGAGATCCATCGCGTCGAGCACGGCGGTCGCGTACGACTTGCCCACACTCGACCTCGAGGCTGCTGCGGCCCGCGCGGAAGCTCAGAACTTGATGCCGAAGTGATCACGCACGACGGCCGCGATGCCACCGCCGCGTTCGACCGTCTCGCTCAACACGTGCGTCGCTTCGTCGCGCACTTCACCGGGTGCCTGGCCCATGCAGAACGAGGTACCGGCCGCGCGGAACATCGGGAGGTCGTTGAGCCAATCTCCGACGGCGACAGTCTTCTCTTTCGCCACGCCCGCCTTCGCCGCGAGCGCGAGGAGCGCCGTGCCCTTGTCGCAGACCTTCGTGCGCGCGAGGAAGCCGTGCAGGCCGGTCTTGCCGAGCGGAAACGAGATGACGCTCGCCGCGTGCGAGAGCCGGTCTCTCATCGCGGACACGACGACGGAGATCGGCTCTTCTTCGGCGACGCCGACGATGGCGGTGATGCCTTCGTCGTGCGCCCACACGTCGTGTTCGAGCACGTCGTCGGCGTGGTGCACGTCGGGCGACCAGGTGCGCACGTAGTCGAGGAACGGCACTCCGCTCTCGTCGTGGAAGACGCGGTCGCGTGCGAGCAGGAAGGTGGAGACGCGCGTGGTCTTCAGTGCGCCGTGCATCGAGCGGAGCTCGTCACCGCGCAGGCTCGTGTACGCGAGCGTGGTGCCGTCGGTGTGTACGAGGTGCGAGCCATCGGCGCAGCCGAGCGTGGTGTCGAGCCCGATGCGCTGCGCCGTCGGGTTCGTTCCGGGGAAGAGCCGGCCGGTGATGATGGTGACGGTGATGCCCGCATCTCGTGCAGCCTGCAGCGCGCGAACGTCGAGGTCGTGAGGCAGTCCGCTCCGCGCGAGGAGGGTTCCGTCGAGATCGACCGCGAGAAACGACACGCGGCTCGTGTAGCAGTTAGCGCTGCCCGCCGCTCGGTGCAGACGGGAAGACTCGGCCGTCTGGGTAGAGCTCGAAGGCGAGCTCGCGGAGATTCACGGGCTCTCCGCAGCTCGCGCCGAAGCAGCCTGAGAAGTCTCCGGTGCGAAGACGAACGCGGTCGCCTTCCACGCCGGCGACTTCGAGCGAGTAGGGGAAGCCGAGGAACTGCACGTTGCGCGGAGAGACGGTCGCGAAGTCACGCTCTGAGGAACGACGCGAGTAGAGCCACGGCCCGTCGTGCACGAGCTCCCAGTCGCCGACTCGCGTGAGCACCGCGCCGCTGTTCGGTGAGACGTCGAGCATCTGCAGCGAGGTGTCTCCGCAGACGTCTTGCGAGACGCGCACGAAGCGCAGACCACCTGGCGTGCGCATCACGGCTGCGGGTGACGCGATGCTGCGCAGGTCGTTCAGCATGCGCGCTTCGAGCAGCGTCAGCGTCAGCGGTGCGAGCAACACCAGCGAGCCCGAGAACTGTTCTCCCGTCGCGATGACCGTGAGCTGCCAACGCAGGCGACTCGTCTTCGGTGCAACTTGAAGCGGTGTGGGCAGCACGACCACGGTTGGAGAGACCGGCACTCGCAGCTCGAGCACTTCGGGGTGTGGATCGATGTGCAGTGCTCCGCGCTCTGGTGGCAGGCACTTCCAGCGGCCGTCGATGCGGCGGGTGGTGAATTCTTCCCAGGTCTCTGCGCTGAGCTGCAGCAACGCGGGCTCGGTCGTTTGCACTGAGAGTGGCGCGCTGCCGAAGCGCAGCTGCAGTCCTTTGCGCAGCGTGGTCCAGGGTGCGGCTTCGAGCGCGGGCGGCGCTTCGAGTGTCTGCGGAGCCGCAGCGATGAGCAGCGCAAGTGTTGCGAACATGGGACCTCGCGGGCGTGGAACCTCGGCGCGCCAGTGATGTGCGAGGACCGGGCCATCAGCGCTTCGAGGTCGAAGTGAACGGCGAGGTGTTGGCTGTGCCGAACGTCGCGCGTGCCTCTCCAGCTTCGAGCGGATTTCTTTCAGTTCACGAAGTGGGGGGGCGCTGGCGGACTTTGGGTAGTTCCAACTACCGCAAACCCACAACCGCTCCGTCAGTACGTCACGTTCGCAATCATTCGGCTGATCAGGACTGCGTTGGGGAGCTCGATGAGCGCGCGAATCTCTGCGGCCCGAGGACACGTCGCGATCGCCGCGTCGATTTCATCGACACGCTCAGGATTCGTTGTTTGCGCGACCAGCCTCCAGAACGCGATCTCCGTATCGGTCTGGGCCAACTGCTCTTCGATGAGATCCGGCGGGAGACCTTGTAGTTCCTCGCGCTCTTCTTGTGTCAGTTCGACGTGGTCGAGTGCGGTGTCTGCCGCGTCAGCAAAGGCACCGAAGTCTGCGATGTGGCCACGCTCGAGGAGCAGCCGCATCAGCCGATTCATCGACGGCAGCGGAAAGTCACTCAGTGCGACTCTCGCGTCGAACCACGCGAGGCTTTCTTCCTGGAGCCCAAGCGCATCGTTGAGCGCGAGCCAATCCATCAACCCATCCCAACGCTCCGTCGAGTCGATGGTCACCCGCTTCGGCAACGGAGGACGCAGTCGCAACAGCACTTCGCGCACGTCTTCGCGCTTCGCCCAGTAGTCGCGAGCGATCGAAATGAAATCACCGTGACGTTCCGAGAATGTTCCGTTTCGCCAGAACCACTCCAGCGCTTCCGCCAGCTGCGGGCTGCGGTCGCTCACCGCTTGCTGCACCTCGACGATGGTCCACTCTCGCTGCGTCAACGGAACTGACCTCAGGGAACCATCGTGCAGGTGCCAGGCAGCCCGGCGAACGTCGGCGGCAAACCACCAGCCGTGTACGGCGAATACCCGCTCGGCATCCCGAGTGGATGGTCTCGGAAGTAGTCCCAGAACGGAGCGAACTTCGTCCCGCCATCGGTCTGCGCCGGGAACGGCGGAATCGCGTGACCCGCCGAGTGCACGCACGTCAGCACCGGATGCCCATCGACCCGCAACGCGTCGCGGTACGCCTTGCTCGCCGTGTCGAAGTTCACGCCGAGCCAGTCCGTCGGGCCGCCCCACACCACCATCGCGGGAAACTTGTTCGGCCGCGGCACGAACGGAATTTCCCACACGCCCAACACCTCGCCGAGACCGCCGCTGATGCTGATCACTGACGCCACGCGACGCACCGGCACCTGCGTCGACAAGTACGTCGTCCACAAACCACCGGCGCTCGCTCCGAAAACGTGCACGTGCGAGAGGTCGACGTTGAATTGCGCCGCGACACACGTGAGCGCGTCTTCGAAGAACGTCAGCTCCTTCGGCGCGGACATCGTCTCCACGAAGGGCCAGTCGAACTGGTACGCCTTCGTGCTCCCGTTCATCAAATTCTCGGGGACGATGGCGATGAACTCGTACTGCTCGATGGCCGTCGTCAGCTCCGCGTCGCGAATCACCGAGTTCCCCGACGCGTTCAGCCAGTGGTACCCGAACACCACCGGATATTTCTTCGTCGGCGTGTAGCTCGTCGGCACCAGCAGGCTGAACTCGCGCATGTCTCCAGCGGAGACAAAGTTGCGATTGCGGCCCGTCGTCCCATCCGTTCCGAACACCAGCGTCGGACACGTTCCGCCCGAGTACGCCGGCAACGCTGGAGGCGGAGTCAGGCCCGCGTCCGTCGTCATCGCGCCGCCACCGCCTCCTCCTCCGCTCGCGCTTCCGCCGCCCGTCGCTGCGCCGCCGCCGCTCGCGCTGCCTCCACCGGTCGATGAGCCGCCGCCCGTCGCGCTACCTCCGCCGTTCGCAGCGCCGCCACCCGTCGCGGCGCCACCACCACTCGCGCTGCCGCCACCGGTCGCCGAAGCACCGCCGCCCGAACCGCCACCACTCGCAGCTCCGCCGTCGTCACCGGTCGGCGAAGAACCGCCGCCACACGCCGCGAAAATGATCAACGCCGTCATCGAAACGAAGAGAGCCCGCATCGCGCCGCGCACCTTCGTCGAGCCCGCGACAAAAAGTGAAGGCGCCACGCGCACATTCGTTGGTCAGTGACCTGTTCACTGGAGTTCACACCACTTCGCGCACGCACACTCCAAACCGGGCGTTATGCGAGAGCGGAAGACACGGAAGATTTCAGCCATTTCGCGATGTTGGCTGCCCCTTCACCGCGGGATCCGACGTTGCAATAGGGAGGGCATGCGTTGGCTCCTCCTCTCGCTCGTGTTTTTCGGATGCGAAGGCACCATCGTCGGTCCCACGGCTCCCTCGACGAACACGCCGGTCGATCCACTCGATCCGACCGTGCCTGAAGTCGAGCTGCCGGCGTTCGCTCCGGCGACGTTGCGGCCTCGGTTGTTGCTCGGCACCCAGTACGTGAACGCCGTGACCGATTTGCTCGGCCCCGACGCCGCGCGTCCCGTCGTTCCGCCGCGCGACGTTCCCGTGAACGGCCTCGCTGCCGTCGGCGCCACGATGCTCGAAATCTCCAGCTCCGCCGTGAACGAGTACGAGAGCAACGCGTACCTCGCCGCGTCAGCCGCGCTCGCTGCGCGTCGTTCGCAGCTCATCACCTGCACGCCGAGCTCGGCCACCGACGCGACGTGCATGCATTCCATCGCCGAACGCTTCGTGCCGCGCGCCTTCCGCCGGCCTGCGAGCAACGACGAGCTCACGCGATGGACCAGCGTGGGCATCACCGCCGCCACCGCGTACGACGACTTCGACAAGGGCGTGGAGTTCCTCTTCGCGGGCCTGCTCCAGTCGCCGGCGTTCCTGTACATCGACGAGACGGGCGAAGCCGACCCCGCGAATCCCGGTCGCCGCCGCCTCACCTCGTGGGAGCTCGCGACGCGTCTCTCGTTCTTCCTCACCAACGCGCCGCCCGATGACCTCCTCCGCACCGCCGCGCAAAACGGAGAGCTCGCCACCGAAGCCGGCATTCGCACCCAGGCCGCGCGGCTGTTGCAGAAGCCCGAAGCGCGCGTCGCGATGACCGCGCTGTTCGACGAAATCTTCGAGTTGAACGGCCTCGACCACCTCGCGAAGGACGCGGTGAAGTTCCCGAACTTCGACGCCGCGCTCGGCCGCTCGATGAAGGAAGAGACGCGCCGCACGCTGCTCGACCTCGCGTTCGACACGCCCACCGATTTCCGCGACATGTTCACGCGGCGCACCACGTTCGTCGACGGTCCGCTCTCGCGTCACTACGGCATGCCGAGCGCCACGGGGTGGATGACCGCGCAGCTGCCTCCGAACCGCGCGGGCATTCTCACGCAGGCGAGCTTCCTCTCGCTGATGTCGCACCCGTCCGCGAACTCGCCGACGTACCGCGGGCGCTTCATTCGCGAGAAGTTGTTGTGCCAGACGATTCCCGCGCCGCCGCCCGAGGTGAGCACCACGTTGCCCGAGCCGCCTCCGAACACGCAGCGCACGTTGCGCCAGAAGGTCGAGCTGCACATGCAGGCCACCGCGTGCCAGGGCTGCCACACCATGATGGACCCTCCGGGCTTCGCGTTCGAAGGCTTCGACGCGACGGGCAAGGTGCAGACTCTCGATGACGGCTTGCCGGTCGACACCACGGGCTCGTTCGAAGACAAGGGCTCGTTCACCGACGCCGTGGGCCTCGCGGCGATTCTTCGCGAAGACACGCGCGTGATGTCGTGCCTGACGCGCGTGGTGTTCCGCCAGGGCACCGGTCACGTCGACCTGCCGACGGAAGCGCGGCCTCTGCGCGCGGCGAGTGAAGCGTTCGCGGCGTCGGGGTACCGGTACCAGTCGCTGCTCGTCGAGCTTGCCGCCTCGGAAGCGTTCCGTTCTGGTTTGTCGGAGGCCCCGTGAAACAGTTCCAACTCTCCCGACGGCATGTGTTGCGTGGTGCGGGCGCGGCGCTCGCGTTGCCGACGCTCGACGCGATGTTGAACAGCCACGGCACGGCGCTGGCGCAAGGCATGCCGCTGCCGCGTCGCTTCGTGACCTGGTTCTTCGGCAACGGCGTCATTCGCAGCAAGTGGAACCCCGCGCAGGTCGGCACCACGTACACGCCGAGCGAAGAGCTCGCCCCGCTGGTGGATGCCAGCCGCAACATCGACGTGCGCAGCTACGTGAGCGTGGTGTCGGGCTTCAACGTGAAGACGCCCAACCTGCGCGGCCACCACAACGGCGTGTGCGCGTTGTTCTCGGGCTCTCCGCTGATTCCGCTGCCGCCCGGTGGCGCGCCGTACAGCTCGAAGTTCGGAATGATGTCGATCGACCAGGTCGCGGCCGACGCCATCGCGGGCAGCACGCAGTTCAAGTCGCTTCAGCTCGCGGTCAGCAAACGCTTCACGACGGGTGAAGGCCCGACGCTCGCGCAAATCTCCCATCGCGGCCCCGACGCTCCGATGCCGCAGGAGACGAACCCTGCGCGGCTCTTCAACAACCTGTTCGCGAGCTTCACGCCGAGAGACCCGCGCGACCCGAAGGACCAGCTGCGCGCCTCGGTGCTCGACGCGGTGAACGAAGACGCCCGCGCGCTGCAGGCCAGGCTCGGAGCGAGAGACAGGGCCCGCCTCGACGCGCACCTCACGAGTGTCTCCGAATTGCGCACCCGCATTCTCGCGCTGCCGCCGGTCATCACCTCGTCGTGCAGCAAGCCGGCGACGGTGACCAACACCAATCAAGACATGAATGGAGTGGAGCCCTTCGAGCAGGTGAGCTCGCTGATGAGCGACCTGATGGCGATGGCGTTCGCGTGTGACCTGACCCGCGTGGCGTCGTTCCAGTTCTCGGGCTCGGTCGGTGGGCATTCCTTCAAGGCGCTCTCGCCCAATGAGCCGCGCGACACCGAACACTCCATCACCCACGAGGCGACGCAGCAGGACAAGGTGAACCAGGCCGTCATCTTCACGATGCGGAACTTCGCGTACACGCTGAACGCGCTGAAGAACACCATCGATGGCACGACGGGCAACGTGCTCGACAACACCGTGGTGCTCTGCTCGAGCGACGTCGCAGAAGGCCTCGACCATTCCATCAACGACTACCCGGTGCTGCTCGCGGGCAAAGGCGGCGGAGCGCTCAAGTCGGGCTACCACTTCCGTTCGACCAACGGCCGCAACACGTCGGACATCTTGCTCACCGCGGTGCGCGCGCTCGGTACGGGCATCACGCAGGTCGGAAAAGACCAGGGCCTCTCGACGACTCCCATCGCCGAGCTGCTGGTGTGAGCTGATCAGCGAACTGACTTCACACCCTGGTTCGCCAGCGCGTCGGCGCGTTCGTTGCCTTCGTGCCCGGCGTGGCCCTTGACCCACTTCCACTCGATGTCGTGCGGCTGCGTCGCGCGCTCGAGCTGTTGCCAGA
>JAEUJS010000317.1 GCA_016792935.1 Archangium sp. | reverse complement strand
ACGCCCACGCCGCCGACGAGTCCGAGGATGCTGAAGATGAGAACGGCGATGAGCGGAGGAGCGCTCTTCACTGCTGCGAGCGCGTCTCGATGCGACGCTTCTCGCGCGCGATGATCTCACGCTGCTCGAGTGCCTTGGGGTCGGTCACTTCGAACGCCTTGAGGCGCGTCTCGGCCTCGGCGATGCGCTTCTGCGCCGCCGCGACGTCGATGTTCGCAGCGAGCTCGGCCGAATCGGCGAGCACCCGCACCGCGCTCGGACCCGCTTCCACGAAGCCGCCCGACACGAAATACGTGGTGGTCGTCGTGCCTTCACGCACCTTGAGCGTGCCTGGCTGCAGCACCGACAAGTACGGCGTGTGGCCCGGGCGAACACCGAACAGACCCTCGGCGCCCGGCGCAATCACCTCGTCGGCGCTCAGCTGCGCCATGCGGCGCTCGGGCGTGACGATCTCGACGTTGAGCTTGGTGGCCATGAATCACCCCGCCGCGATCTTCTTGGCCTTCTCGACGACCTCGCCGATGTTGCCGACCATGTAGAACGCCTGCTCGGGCAAATCGTCGTGTTTGCCTTCGACGATCTCCTTGAAGCCGCGCACGGTCTCGGGAATCGGAACGACCTTGCCGTCGGCGCCGGTGAAGATCTTGGCGACGTTGAACGGCTGCGACAGGAAGCGCTGAATCTTGCGCGCGCGGGCGACGACGAGCTTGTCGTCTTCCGAGAGCTCATCCATGCCGAGGATGGCGATGATGTCCTGCAGTTCCTTGTACCGCTGCAGCGTCGACTGCACCTTGCGCGCGACCGCGTAGTGTTCATCACCGACGACCTGCGGGTCGAGGATGCGCGACGTGGAGTCGAGCGGGTCGACGGCCGGGTAGATGCCGATCTCGGTGAGCGCGCGCGAGAGCACGATCGTTCCGTCGAGGTGGGCAAACGTGGTGGCGGGCGCCGGGTCGGTCAAGTCGTCGGCGGGCACGTACACGGCCTGCACCGACGTGATGGAGCCCTTGTTGGTCGAGGTGATGCGCTCCTGCAGCGCGCCCATCTCGGTGGACAGCGTCGGCTGGTAACCGACGGCCGAAGGAATGCGGCCGAGGAGCGCCGACACTTCCGAACCGGCCTGCGTGAAGCGGAACACGTTGTCGACGAACAGGAGAACGTCGCGGTTCTCTTCGTCACGGAAGTACTCGGCGATCGACAGACCCGACAGCGCAACGCGCGCGCGCGCACCGGGCGGCTCGTTCATCTGGCCGAACACGAGGACGCACTGGGACTTTCCGGGGATGAGTTTGATCTTCCCGTTCTCGTCCTTCTTGATGTGCTTGCCGTCCATCTCGCAGGCGATCACGGACGCTTCCTGGAACTCGACCCACAGGTCGTTGCCCTCGCGGGTGCGCTCACCGACACCGGCGAACACCGAGAAGCCGCCCTTTTCGATGGCTGCGTTGCGGATGAGCTCCTGGAGGAGAACCGTCTTGCCGACGCCGGCGCCGCCGAAGAGGCCGATCTTGCCGCCGCGGGTGAACGGGCAGAGGAGGTCGATGACCTTGATGCCCGTCTCGAACGCTTCGATCTTCTTGCTCTGCTCGGTGAACGACGGGACCGAGCGGTGAATCGGGTAGTACTTCTGCGCGGGCACGTCACCGAGCTCGTCCACCGGCTGGCCGGTGACGTTCAAGATGCGGCCGAGCGTGCCGGGGCCGACGGGCACGGAAATCGGAGCGCCGGTGTTCTTGGCGGGCATGCCGCGCGAGAGGCCGTCGGTGGTGTCCATCGCGATGCAGCGCACCGTGTTCTCACCGAGGTGAGCGGCGACTTCGACCGTCAGGTTGTCGGGCTGGTTGCTGATCGCGGGGTTGCTGATCTTCAGCGCGGTGTAGACCTCCGGGAGGCCTCCGGGCGGGAACTCCACGTCGATGACGGGACCGAGGATCTGCGTGATGCGGCCAGTATTCTGAACGGAAGCGCTCATGTCGGGCGCGCGCGTACCAACAGAACCGGGCCCCTGCAACGATCAATAGGAAGGTGTCAGCGCGGGGCCCATGCGCCCGTCTGATGCCCTCAATGATCAACCAGGCGGACAAAGCGAAGGACATGGCGCGATCCATTCTTCCCGCTCGATGGCGGAAGAAGTGGAGGAAGGAACGCGCCTTCGTTCACCGGGAAGGCCGGCGGGCGAATCGCGAGAACTTGCGCTCGATGCTGCGCGACCCGGAGTCGTGGGACGACGGCGGCGAGTACCTGGACGATTCGACGACGCAGGTGCGAGGCGTCATGAGCTGCCGGCGCAGCTGCGACAAGCTGAACCACTTCCAGCGTTGGGCAGTGGAGCGCACGAAGGAGATGCCGGTCGAGGCACGGTTGAGCCACCTGCGCTCCTTGCTCCCGGATGGATTGATTGGGCAACACGCGATGCTGCACCTCGAGGTGAACGGCTCGTTGAAGGTCGAGCACGAACACGAGCTGCGGTGGCGGTGGTGGAAGCGGCCGCGAACTTCGTTCGATCCCGGTTTGATCGCTTCACTGCTCCGTCGCGCGTTCGAGGTGGAAGGTGGAATTCGCGGGCTGCACCTCGCGATCAAGAAGGCGTCGGAGTGGCCGAACGCCGAGCTCCCGTTCCGCCCGGTGTACGGAATCCACGACGTGCGGGAATTCGTTCGGTGGGTCGTGACCCCTCAGAACGGTCGCGTGCGCGAGGTCGTCGAGGCGTACGTGCGCGAGCTGCGGCTATCGGGTGATGCGAAGGCTGCGTTCGCGGTCGCGGCGACGTGGCTGAACGTGGGTGCGGTGCTGCTGCGCTTCTGATCAGAACCCGCAGGACCAGCGGTTCTCGCCGAAGTTGCTGATGCACGTGAGGCGCGCGTCTCCTGCTGCGCCCCCGTCTTCTCGTTGCGTGAGGTACCAGCACGAGCCGACTTCGCCGCAGTCGACGTCGGACCGGCAGAGTGCGAAGGCTCGCTCCCAGGTCGGTGGGCAGTTGGCGCGCGTCGAGCGCGTGAGTGAGCCCTCGCCACACGACGAGAGCGCGAGGAGCCAGAGCAGCGGGACGAGCTGACGCATGCAGGTGTCTTCCCTTACCCCAACCCTCTTGAGGGAGAGGGAGTTCGTTTCGCGAACCGGCGCACGAGCAGCAGCGCGAGCATCATCAGCGCGCTCGCTCCGGAGCTGGAGCAGCCGATGACCTTCGACTCCGCGTCTCCGATGAGCACGAGGTTGATCGGATCCTTCGCGCACACCTTCAGGTTGGCCTGGCCGGGCACGCACGATTCACCTGTCGCGCAGTCGGAGTTGCGGACGCACGTCGGGATGCAGCGCGCGGTCTCTCCGGGGAGTCCCGTGCACGACGTCATTCCCTGGCAGCGCGTCAGACTCAGCTCGCAGTCTTCACCGGCCTGCGCGGTCGGCAGACAGAGCTGGAAGCCGTTCTGACCGGCGACGCATTCGCTGCCGGGGCATTGCGTTGAGCTCGTGCACGTCGCGCGGCAGGTGAGCGGCAGCCCGATGTAGCCGGTGCAGCCCGCGTTCATTCCGAGACAGAGCGTGAGTGCGTTGCAGCTCGCTCCGAGGGGAGCGGTGGGACGGCAGAGCTGCGCGCCGTTCTCCGCCGCGATGCAGTCACCGGGATTCCCGCAATCCGCATCGACGTTGCAGCTCGTGCGGCACGTGAGCGCTTCGCCGGGGAAACCAGTGCAGCGCGTATTCTGCAGACAGAACGTGCCGCCCGCCGTGCAGGCGTCTCCGGGGTTCGCGTTCGGGAGCTGCGGCTGCAAACACGTTCCGTTCACGCACTCGGTGCCGCTCATGCACGTCGCGGTGCACGGCCGCGAGCAGTAGCGCTGAGGCCGCTGGGGATCAGTCGCGCACACGCGGTACTGGCACTGCGCGTCGGCTCCGCACGCGTCGAGCTCAGCAGTGCAGTCGGGGTCGAGCCGCGGGCAGTTCTGCGTCGCGCACACCGAGTTGGCAACGCAGTCGGCGGGACAGTCGGGGTCGGTCAGCAGGTTGGGACACATGCCGTTGCACGTGCCGTCGGCGGTGCAGACACAATCGACGTCGGGCGTCGCGCAGCCCATCGCGCACATGCCGTCTTCGAAACAGGTCGGGCCGCCTTCGAAGTCGCGAATGAAGTCCTGCACGAACGCGACCGAGAAGAGGTCGACGCGCGTGTCGAGCCCGTCGAGGCAGTTGAGCGACGAGTCGTACGAGTGCACGCCCGCGACGCGTTTGATGCCGTCACGCTCGGTGAGGAAGCTCGGACCACCGGAGTCTCCGTTGCAGATGCCGGTGTTCGACATGTCGCCAAGTTGGATGTGGCGGCCGGTGAGCCCACGCAGCGGGAGCGTCGCGACGCGTCGCGTTCCGAAATCCGTATTGCCCGGAGCCGTGATGCCAAAGCCCGCGACGGTCATCATTCTCCCGACGTCGGCGTTGGTCAGCGTTCGCGAGACGTGCGGTGACGGCGTGACGGTGGACGGCATCGGGAGCAACGCCGCTCCGATGTCGTACGAGAGGCGATCGCTCGACGACCACATGGGGTGCATGCGCGTGTTCATGGGGTCGATGCGAATCCACGTTGGTGACATCGACGACGGCGCGGGGCTCGCGTTCTGCACATAGACGTCGGTGAGCGAGGTGAGTCCTGGCGGGCCGGCGGTCGGATCAAAGCAGTGCGCGGCCGCGAGCAACGTGCGCGAGGTGATGAGCGTCGCAGTGCAGCCGAAGGCCTGGCCGGTGTTGAACACCATGCGCATGAAATAGACGGACGGGAGCGCGTTCGTCGTATCGGGCGTGCCTCCGCGGAGCTCGGATTCGGATCGCGCGAGCTGTTGCTGCGGCTCGGGCTCGACCGGAGCGCACGCGAAGCAGGAGACCACCGCCACAGCGAGGATCCGTCTCATGTGACGGCGGAGTGTACACGCACTCCTCCCGCCTCTGCGGGAGAGGAGTTCGCGCTACGATCGGCGTGCATGCGTGCAGTCACGCGACGCGATCTTGCACGGGCTGCGATCGCCAACACCTTCTTTGCTCCGACGACGCTGCTGCAGGCGGTGCGAAGGCTCGGCTTCGTGCAGGCTGATCCGATCCGCGCTCCCGCTCGCGCGCAGGATTTGATTCTCCGCCACCGCGTTCGTGACTACCGCGCAGGCCAGCTCGAAGCGCGCTACCCCGCCCTCGCGGTCGAAGAAGACCTCTTCACCAACTACGGCTTCCTCCCGCGCGAAGTCGTCGCGCTGATGCACCCGCGCAAAGGCAAGCGAAAGTGGACGAAGCTCGAGACCACGCGCGCTGATCAGCTCCGCGAGTTCGTGCACCAACGCGGCGAAGCGCACCCCGATGAAGTCGAGCGCGCGTTCTCGCACGGCCGCGTGAAGAACCCCTGGGGAGGCACTTCGCGCGCCACGACTTCGCTCCTTGAGGCGATGCACCACCGCGGGCTCGTTCGCATCGCGCGCCGAGAGAATGGAGTGCGCGTCTTCGGCCGCTCACGACTCTCTGCATCGGAGCTCGACGATGAGACGCGAGCACGCACGCTGCTCGACCTCGCCATCACGCTCTACGCGCCGGTGTCGAGCAGCGGGCTGCGAACGTTGATTCGCTTTCTGCGCGCGGGCGCTCGCGACCTGCAACCAGCGATGCGGAAAATCGCGCGCACGCTCGAGCCCGACGTCACCGTCGATGGCGTCTCGTGGTTCGGATTCTCGGCGAGGCCGCCCGAGCCGGAAGACGTGGTGCGCTTTCTGGCTCCGTTCGATCCACTCGTGTGGGACCGCGCGCGCTTCGAATTTCTCTGGGGCTGGGCGTACCGCTTCGAGGCGTACACACCCGTGAGCAAACGCGTACGTGGCTACTACGCACTGCCGCTGCTGTGGCGCGACGAGGTCATCGGCTGGGCCAACGTGACGACCGCTGATCACCTGACGCTCGGTTTCGTGCGCGGCCGTCCTCCACGAGAGCGGCCGTTCGTGCGCGCACTCGAAGCCGAGGTCGCTCGCCTGCGAGCGTTCTTGAAGAATTCCGCCTCAGATATCTGAGGTCTGCGAAGCTTCGCGCCTTGAATCCAACCCGGCCGTCGCCGTCCGAGACGCCAACACCTTCCTCGTTTCTCCCAGCAGGCCCGCCTGCTGATTTGGTGAACGCCATGCGATTCCGAACGCTGTCCACGCTCGCCGTCGTCACGCTGTCCACCGTCGCCCTCGCACAGCCGACGCGCAAACCGCTCAAGCAAGCGGTCGAAGCGCTCGACGACGCCTCGAGCAGAGCGCGCAAGAGCGGCGGCCAGTGCAAGTCGTCGGTGTACACGCAGGCCGACTCGCTCGCCGACCAGGTCGAAGCACTGCGGAACAGCAACTCGGCGCGTGACGCGGGCCGGCTCAAGTTCGAGATCAGCAACCTCGGCTCCACGGCGTCGTGGGCGGGCTGTCCCGACAACGTGGTCGATGCGCTGCACAAGGCCGCCGACCGCGTCGATGAAGCGCGCGTCGCGATGTGGGGCCCGGGAGATCGCCGCGATGACCGCCGTGACGATCGCCGCGATGATCGCCGCGACGACGACGATGATGATCGCTGGCAGCTCGCGACCATCTCTCCGCTGCAGGTGCAGACCAACGCCACGTTCGAGGGCGAGCAGGCGGTGAAGGTCACCGTGCCCGAGCTCACGCTCAAGACGATGCGCGGTCAGACCTTCTACCTCGGAGCGCGCTTCCGCAGCTTCCAGGGCAACTGGAGCGACTGGGTCACCACGCAGCAGTGGAACGTGCCGAACGACCCGTTCATCTGGCGCAACGCCTTCACGCACTTCTTCCGCTTCTCGACGCTGGCGGAAGACGACTTCGCCAACGGCTCGTTCGTGGCGCGCGTGTCGGTGTTCGACGGCCGTGGCCGCGAGCTCGCGTACCGGGAAGTGACGTTCAAGGTGCGGTTGCCGAACTTGCCGCCGCCGCCGGTGCAGCCGCCTCCCGTGCAGCCCCCGCCCGTCGCGAACCGTGACTGCGGAACCGGCCCGGACATCGGCTGCAGCATGATGCGTGACGGCCGCTACGCGATGGATGGAGCGACCTTTGGTGGCTTCATGCGCTCACTGCAGGCGACCAACAGCGAGATGATGCGCGCGCAGAGCGTCACCACGCTGTTCAACAACAACTACGCGACCGCGATTCAGTTCGGGCTGATCCTCGATCAGTTCAGCAGCGAGATGTACAAGATGCAGGTCTCGCAGAACGCGGTGCGCAAGCTGGTGAACCCGCAGCACGCGACGGGCTACGCGTCGAAGTTCACGTCCGACATGTACCGCACGCAGTTCACGCAGCTGTTCGTGAGCCAGCCGCAGACGCCGGTGCCGAACGTGCCTCCGAACGTGCCGCCCAATCCGTACCGTCCGCCGCCTCCGGGGCCGCAGGCGCCGCCGCCGCCGGTCGCTGCCGCGCGTGACTGTGGAACGGGCCCGCAGGACCCGGGCTGCAACGTGTCGCGCAACGGGCGCTGGGCGATGGACGCGCAGGTGTGGGCGGGCGTGTACAACTCGCTCAGGAGCACCGCGAACGAGATCACCCGCCAGCAGATGGCCGAATCGATGATTGGTGGCCAGGGTCTGAGCGCCGCGCAGCTCGGGCTGTTGCTCGACTTGTTCAACAACGAGATTACGCGCCTCGATGTCGCGAAGTTCTGCGCGAGCCGCGTGACGAACCCGCAGCATGCGTTCGGGTTGAGCACCAAGTTCCGCAACTCGATCCTCGCGCAGGAGTTCGTCAACGTGATGGGCCAGCAGCGCTGACGCGAGCGAGTGGTGACGCCGCACAGCAGTTCCGTCCGGTGGCTCGCACGAGCGGAAAGCGGCAGAGCCGGGGAAGAAGAGCTGACTCGAGCGAGTGGTGACGCCGCACAGCAGTTCCGT
>JAEUJS010000288.1 GCA_016792935.1 Archangium sp. | reverse complement strand
GGGTGTGGTCGCGCACGCCGGTCACCGTGCCGCAGCCGCGCCAGCCCCTCGACGAGCCGCGGCCCATCGTGCGCGAGTCGAAGTGGGCCGCGCCCATCGCTCCGCGCGGACAGCGCACCATCTCGGGCATCGTCACGCGTCGCGGCCAACCGGCGGAAGGCGTCACCGTCACCGCGCTCTCCGCAGCCGAGGTGCTGAGCAGGCAACGCTGCGTTTGTGATGACGGGTGTGACGAGCCGCTCACCTCCCGCACCTGTCCCGAGTTCGAAGCGCAGCTCGCCGACTGGGTCGCTTCGCGCGCGGGAGAAGGCGTGCCGATGGCGCGCACCACCACCGACGCGAGCGGTGCGTTCACGCTCCAGGGGCTCGACGACTCGCCGGTCACCGTGTGGGCCGACGCGAACGACGGCGTGACGTTTCGCGAAGGGCTTCAGCCCGGCGGCGCCGCCAGCACGGACGGCATCACGCGTGACGTCACCTCGCCGCTCGAGCTCGAGCTCGAGATCGGTCAGGTCAACGAAGGCACGGTGAAGCGCTTCGACACCCAAACACCGAAGGGCGTGTTGCTCACCGCGGTGGCGTTCGACCGGCCGCGCTTCTTCGAAGTGGTGCTCGGTGACGACGGCGCGTTCCGGCTCGGGCCGGTGCCCAGAGGTGACTACCTGGTGGTCGCGCTGCAGGAAGAGCTGCTCCCCGGCGTCGAGACGGTGGACCACACCCGCCCGCGCAAGGTCGAGCTCGAGCTCGCCTCACCGCGCGCCATCAGCGGCGTGGTGCTCGATGGAGACCCGGTCGCCGGCGCGAAGGTGCGGCTGTCGGGCATGCATCACAAACGCGCGGTCACCACCGGCAGCGACGGCACGTTCACCTTCAAGCGGCTGCGCCCCGGCTCGTTCGACCTCTACGCCGAAGCCGCGCAGAACATCGCGCACGAAGACGTGCAGCTCGGCAGCGGAGCGGACCTCACGGGCGTCACGCTCGAACTCTCCCGCGGAGAGTCCTTCAGCGGCCGCGTGGTCGATGCGCGGCAGAGCCCCATCGCCGAGGCGCAGGTCTCGGTGTTCGACGGCGCCGAGTGGCATCGCGTGAAGACCGGCGCCGATGGCCGCTTCACCTTCGAGGTGCTCCCGCAAGGAGAGCGCTCGTTCACCGCGCGCAAACGCGGCTACCTCGATGCGTCTCTCGATTCCGCCGAACGCGAGGTCACCCTGGTGCTCGGCGACGCCACGCACATCAGCGGCCGCGTCGAGAGCGCGCCGGGCGTGTTGGTGAAGGAATTCAACATCGGCGCCGAGACGCTCGACGGCGACGATGGGCCCGACGACGACTTCCTCGGCGCGAGTGATTGGTTCGAGTCGAAGGACGGCACGTTCTCGCTCGACGTGCGGCCGGGCCGCTTCACGCTGCGCGTCGAGTCCGACCTGTATGCGACGGCGACGCTCGAGGTCACCGCGCCCGCGAGCGACGTGGTGGTGCGCGTGAAGAGCGGGGCGCGCGTCGTCGGGCAGGTGCTCGATCTCGATGGCGCTCCCGTCAAGGACGCCAACATCAGCGTCGATCAACCCAACTCGAAGCGGAACACCAGCGACGGCAACGGTCGCTTCACCATCGAAGGGCTCTCTCCCGGAGAGGCGCGCGTCACCGCCACGCCAGGCAGTGACGACGAGCCCACGTGGGTCGCGTTCGCCGAGGTGACGCTGAAGGAAGGGGAGACGGTGAACGTGACGCTCGCTCCGAAGCGGGGCGTGGCGCTCGCGGGCACCGTGGTCGACGCGAAGGGAACACCCGTCGCGAACTGCAAGGTGACGGCGATGTCGGCCGGAAATGGAGAGCCGTCAGTCGGCGGCGCGCTCACCGATGCCCAGGGGCGCTTCTCGATTCGCACCATTCCCGCGGGCAAGGTGAACCTCGTCGCGACCGCCGAACGCCAGCGCGGCACGAGGCTGGTGACGGCTCCTGACGAGCGCGTGGTGGTCACGCTGAAGCGAGACACGACGCTCACCGGCCGTGTGGTCGACGAGACCGGAGCGCCCATCAAGGCCTTCCGCGCGAACATGGAATCGTTCGACACGCTCGACGGAAGATTCGAGACGCGCGCCGCGAAGGGGAAACAGGAAATCCTCTTCGAGGCCTCGGGCTACGCGTCGCGCACGCTGAGCGTCACCAACGTCGAGGGGCCCAACGAGGTCGGTGACGTGAAGCTCGCCTCGGGTCGCACGGTGAGCGGGTTGGTGTTGAACGCGGTGACGCGCGCTCCGATTTCGGGGGCCGAGGTGAGCACCCGCACCGAGACCAGCGGTGACTCCGTGGACACGGGGAGCACGAAGAGTGACTCGCAGGGGCGCTTCAAGCTCACGCGGGTGGATCCAACCTCCGTGCGACTGGTCTCCACGCACCCCGACTATCTGCAGAGCGAAGCGCCGCTCACGCCTTCCACGAGCAAGCAGGACCTCTTGATGAAGCCCGGCGCGGTGGTGACGGTGCGGCTGCTCGACGCGAAGGGCGCGCCGTATCCACGCGGGCGGGTGTTCGCGCAGCAGCAGCGCAAGTGGAAGGACTTCTCTCCACAACCCGACGGCACGCAGGTCGGGCGCGGGCTCTCTCCGGGCAAGTGGGTGCTGCAGGTGCGCGCGGAGAAGAATCGAATCTTCCGGCCCATCGAGATTTCCATCGCCGACGCGCCGCAGTCGTTGGAGCTGCGCGAGGCAAGCGACGGCATCACGGTGCGCGTCACCTGCGAAGGAGCGACCGGCATGGCGCTGATGAGCGGTGAGCAGACGCAACTGACCGACCTGCAGGAGTTGATGGACGCGTGGGATTTGATCGAAGTGCACGATGGCGCCGCGCAACGCGTGCCCGCTGGCAGGTGGACGTTGATCGCCGTGCGCTCGTCCGACGTCGGCTCGAAGCTCGAGCTGAGCAGTCAGGTCGTCGACGTGCCCTCGAGCGGAGAGTTCTCCATCACGCACACGCCGAAGTGGCGCCCGGTGTCCGGCAAGCCCTTGTTCCGCTCGGAAAACGACCCCGACGACTGACCGGTCACGAACGCGGGGCGGTGTGAAATGTGTGTTTGACTGCCGTCAGATGTTCCGCCGGGCCCGGTTCCACACAGTCCTCGCCTTGCTCGCGACTTCGTGCGCCGAAGTCCCGGGGACACTGTGCTTCTTCGACGAGGCCTGTGCTGACGGTGGCACCGTCGTTCGTGGCGGCGGAGCAGGTGGCGGCACGAGCGGCGGCGGCACGGGCGGCGGCGGCACGAGCGGCGGCGGCACGAGTGGCGGCGGCACGAGCGGCGGCGGCGGTGCAGGCGGCGGCATGACCGGCGGCGGCACTTCGAGTCGCACCGAAGTCACCGATCGGACCAGCGCTCTCGGCTTTCCAGCGAACTGGGCGCTTCTCGTGCAGGAGCTCCAGGTCAGCCAACCGACGCCGAGTCCTTCGGCGTTGGTCCCGGCGGACCCGGTCCCCTTCCCAACCCCTCAGGTGCTCACGCGCGGCCTCTGCTCAGAGCCGTTTCGAGGCGGAGTGTTGCTGCGCGACGACCGCGTCCTCGCGATTCCCTTCTGCTCGTCGCGCTTCGCCATCATCGATTCGCTTGGGACGAGCGTCGACTACGTGGGCGCGCCCATCGCCGACAATGCTCCGGTGGCGCCCGACCGTGGTTGGTACGCCGGTGCGGTGCTCGGCTGTGACGGCCGCGCGTACGTCTTGCCGTTCCAGAAGAGCCAGTTGCTGCGCGTCACGAGCCTCGACGACGGTGGGCTCCAGTTCGATGAGCTGCCCTTCACCAGCGGCAGCGGTCCGCGGGAATTCATCGGCGGCGTCGTGAGTCAGCCGTGCAGCAACGGCCTGCACGTCATCACGGGTGGGCTCAACGGCATGAGCGAGCTCCACATCTTCGAGGGCGAGGTCGACGTGCAGCCGATTCCCGCCACGGGGAACCTCAACTATTTCGGCGTCACGCGCGTCGGCGACGACCTGGTGGTGGGCATCGCGCAGAACGGAACGAGCTCCGTCGCGGC
>JAEUJS010000283.1 GCA_016792935.1 Archangium sp. | reverse complement strand
TCGCTTCGGCCAGTGACGTCTTGCCGTTGCCGGGAGGCCCGTAGAGGAAGAGTGACCTCCCCGAGTTCACCGCGGGGCCGAGCTTGTCGACGATGTTCTCCGGCACCGTGAGGTGCGCGAGTGCGAGCTCGAGCTGCTTGCGCGACACCACCGGCGTCTCACGCGTCTGCTGATGAATGAGCGCGTTGTACTGCTCGATGGGTACGGGAGCGGGGCCGACGTAGGTGGTGCGCTCCAACGCGTCGCGCGCGTACTCGCGCCCCTTCTCGGTGAGCTGGAAGTCGACCGAGACGCGACCGAAGCCCTTGCCGCCGCGCAGATCGACGAGCTTCTCCGTCGCGAGGTGATCGATCACCGGCTCGACGACTCCGGTCCACGGAAGCCGGAGCTGGTCCGCGACCTCGGCTCCGGTCGCCATGCCCTGGTAGTAGAAATATTTGAGCGACAGATCGGCGAGCAGGTTCAGCTTCAGCCCCGTGTCGTCGAGCGACTTGGGCAGCTGCGGCGCGAGCTCGAGAATGCGCGGATTCTCGAGGTTGAACGGGTTCAAAGCCCCCTGGGGCGACGACGTTGGGTGGCCAGTCGGCGTCTCGACCGTGGGAGGACCAGCCTGAACCGATTCCTGCGCGCGCGAACGCCGGGTGCTCATGGAGCGAGCGAGACTACCTCACACGTACGTGAGCCAGTGCTCGTAACGCGGCTCATGGCCACGCACGATGCGGTGGTACAGCTCCTGGACGTAGCGAGTCGTCTCGCCGGGCTTGCCTTCGCCGACCTGCCGGTTGTCGACCTCGCGCACCGGAGTGATCTCCGCGGCGGTGCCGGTGAAGAAGACCTCGCCGGCGATGTAGAGCGCGTCGCGCGTGAAGCTGACCTCTTCGACGTGACGGCCGGAGTCGCGCAGCATGGCGATCACCGTGTCGCGCGTGATGCCGCGCAGAATCGGAGAGCTCAACGAAGGCGTGCGCACCGCGCCGTGGCGGCCGACGCAGAAGATGTTCTCTCCGCTGGCCTCGGCGACGAAGCCGCTGATGTCGAGGAGGATCGCTTCGTCGTAGCCGGCCATCACCGCCTCGCGCTTGGCGAGGATCGAGTTGACGTACTGACCAGAGATCTTGCCGCGCACCATGTTCACGTTCACGTGCATGCGGGTGAAGCTCGAGACCTTCGCGCGGATGCCTTCGCGGATGCCCTTGTCGCCGAGGTACGAGCCCCATTCCCACGCGGTGATCGCCACGCGGGTCTCGTTCTGCGCGCCGAGGCCCATCGCGCCGTCGCCCATGAACGCCACCGGCCGCAGGTACGCGCCGTTGGGGAACTTCGCGTCTTGCACCTTGAGCACTTCGACGCAGGCGTCCATCAGCTGCTGCTCGGTGTACGGGATCTTCAGCATGATGATGTGTGCTGAATCGAGGAAGCGGCGAATGTGCTCGCGCAGGCGGAAGATGGCGAGCTTGCCGTTCTTCGCGCGGTACGCACGGATGCCTTCGAACACGCCGAGCCCGTAGTGGAGCGCGTGCGTCATCACGTGCACGTTCGCCTCGTTCCAGGCGACGAGCTTTCCGTCCATCCAGACTTTGTCGGCCTTGAGAACCGCGTTCGACGTCGAGGCGTTCGGAGCGCTCATGGTCGGCGCGTTTGACACCATCAGGGCTCTGGGTCGATCGATTTTCCGCTGCGCTGCACGTTGGGAATCGAGAAGTGGATGACGCGCGCAACGCCCACCACATCCACGCTGGCGATCGGGCCGTTGAAGCGGCTGTCCTCGGAGTTGTCGCGGTTGTCACCCACCACGAAGAGCGAGTCGGGGGGAACGGTCCAGCTCCCGGCGCCGCGGAAGCCGGGCAGTATTCGCCAGCTGCGTTCGCCGAAGACTTCGAGTGAACACGGCGCCGGTTGATCGACGCAGGGACGCCGCTCGAGCTCGACTCCGTTGATCGAGAGACGATCGCCCACCTGCTCGACGGTGTCGCCCGGGAGCCCGATCACACGCTTCACGTAGTGCAGCCCGCGGAGTTGGTCGAAGTAGACGATCACGCTCCCGCGCTCGAGTGGGTGGTTCTGTCGATCCTTGAGCGCGAAGAAGTGATCACCCTTCACGAGCGAGGGCTGCATGCTCTCCGAGGGCATCTGGAAGTTCTCGAACTCGCGCTTCGGCAGAAATCGGGCCGGCATCCCGGCGAGCAAGACCGCGATGAGAAAGATCGAGGTGGTGGACCACGGCTCCAGCTGCTTCGCGCGCCGCAAGACGACGACGGCGATGATCCCCAATACGAAGTTCGCGCCAACGAGCACGACGCTCGCGAGCATCGCGGCGAGCCCGAGCTTCGGGGCGCGTGGCAGCGCGACAAACATGAAGAGCGGCAACGAGACCGAGACGCTCGCGACGATGACCGCGATGCCGCGCCGGCCTGCTCTCCACCAGGTCACGCCCGGAGCGATGAACGCCCCGAGAATGAACCACCCAATCGTCGCCATGCGTGCGTCCTAGGACGTCATGTGACGACTGACACTCGTGAAGTCGTGACATCGAGCGACTTCCCTCGGAGCTGATTCTCCGCACTGCATCGGCACGCCGTTGGCAGACTGCGCCCGCCCATGACCTCGACCCTGCTGACGCTGATCATCCTCTCCGCCCAGCCGTTCGAACCCGACGACATCGACAAGGTGAAGCCCAGCGGCACGAACGATCGCGCCGTCGTGAAGGGCAAGCTCTCGTGGTGCACCGGCGAGTTTCTCGGAGAGACCGGCTGGAACCACGGCCGCATGCGCCGCACCCTCAACTCGGTGAACGGCCGCGGCATCGGCACCAACGTCGTCGGCGCGATTCAGCTCTGCGAAATGCCCGATGAGCCCACGTGGCAGGCCGCCGGTCGCGAGTTGATTCAGGCGTGGATCAACGAGTGCGGTTGCTCACAGAGCGAAGCCGAAGCGCAGATCGTCAAGGCGATCGCCAAGTGGAAGAAGGACAAGGAAAACGAAGGCAAAGAGCCGAGCGACGAAGAGAAGTTCGCGTTCACCGACGACGCCTACAACACCGAGAAGCCCGAGCCCGGAGTCGAGCAGATCAAGCCCGGCCCGATGGCCTGGTGTGACGGCGTCAGCGTGCCCGGTGACGATCGCTGGGACATGCGCCGCATCTCGCGCACCGTCGGCAGCAAGTACGGCATCGAAGGCACCATCGACGGTGCGTTCCACCTTTGCTGGCGCAAAGACGATCCGACCTGGCAGCAGGAAGGCGCCTACGTGTTGCAGAAGTGGATGAACTGGACCCGCCAGTCGAAGGCCGACGCCGAGAAGTCCTTGAAGGCGCGCGTGCAGATCGACACCTTCAAGAAGCAGCGCGAGGACCTGTGCAAGGAACTCGAGCTCTCGCCCGAAGTGAGCGGCTCCGAGAAGGTGTTCGGTGAATCACTGCGCACCTTCTTCGCGTGCAGCACGCGCGACGGTCAGACGCTGTGGCAGGAAATGGCGTACCTCGAGAACGTCGGCTTCTACATCGACCCGCTCGGTGAGCCGCCCAACGAGGTGGTGCGCCTGGTGTACCTCTACAACACCATCGACAACCCGTTCACGCGTGACACGCCGCTGCCGACGAAGGACCCGATGGACAACGCGTCACTGCTCGAGTTCGCCGTCGCGCAGCGTGACGTGCAGGCGTTCGATCAGGCGGCGCTCGACAAGATGCTGTCCGCCGCGCCGTACAACGACTACGCCCGCATCGTCGCCAACGAGCTCGTCGCGCGCATGAAGGCGATGGCCAAGGTGCACGAGGCGTCGATCGAGAAGGTCACCAAGGGCGACGCCGACTACGCCGAGATCCTCAAGAAGGCGCCCAGGAAGGGCTACGACGAGTGGGACAAGCTCAGCAAGCAGTGGAAGAGCGAGATCGAACGCTCCAACGCGTTCGAAGCGAAGCTGGGTCAGCCGTCGCGCAAGGTGCTCAAGGGCTGCACGGCTGAGCTCCGCGGAGACGTCGGCAAGATCATCAAGGGCTACAAGAGCAAGGACTACAAGACGATCATCGGGAAGGCCTCGACCGATCCGATCGCCAACTTGCTGATGTCGCGATTGGCCGTGTGCAGCGCGTTCGAGAAGGTCACGGGGCTGCCTGGGGTCCTCGCCGATCTCGTGAAGAACGGTCGCGATCTCCGCGGTCCGCGTTCGATGGCGTACTACGCGGTGGTCGATGCGCTCGCCGAGGCGCTCAAAGATCGCCCCAAGATGATCTTCTCGCTCTCGAACTTCTACTGGCGCAACCCGTCACTCACCGCGATCTACGGCCAGGAATTCGATTTCTCGGGCTCGATTCCCTACGACCCGGAAGACACTGGCGCCAAGGGCGTCGTCGCGTCAGCCGGCAAGGTCGCCGAGGGCATCGAGATCAAGTTCAAGCACACCAGCTACTCGTACCCGGAAGCGAACTGCGTCGATGACAAGTTCCACCCGCTCAAGATCGAGTCGGACGGCCGCATCACCTACGCGCAGAACTGCAAGTACACCGGCAAGACGATCACCGTGAACACCACGCCACGGCCGATCATCGTGGCCCCCGAGCTCGCGACCAACGTGAAGGGCGGGGCGTACGCCGTGGGCCAGGAATACGGAGGCCGCGGCAAGAACGGCACCTTCTTCGGCACCGTGCACTACACGAAGGGGTCTCCGAGCTCGAAGACGATCGATACGTTCTACGGCTTCGATCTCTGAGTTTCGCACTCGGGCCGCGCGAAATTCGTGCGCGGTCCGCGGCTTGCTCTTCTGCGCCCGCATGGCGTCGACCAGCGGGCTGAATCTGATCGTCGAGTTCAACGAAGCCTCGAAGGAAATGGAATCGAAGGCCTTCGAGGTGCGTTTGCGCGCGCTCGACGCCCTCGTGCGCAGCGCGAAAGACAGAACCTTGACGCTCGCGGGCTTCCGCGAGGTGTCATCTCAGATGCGCTGCTGGGGAGATGACCTCACCGCGATCGTCGTGCGACTGCGCAAGGCTTGCGCTGCCTCGGTGGTCGCTGAATGCGTGGTGCAGGCGTTGAAGCGGCGCCAGGTGTTGCTGCGCACCGCCCGCTGCGACGCCGCGGAACAGCGGCTGCGCGCGCGCGAGGCCGCGGTCATCGCGGAACGTTCGACGCACACGTCGACGCTGCGCGCGACGCTCGAAGATCTGCGGCTGCTGGGGCTGATGGCCGCGGCGCTCTCACGCACCGCGATGATCGAAGCCACCTCGGCGATCGGTGAAGACCGCACCGTGCTGATGCTCGCCGCGCGTGAATTCGGAGAACAGGCCGCCGACGTGCTCGAGCGCGGGCGCGGCCTCGAACGCTCGGCTCGGGAGGCCGCATGAAGAAGATGGTGACGTTGCACGAGAAGGGGTCGCGGAGCTGGAAGGTGATCGCGCGCGATCCCGCACGGCCCAATCACTTGATCGACACCAACGAGTATTTGATCTCCGACGGCGCCACGAGCCTCCTGACGGATCCCGGCGGGCAGGAGATCTTCCCGGCCGTCTTTTCAGCGCTCAGCGAAGGCGTCGATCCCCGTCAGGTGCAGTGGCTCTTCTCGAGCCACCAGGACCCTGACGTCATCTCATCGCTCGCGCTGTGGCTCGACTTCAACCCGGCGATTCGCTGCTACACGAGCTGGATGTGGTGCACCTTCATTCCGCACTTCGGCGGCGATGAACGCACCCTGATTCCACTGGCTGATCCCGGTGGGCCCATCACCGTCGGCACGCTCGAGCTGCGCGCGGTGCCGGCGCACTTTCTCCACTCGCCGGGCAACCACCACCTCTTCGATCCCGACTCGCGAATCCTCTTCACCGGAGACGTCGGAGCGGCGCTCGTCCCGCCGGGCGCTCCGTTGTTCGTCGAAGACTTCGACGCGCACATCGCGCTCGCCCGCGGGTTCCACCAACGGTGGATGGGGAGCGCCGACGCGAAGACCGCGTGGTGCAAGCTCGCGCGTGAGCTCGAGCCGCGCATGCTCTGCCCGCAACACGGCGCGATCTATCGCGGTGACGACGTGAAGCGCTTCATCGACTGGTTCGACGCGCTCGAGGTCGGCAAGGTCCGCGCCGCCTGAACGAACGAATCACTGCCGGTTGAAGATCTGCCGGAAGATCCCGAGCGCGGTTCCGCTCAGCACGTCACCCAGGCCCACCTTCCCGGGCACCGCGGGCGGCGACCAGCTCGAGGGGATCTTTCCATCGAGGAAGAGCGACTTCGCGTCGTCCTTCGTGAAGTAGCGCGAGCCATCGGGAGCGCGACGACCGAACACGTTGAGCACGATGCTCATCTCGGCCAGCTGCGTGACGCGCCCGCGAACGCCCGGGTCTTCCTTCGCGAACGCGTCGGCGGCGTCGGCGAGATCCTTCCGCGTCAGCGTCTGGCCGTCCTTGCTGAACGACATCAACTTGTCGAAGCGCTCGGGGTGCGTGCCGTTCTGCCGAATGCCGGAGCTGCCGGTGTGATCGAGGTTCGACCCGTTCAGCTTGAAGAGGTTGAACTGGCCGTCCTTCACGCCGTCGCTCTTGTCGCCGCCGTCGGTGAGCACCTTGCGCGTGATGGCGTCGGGGCCGAGCTGCGAGAGCGCGCGCTCGAGGTCGGGGATCTTCACCGTGCCGTCCTTCTCGACCTTCAGCATGCCGGCCTGGAACATGCCGGCGAGCGCAGGGCAGGGGATCTTCTTGCTGAGCGCCGCCTTCTCGTCGTTGGTGAACGGGCTCGGCACCGCCGTCGGAGACACGTAGCCCGCCGATGAGCCATCGAGGTCCGCTCCGCGCGACGCAGCCGCAGAGTTGAAGCTGCTCGGATTCGGCGCAGCACCCGAAGCGGTCGGCGCGGTCGACTTCACTTCCGCAGCAGCGGTCGCTGCTGGTTTGGGCGTCGTGGGAACAGCGGGCGTGTTCGTCGGACGAGTCGTCTTCATGAGCGCGGAACCTAGGGGCTTCAACGAAGCGCTGGCAAGGGAGCGAGCATCCTCGCCACCAGATGCATGTCCCACGCGAGCGCCTTGCGGCCGAGCTGCACGGCGTGGAGCAATTGCTCGACGGTCGGCACGATCACCAGGGGGCCGAGGGTTCTCTTGAAGTCGTGCTGCAGGTGCGCCCACGGCCGATTGCGCGCGACGTTGATCTCGGCGAGCCGCTCGAGCGCGAGCCAGATGGGCGTCGTCAACTTCATCGAGAACCCGTTGAGCGCGAAGATGAACGCGTTGCGCGTGCCGATCTCACCCTTGTGCACCGCTCTCCACGCCGCGCGCGAAGGCACGTTGTCGACCAGGCCTCCGTCGATGAAGCGCGCGATGCCGTGATCGCCCATGTACTGCGTGAGCAGCGAGTGCATGCGCGGATCGTCGCGGAACACGTCGTAGTGAATGATGCCCGGCAGCGCGCTCGAGAAGCCGGCCGCGTCGAGCGCGTCGAAGTCTTGCGTTCCTGCATCGGCGCCGAGATGCACGCGCGTGAGAATGTCGGGGCGGGCGGTGAACTCGGCGATGGCAGAGAACCAGCGCGGAAGAATCAGCGGGTTGAGCAGCCACCGCGGAGAGAGCGCGATCAACTTCTCGTAGAACTCGATGGGGTGCGGGAGCTTGCCTTTGCGCACGCCGCTCACCGAGATGATGGTCTTGATCGGCAGCTCGTTGAGCTTCGGGCCTTGCGTGCCGCGCGAGTCGACTCCGAAGTAACGACCGATGCCGCTGCGCAGATAGAGACGAAGCGCCGCCGGTACGCCGTACCGATTCTCCGTCGACAGCGTGCGGAACAGCTTGCGCCACGACAGCGAGCGCACGATGCCGACCACGTCTTCCTGCTCGAAGCGCGGCATGCGCGAGCGGAAGAGCGCGAGAATCGACCCCATCGACGTGCCGACCAGCAGCTTCGGTTGCAGCCCGTACTCATCGAGCAGCGCCATCACGCCGAGGTAGACGTAGGCCGTCCCGCCGCCGCCACCCATCACCAGCACCAGCGCCTTCTCACGCAGCTCGCGATCGATCGCCTCGAAGGGCAGGCGATCGGCGAAGCGCTGCACGACTTGATCGCGGGTGTTCAGCGTGCGCTCTTTGAGATCGCGCAGGTGCGGCAGCAGCGTCTCGCGACGAATCGGGCCCTTCTCGGGCAACAAGACCGGCTTCAGCCGCCGGAACAGATCGTCACGGAACGGCTCCACCGCGGTCTGCACGCCGACGTCGCGGCCTTCGTGGCGCACGCGGTACATGCGAGCGAGTGAGAGCGCGGTTCGCAGCACCGCTTCTTCATGTGCGTCGACGAGGCGCGGGTTCTCGATGGCGCCGCGCACCAGCGCCAGCTCCATCTCTTCGAGCGGGCGCGTGATGCTGAAACGTTCGGTGAGTCTCACCGCTGCTTACCGTTTTGATTTTCCCAGCAGCCGCAACTCGCGCAGCGCCTCGGTGCAATCCGGGTTGGCCTGAATCGCCTTCTCGAACTGACGCTCCGCGCGATCGGGGCGACCCGTCGCTTTGTGGATGTAGCCGAGGAAGAGGTAGCTCTTGTCGAGCTTGGGGTTGAGCGAGATGGCCTGCTCGATGCCGCGAATCGCATCGTCCGCGCGGTTGGGGTCGGCCTGGAACAACGCCCACCCGGCCCACGCGTGGAACTCGCCTTCTTGATCGTAGAGCTGGATCGCTTCCTGGAAGAGCTTCCACGCTTCGGCGTAGGCGCGGTTGCGCATCAGATCTTCGCCGCGCTGGAACTTGCCTTCCGCCGCGAGGATCTTGCCGACGTCGGCGTCTTCGGCGCGCTTCTTCTCTCCGCTCGCCAGCTCGTCGATGTACCGGAGCTTCTCGTTCGGGTCGGTCAGCGTGTCGTGCGCGGTGCTGATCAGATCGTAGATCTGCTGCGCGATCGCTCGCAGCTCCGCGCTCGCCGAGCCGAAGTGTTTGTCGGGGTGGTATTCCTTCGCGAGCGCGAAGTACGCGCGCTTGATGTCTTCACGCTGCGCGCTGTGCTTCACGCCGAGGATCTCGAAGTAGTCGAGCTTGCGCATCGCTCCGAATTTCGCGGCGAGCTTTTCGCGGGCGGCGCTTTCCTGGCCTGAGACGCGCGGCAACGAGACGACCTCACTCAGCTCGGGCAGCAGCGAGCCAGCCGACTTCGCGAGCACGGGAGCAGGCGCTGGATCTCGCTTCTTCGGCGCAGGCGCGGGTGGCGGCGTCTCGGGCGGAGGCGGCGGCGGCAGATCCAGCCTCGCCATCGGCTGCGCGAGCTTCGCGTCGTTCCACGGGAGATCGAGCGCAGGCTCCGACGGCGGAGGCGCGGGCGGCTTCTTGCTCGCGGGCAACGGCGGCGGGAGCGGAGGCGGCGCTGCCCCAGCCGACTCGTCGGCTGATCTGAGCGACGGCAGCGGCGGCGGCAGGGCCGGCTTCGCGGCGACCGCGGGCTTCTGCGCGGCGGCGATCTCGGCGAACGACAAGCGCGGCTTGCCTTCGCTCTGCGTGCTCTTGAACACCACCATCTGCGCGCACTTCATCGCGAAGAAGAAACGGTCGGTCTCGAACTGCGGGAGGATCTCGAGCGCGCGCAGCGTGGCCAGCGTCTTGTGGCCGTCGGCGAGCTGCAGCAGTTCTTTTTCTTCGTCGCCGAGCCCCGCTTCCTGCAGGGCGTACAGCGGCGAGTCGGGCGGGTGCACGTACTGGTGATCGAGACCCGAGAACGCCTTGAACAAGCGCTTCTCGTCGTAGGCGTGTTTGACGCCTTCGAAGATCAGCGAGGCGCACGTCATGCCGATCGACAGCGGCTCCGGAGGCAGCGCCACCTTGGGGTTGAACTGGTACTCGCCATCGTCCCAGCGGAAGCAGTCGTAGAGTTTTTCCTGCAGCTGCACGACGAGCATGTGCTGCAGGTTGTGCGGGCTGATGCAGCCCATCTCGATCAGCACCGTGCCCTGCATGCGCTTGCTGCTCTTCATGCGCCGCAACGACTCTTCGCATTCGGCCTGCGAGATCATCTTCTCGCGCACCAGCACCTGGCCGAGGCATTCCACCAGCAGGTTGGACTTCACCGTCTCCGGAGTGCCCTCGCGGAAATAGACGATCTTCTTCACCTTCTCGCGACGCACGAGCAGCGCGCCGGTGGAACGCCAGCGGTAGATCTCGGCGAGCACTTCGGGGAAGGACTTCTGCTTGAAGTCTCCGCGCGCGGTGAGCTCGCTGGTCTTGCTCTGCACCTTCTTCGCCTGCTGCTCGACGACCTCGACCTCTTCGCGCTGAGCGTCGTCGGCCATGAACTCGCCGGTCTTCTCGTCTTCTTCGACGGGAGGCGGAGGCGGCTGCGGCGGTTTGGGCGGAGCAGGTTTGGGCACGCGCTCTCCGAGGGCGTCCTGGATCGTGCCCAACAGCAGCTTCAAGTCGATGGGCTTCTCGAGGAGAACGAAGGCGCCGTGTTTCTCCACCGCTTCTCGCTGGTGCACGGGATTTCGGTACACGCCCGAGATCATGATGATCGGCACCCGCTTGCCTTTGGGCATGGCGCGGATCTTCTTGGCCACCTCGTACCCACTGAGCGCGGGGAGGAGCAGATCGAGGATCACCAGATCGAAGTTCTTCTTTTCGAACGTCTTCACGGCCCACTCGCCGTCACGCTCGACGGTGACGACGAAGCCCTGCTTGGTGAGCGCGTCGGCCAGTACCCGCTGCACTGAACGGTCGTCGTCGACGATGAGGACGTTTACGGTCTTGGTACTGGCCAAAGTGCCGCGCAGCCTACATCTGCCGACGGCTGAATCAGCGCCGATTTGCTAAGTCAGTGCCCGTCATGACCCTCCTTCGAACTGCTCTTTTGGCCGCTGCGTTCCTCACCACCTCCGCTTTCGCACAGGGCACGGAAGGGCCGGGCGGAGCGACCGCTGCTGCGCCGACCGCCGACAGCGACGCGCCCGAGGCGAAGGAAGCGAAGGAGCTCCTCAACAAGTACCTCACCGCGGTGAAGGCCAAGAAGTGGGCCGACGCGAAGAAGTTCCTCCACCCCAGGACGATCGAGGCGATCGCCGAGCGGAAGAAGCGCATGGGGAAAGAGGATCACCCCATGGCGCCGTGGTTCCACGAGAAGACCGATTACTTCATGAAGGAGTTCAAGGTCGGCGCGGCGTCGCTCGCTCCGCTGGGCACGATCGTGGTCGAGACCAGCGAAGACAACTACCAGGTCGCCGACAAGGGCATGGCGAACGGTGAAGCGGCCGCGTACCTCGTCGGGAAGAAAGACGGGAAGTGGTTCGTGGTCGACAAGAAGCGCGGAGAGACGTTCAGCAAGGACTCGGTGAAGATTGGCTACAAAGGTTGGTTCGACGCGGTGCCGAAGAAGGAAGAAGCGGCGCCCGCGGAGTGAAGCTTCGAGAGTGCACTGACGCCGATCTCGAGACGCTGTTCGAGCATCAGGCGCATCCCGAAGTGAAGGCGCTCGCCGAGCATCCTGGCCGCGAGCGCGATGCGTTCTATCTGCACATGAAGACGAAGGTGCTCGGGTACCCGGGCAACACCTTCCTCGTCATCGATGTCGATGGAGCCGTCGCCGGTAACGTCTGCGCCTGGCATCAAGATGGGAAGTTGTGGGTTGGCTATCTGCTCGGGCGTGAGTGGTGGGGCAGGGGTCTGGCCTCTCGTGCCGTCGCGGAAATGCTCGCGGTCCATCTGAAGGAGCGGCCTGCATACGCCGACGTCGCGAAGGCCAACCTGCCGAGCCAGCGCGTGCTCGAGAAGAACGGCTTCGTGCGCATCGGTGAGCGGGATGACGGGTTCGACTACGAGCTGAAGTGAGACGATTGTCTGAATTTGGTCGTCGCGTCGCTCGGAGTTGACCGCGCCATCAACTGCATTGGGGTCGAAGTGGGTCTACATTTGGCCGTGCCAAACGGCGAACATGCCGCTCTGTTTCGAGCGGATTTCGTTCAGTTGACCACTGCGTGGATCTGGTCGTTCTGACAGCCAATTTCACTCACTGGTCGATCCTGCGTCGAAGAATGAGCACCTTGCGCGTCCCGGCGATCGAAAATGAGGGGCTCTTCGCCTCTCGGCAGTGCGCCCAATCAGGAGTCACCACTTCGACCCAGGGCATTTGCGGCGCAAGTCAGTTGCGCGTCACGTCGATGAAGCTCAGCGGAACCCATCCACGTGGCCACGTCGTCCGCACCTGGCCGCCGGTGGACGCCCGCCACTTCGCCTTCTTCTCGGCGCCGCGATCCAACGAATCGAGCCAGCGGCACTTCGCCTGTCTGACAACGTAGTGGAGGACCCGGTCTGCCCTGTTGCGGCGAAGGCACACGATCGCTCCGATCGGGATTCGCGCCAGACGACTGGAAGTCGATGCTCGGCCGAAACGCGTCAGAACTCCGGTGAAGCCTGCGAGCCGGAGCGCCGAAATCACCTCGCGGCGCGAGAACCCGCTGACATTGACTCCGTCGGCAACGAAAAGTCGCCGCGCGCTCGAGTATGGGAGGCTGAGCCGCGCCGCCACGCTCGCGATCGCGCAGCCCAGAGCATCCTCCTGCGGAACGAGCTTCACCGCGTCTCCTACGGCATCGCCAGCGAGTGCAGGTGCGGCTTGGCCTTGTCGACGTCGGCCTCGTGCTTGAGCACCAGGTTCAACGTCTGCGCGACCAACTCAGGCGACAGCGTGTCGGCATTGAGCAGCGCGAGCGCCTGCGCCCAATCCAAGGTCTCGGCGATCGACGGAGCCTTCTTCAGCTCCATCTTCCGCAGCTTGCTCACCGCGTTCACGACTTGCTCCGCCAACTTCTCCGCGACGCCAGGCAACCGCGAACGCACGATCGCCAGCTCGCGATCCTTCGTCGGGTAGTCGATGTACAGGTGCAGGCACCGACGCTTCAGCGCATCGCTCAGCTCGCGCGCAGCGTTCGACGTCAGCACCACGCGCGGAATGTGCTTCGCCTTGATCGTCCCGAGCTCGGGGACGGTCACCGCGTTATCCGCGAGCACCTCGAGCAAGAACGCCTCGAACTCGGGGTCTGCCTTGTCGATCTCATCGATCAGCAACACGGTCGGCTTGTCGCTGACCAGCGCCTTCAAGATCGGACGCGGGAGAAGAAAGCGCTCAGAGAAGAAGACGGCATCCGACGCAGCGACGCGATCGGCGGCTTCCTTCACCGACCCGGCGCCCTGCATCAGCTCGCCGATCTTGTCTTTGAGCAGCTGGGTGTAGAGCAGCTGCTTGGCGTATTCCCACTCGTAGAGCGCCTTGCTCTCGTCGAGCCCCTCGTAACACTGCAGCCGCACCAGCTCGCGACCGAGCGCCACCGACAACGCGCGCGCGAACTCCGTCTTGCCGACACCCGCAGGTCCTTCGATCAGCGCCGGCTTCTCCAACCGATCGAGCAGGAAGGCCGCCGTCGCGATGTCCTTCGAGGGCAGGTAGCCGGCGCCCGCCAGTCGCTCCGACGCGTTTGCGATGTCCGAAAACGAAGTCACGCGAAAGCTTCTACCTGAAGTCGCACACGACGCGTCTGTCAGAGCACCGCTGTGGCGTCGGTGCCGCGAACGACCCGCGAGGGCTCAAAAGACTCAGGATTTCGCGTCATGCAACTGCCCGCAACCACACGAGAAACACCCCTCCAGACCGCGGGCACGCGCGCTGCAGTTTCACACGATCAGACTCTCTCGGGTCGTGGTGGGACCAACATGTTTCGACTGGCGATGCTGATGATGATGGTGGTGGTGCCCGGCGGTCTGCTGGTGGTGGCTGCGTACGTTCTCGCGCGCACCGTCGCTGCGAACATGCAGGTCGAGCAGGGCACCCAGAGCCGTCGTTTTGCCCGCGCCGTAGCGAGCGTGAAGCTCCGCGATGTCTGGAGCAACGCCCGCTCTCTGAGCCGCTGAGTCGAGCCTTACGGCCAGTGGAAGAACTTCGCCGGTGCCTCAACATCGCCGGCGACGCCCGCTCCCTCGATGAACACGCCGTAGACCGAGATCTGTGAGTCGCCGGCGAGGGCCGTGACCGTCGGCTGCGGCGCCGAGAGCGCCCCACGCGGGTCGAGCACGCGCACGTCCGACACCTTCTGCACCGGCGGCACGAACCAGCCACGGCCTGCGGTGATGTCCGGCACGCGATCGAGGTCGAACGGGATCAGGTACTGCTTGTACTGGCCGATGCCCGTCGTGTCGCGCGGGCCCGTCACGAACGTCAGCGCGAACAAGTTCGTCCTCGGCAGCGGAGCGAGCGCCGGCGAATACGCCGCCCACACGTCGCTCAAGCCCTTCTGCGGGAAGAGCACGGTGGTGTTGGTGTCGGCCACCAGGACGTTCAAGTGCGACGCGCTCGTCCACCCGGTGAACATCGGGCTCTCGAAGTACAGCGAGACGTAGACGGTGCTGAAGGTGTTGGCGCCCTGCTGCACGACTGACGTGAACGCTCCGATGGCGCGGCCCGTCTTGGGGTGAATCGCGACGGCCGTGTAGTCCTCCGGGAGCGCGCTCAGCAGCACCGACGAGGTCATCGCGCTCGGCATGCCGAACGCGGCGGTGGCGCCGTTGCGCACCACGCCGTACGGCTCGGAGTCGCTCGAGCCCATGTTCAAGAAGCGCGTGCCGGTGAAGGTGATGTGCGTGAGATTCATCGCCGGCAACGTCGCGATCGCGGGGTGTGCGGGGTTGGTGATTCCGCCTCCGCCGATGCCGCCGTCAGGGAGCATCGGAGGCGGCACCGACGTGAACGCCGGGCCCTGCATCACCACGTTCAAGGTCGCGTCGAGCTCGCGGATCTTCAGCAGCTCCTGTTCCGCGGTCACCATCACCGCGCCGCCGTTCTTCCACGGAGCGATGTCGCAATCGCGGTACAGCTCACCGATGCCGCCGTCAGCCATCAACGGAGGCATGACGGTGTTCGCAAAAGTCCACGTGCGGCCGCGATCGACGCTCTTCTGCACGCGAATGCCGGTGCCGACCACGTAGCAGGCGAAGAGCGACCTCGACTCTGGCTCCCACGCGAGGTGCACGCGCGCGCCGGTCGTGTCGAGACCGAAGCTGGTGTTGATCTCATCGGCGAAGTCATCGCCGCGCTCGTAGGACGGGTGCGAGATGAGCTGGCCTTCCTGCTCGAGCGCGATGGCCACGCGCGCGGTGTCATAGGCCGCGACGTCGGGCCGC
>JAEUJS010000188.1 GCA_016792935.1 Archangium sp. | reverse complement strand
TTGTCAGCGGCGATCGCGCGCGCGGTGGGAGTGACCGACGCTCCATTGCTGCTGCCGTTCGACGTCGCAGCCGGCACGTTGGCGATAGGAGCAGCGGCAGCAGCCGGCTTGGGCGCAGCGGCGCCAGCCTTCGACGAATCGATGCTTCCGATGACGTCGCCGATCTTCACCTTCGCGCCTTCAGCGGCGGTGAGCTTCTCGATCACTCCAGCGGAAGCGGCCTGCACGTCGATGGTGACCTTGTCGGTCTCGAGCACCGCGATGGGCTCATCGGCGGCGACGGCGTCACCGACCTTCTTGTGGAACTTGCCGATGACGGCCTCGGTGATCGACTCACCGAGCGTAGGAATCTTGATCTCGACGGATGCCATGTTCGCTTTCTCTCAGGAGAACGCTTCTTCGACGAGGAGCTTTTGCTCGTACTGGTGCGTGGAGAGGAAACCAGTCGCCGGCGACGCGCTCTCAGGACGCCCGACGTACTTGAGCTTCGCCTTTCTGGTGTTCTCGTCGAGCAGGTTCATCAAGGGCTCGATCAAGTACCGCCACGCGCCCGAATTCTTCGGCTCTTCCTGCACCCAGAACACTTCCTTGAGCGCGGAATAGGTGGCGAGCACGTTCTTGAGCTCCGTCTCCGGGAGCGGGTAGAGCTGTTCCATGCGCACGATGGCGGTGGTGCCGTTCTTCGAACTGTCTCGCTGCTTCACGAGATCGAAGTAGACCTTGCCGCTGCAGAGCAGCAGCCGCGTGACCTTCCTGGCGTCGATCTTCGAATCCACCTCGCTGATCACGCGCTTGAAGGTGCCGGTCGCGAAGTCGCTCCACGGCGAGCTCGCTTCGGGCAGACGCAGCAGCGACTTGGGCGTCATCACCACCAGCGGCTTGCGAATCGGGCGCACGACCTGACGGCGCAGCAGGTGGAAGATCTGCGCGGAGTTCGTCGGGTAGCAGACCTGAATGTTGTCTTCCGCAGCGAGCTCGAGGAACCGCTCGAGACGGGCGGACGAGTGCTCGGGTCCCGCTCCTTCGTAGCCGTGCGGGAGCAGCAGCGTCAGCGCGCTCATGCGCTTCCACTTGTCTTCCGACGCGGCGAGGAACTGATCGATCATCACCTGCGCGTTGTTGGCGAAGTCACCGAACTGCGCTTCCCACGCGATGATCGCGTCGGGACAGTCGAGCGAGTAGCCGTACTCGAAGGCCATGCAGGCCATCTCCGAGAGCGGGCTGTTCACGATGGTGGCGAGCTTCGGGTTGATCGCTCCGAGCGGGAACGCCTGCTTGCCGGTCTTCTGATCGTGAAGGACGGCCTGGCGGTGCGCGAACGTGCCGCGCTCGGTGTCTTGCCCCGTGATGCGAATGCGCGAGCCGGCCTCGAGGATGGTGGCGTACGCGAGCGTCTCGCCGGTGCCCCAGTCGACGTTCTCTTCGTCCTTCAGCATCTTCTGTCGCTTGTCGATCACGCCCTTCTGCACGTTGGGGTGCAGCACGAAGCCCTCGGGCGTCTTCGCGAGCGGCTCGAGCAACCGCTTCAAGGTCGAAGTCGAGACGCCGGTCTCTTCTTGCGGCGTGTCTTTGTCGGCGCCTCCGCGGAACTTCTTCCAGATGCCCTGGAGGTGATCGGGGTCCTTCACCAGCGACTGGCTCTTGCTTCTCGTGAACGCGTCGGAGAACTGCGTGGCGACCTCGTCGTAGATCTTCCTGGACGCCTCGGCGGTCACGCGTGAACGCGTCGCGAGCTCTTCGGCGTAGAGCGCGCGCACCGTTTTGCGATTGGTGATCAGCTCGTACATCTTGGGCTGCGTGAAGCGCGGCTCGTCGCCTTCGTTGTGGCCGTACTTGCGGTAGCAGACGAGGTCGATCACCACGTCGGTGTTGAACTTCTGCCGGAACTCGGTCGCGACGCGCATCACGTGGACGCACGCTTCGGGATCGTCTCCGTTCACGTGGAAGATCGGGATGTCGAGCATCGCCGCCTGGCCCGTGCAGTAGAGCGGCGTGCGCCCCTGATCAGCGCCGGTCGTGTACCCAATCTGGTTGTTGATGATCAGGTGAATGGTGCCGCCGGTGTCGTACGCGTCGAGACCCGAGAGGTTGAGCGTCTCCGGCACGAGGCCCTGACCCGAGAACGCGGCGTCGCCGTGAATCACGAAGGGCACCACGGCCTTCTTCGCGTCTGCGCTGCCGAGGCGATCTTGCTTCGCGCGCACGCGACCTTCCACGACGGGGTGCACGAACCCGAGGTGCGACGGGTTGAACGCCATCGTGAGGTGGATCTTGTGGCCCGCGAGCGTCGTGAGATCGCGCGAGTACCCCATGTGGTACTTCACGTCGTGGCGGTTCAAGTACGCCCTGGGATCTGACGGGCCGACGACCTCCGCGAAGATCTCTTCGGCCGGCTTGCCCAGAATGTTGGCGAGCACGTTCAAGCGGCCGCGGTGGGCCATGCCGAACACGACTTCCTTCACGCCGAGCGAACCGCCCAGCTCGAGGAATTCCTGAATCATCGCCACCTGCACCTCGCCGCCCTCGGCAGAGAACCGCTTTTGCGCAGGGAACTTGGTGTGCATCGTGGTCTCGAAGAGCTCGGCCTCGGTGAGCTTGCGCAAGATGCGCGTCTGCTCTTCGGACGTGAACTGCGTGGTGTTCTCCGAATATTCCATGCGGCGCATCAGCCAGCGGCGGCGCTCGGAGTTGTAGATCTGACCGAACTCCACGCCGATGTGCGTGCCGTAGGTGCGGCGCATGCGCTCGAGCACGCGTTTGAGCGGCACGCGCGCCTCATCGAAGGTGTCGAGCGGAGAGACCGCGGTGTTGAGCTCGGCCTCGGAGAAGTGATTCGGATTCGTCAGGCCCAGATCGGCGACGTGATCGAGTGGAGGTCGCGGCACGCCGAGCGGATCGAGCTGCGCGAGCAGATGGCCGCGGAGCCGGAAGCTGATGATCGTCTGGTCGACCTTCGACTGCAGGCCCATGTCTTCGGCGCTCTTGCCGTTGACGTGCGTGCCATTCGTCGCGCCATTGCGCTTCGGGGGCGGGAGCACGAGCCCGTCGATGACGAGGGGTTTCCCGTCGCGCTGAAGCGTGCTGAAGAGTTCCCTCCAACTCGGCTCGACCGCCTGTGGGTCGGCCAAAAAACGAGAGTAGAGCGCTTCGATGAAATCGATGTTGGCGCCGGTGAGGAACGAGTCGGACGGAGCAGCCATGGCGGGGTTCTTTTATTCGGTGGCGAGTGTCCGCTCCATGTTTCTCAGCAGCCGATGGCTGCTGGGCGGGATTCGTTTGGTCGTATTCATGACGCTTCTCGGAGCGAGTTCCGCGCTCGCCCTCGACCCCCCGCACTTCTCTCAGGGCGGCTTCAACTTTCAGTTCCAGTACGGGCCCGGCTTCTGGACGATCCCCGCCGGCACGCTGGGCATGGACCCGGGAAAAGACCCGAACCTCACGGTGGGGACGGTGCGCGCGGATCTCTTCAAGCGCTCACTCAAGGACACGCACACGCTGTCGATCAGCGCCTACTACAACATCCTCGGGCACGCCTCGATCGGAGCGGATCTGACTGCCACCGGTTGGGATCTCGCTGATGCGAAGCGCGGCGGCGGCGGCATGTTGATCGGCAAGGTCGCGTGGCATCCCCTCGAGCTGTTCTTCCTGAACAAGGAGAAACGGCCCTTCGGTCTCGACTTCAACACCTGGTTCGGAATCGGCTACGGCATCGTCGGAGGAGCGACTGAGGTCGATGGCGCTCCGGCGGGCATGGACGGCCTGTTGTTTGAGTGGGGTCTCAACGCCGACTACTACTTCACGCGCTTCTTCGGGCTCGGCCTGTTCGCGCGCGGCATCTTCCTCAGCTGGGACAAGTTCTATCTCGACTACAACAACCGCGACGTCGCCGGGAACACCATCACGTTGGCGAAGCCGCTCGGTGGTTCGTTCTGGACGTTCGGCCTTTCACTGACCTTCCGCGCTGGAGAGTGACCGCATGAAACGCACGCTCGTCGTGCTGTCGTTGTTCGTCGTTGGTTGTGGCTTTCAACCAGTGGGCGAGGACGGCGGGGCGCGAGCGGGCGGAGGCGCTGCCACTGGCGGTGGTGCTTCGACTGGTGGCTCAGGCGGCGGTGCAACGGGCGGAGGCGCGGCAACGGGCGGCGGCTCGGCGACCGGTGGCTCGGGCGGCGGTGCGACTGGCGGCGGAGGCGCGACTGGCGGCGGAGGATCATCGTGCAGCCCGGCGTGCGGCGTTGGCCGCGAGTGCTGCAACGGCGAGTGCGTGAACCTGAACAACAACCCGCAGCACTGTGGCGCGTGCGGGACGACGTGCAGCGGTGCGACTCCGTACTGCGACGGCATGTGTGTCGCGACGCCGTGCGGAATGGACGCGGGCGCGTGTGGCGGCGGCGGTCAGTGCTGCGGAACGCAGTGCTGCGCGGCGGGAGACATCTGCTGCCGCGTCGAAGGTCCGGTGAGCGGCTTCGCCGGGTGCCACACGCCGACGGTGACGGAGCCGACGTGCCCGATGGGCTGCGCTCCGCTGTGCGCGAGTGATCGCGACATGAAGCACGCCATCACGCCCATCGACGAGGCGCTGGTGCTCTCGAAGTTCGAGACGCTGCCGATCAGCACGTGGACCTACAACTCCGACGGAGACGACGTGAAGCACCTCGGGCCGATGGCGCAGGACTTCCGCGCGGCGTTCGGGCTCGGCGTTTCGGACAAGAACTACGACCCCATCGACGCGCACGGCGTTCAGATGGCGGCCATCAAGGCGATGCTCTTCCGCATCCAGCAGCTCGAGAAGGAAAACGACGCGCTCGAGAAGCGGCTGGAGAAGCTCGAGAAGCGAAAGAAGTGAGGCTGCCTTTCGCGTCGCTCGCGCTCGCGCTGCTCGGTGGTTGCTGTTTCGAGTGGTCGTCTCCGCCGCCACCGCCGCCGCCGCGTCTGCCGGTGGTGGTCGATGCCGGTGTGCCGTGGGGGCCGACCACGCCGAGCGGGAAGCGCGTCGACGCGCTGCTGAAGAAGCTCGAGAAGGGCTCTCGGGAAATCGACGCGCTGCTCGACGCCGGGCCGC
>JAEUJS010000182.1 GCA_016792935.1 Archangium sp. | reverse complement strand
TGAGCGAGAGCACGCTGCGCGTCGACGTGGGCCTGCTCGACCACGTCATGGCGTTGATCAAGGAACTCGGCCTGGTGCGCAACCAACTCGCCGAACGCACCACTCAGGACGAGACGCTCGCTCTCGCCAGCCAGCAGCTCGATCGACTCACCAACGAGCTGCACCAGAGTCTGCTCAAGACGCGCGTGCAGGCCATCGGAACGGTGTGGAACCGCTTTCCGCGCATCGTGCGTGACCTGGCGATCATCTGCGGCAAGAAGGTCGAGGTCGAGCTGAGCGGCACCGCGACCGAGCTCGATCGCACCATCATCGAGGCCATCAAGGATCCGCTGACGCACCTGGTGCGGAACTCGGTCGATCACGGCCTCGAGTCTCCCGAGGTGCGCGTGGCGAGCGGAAAGTCGGCCACCGGCCGGTTGCGCCTCGATGCGTACCGCGAGGGCAATCAGGTCAGCCTCGAGGTCGCTGATGACGGTAGCGGCATCAACCTCGAGCGTGTTCGACAGACCGCGCTCGAGCGGCAGCTGGTGTCGAGCGAGATGCTGTCGAAGATGGCCGATCAGGAAGTGATGCAGCTCATCTTCGCGCCCGGCTTCAGCACCGCGCAGAAGGTGACCACCATCTCGGGGCGAGGTGTCGGCATGGACGTGGTGAAGACCAACATCGAGCGCATCGGTGGAACCGTCGAGCTGCGGAGCGAGGCCGGCAAGGGTACGACCATCAAGATCAAGCTCCAGCCGCGGCTCGAGGAAAGAGCACCATGAAGCCGCTACCCGACGCGCAGACGCTGGCCAGGCTCGTCTCGAACGTCACGAGCACCATGCTGGGCATTTCCTTCAAGCCGGTCGACGCGCCTCCCGAGATGGGCGGCGTGTGGCGCACCGCGCTGCTCCCGATTCCCGGCGCGCGGCCCGTGGTGGTCGGCCTTGCTTCGGAATTTCAGAGCTCGCAGCGACTCTCGGCCGCGATGTTCTCGTGCAAGGAAGCCGACGTCGATCAGCCGATGCGCGATGACTCGTTGCGAGAGCTCGCCAACATGACGGCTGGCCTGGTGAAGAGCGCGCTCGGGCTCGATGCGCTGCTCGGTCTGCCGGTGATCAAAGACGGCGCCACCGTGCCGCAACGCAAACCCGTCCAGTCCGTCTTCGTGCGCGCCGAATCACTCGGGTTGTTCCTGTGGGTGAGCGAAGGCGCGATTCCCCCATGACCCCGACTTCGAGAACGAGGAGACCCCATGCCCCGCGTCATGACCGTCGATGACAGCCGCGCCGTTCGCAGCATCATCGCCAAGCAGCTCGCCTCGCTGCACTGTGAGGTCGACGAGGCCGAAGACGGCCAGCAGGCGCTCGACAAGCTGCAGGACATCAGCGTCGATCTGATCCTCCTCGACGTCACCATGCCGGTGATGGACGGCCCGACGATGCTCGCGAAGCTGCGCGAGCAGGGTAACCACACGCCGGTGGTGATGCTCACCAGCGAGAGCAAGCGGTCGATCGTCGCCGAGGCGATGCGCCAGGGCATCGACGACTACATCTTGAAGCCATTCAAGCCCGAAGAGCTCGTCGACAAGGTGCGGCGCGCGCTCAAGCTCGGCAGCGAAGGCGTGCCCGCACCAGAACGTCGCGAAAGCGTCGTCTCGAGTGTGCCGGGCGCGGCGACTGCGTCGAGCGAGGGCAAGCAGTTCATCGACGTGATGGTCATCGACGACATGGAAAACGTCGGCAAGCGCGTGCGCTCGTTGCTGCCTCCTCACGTCACCATGCACTCGGTGACCAGCGCGCAGGCCGGCGTCGCAGCGTGCCGCGAGCGCGTGTGCCGCGTGATCCTCATCGACTACGACCTGCCCGACGTGAACAGCGGCCAGCTGGCAGATCAGCTCCGCGTCATCGAGCCGCACGCGGTCTTCATCGCGCTGGCGCTCAAGGCGCAGAACGCGAAGGCCTTCATCGAAGAGGCGCGCGGCAAGGGCTTCATCGACGTGTTGTTCAAGCCGATCTCCCCGGAGAGCGTCGAAGACTTCATGCTGCAGTACTTCGACAAGCAGGACCTGCTCGTGCGCGTCGAGAACGTGCTCACGATCTCGGGCTACACCGGGCGGGCAGACCGCGCTGAGCGCCACTTCAAGCGGCTCGAAGGGCTGTTTGGCGCCGAGCTCGAGACCATCGCGTCGGCGTGCTTCGAAGACGTGGTGGTCGATCTCTCGAAGGTGACGACGAACATCGATCGTCTGCCGCGCCTGCTCGCCGCGGTGAACGAGCGCGCGGGAGACGTCGGACTCAAGGTGAAGCTCCTCGGCAATGCGGAGCTCAAGAAGATGCTGGGCGGCTACGAGGAAACCAAGGGTATGGAATTCTCGGCCGACCTCAGTGAAGCCGCCGCGGCGGCGTGAAAGCAGAGGCAGGCATGTCGGCGGCAGAGGTGTTGAACGAAGAAGCGTCAGGCGCGACCGCCGCTGCCGGCCGCATCGCCCAGGCCATCGAGGCGCTGGTCTTGCGACGCGTGGCAGACGACACGTTGCCGCTTCCTCCGCTGCCGACGGCGATCGCAGCGTGCCTCAAGGTGGCGAGCACGTCTGACTTCGAGCTCAAGGCGTTGCTCCCGCACCTCGAGCTCGACCCGATGTTGGCGGCGCGTGTGCTGCGTTCCGCGCAGAGCGCGGCGCAGGGGCCCGCGGTCATGTTCAACACCCTCGGTGAGGCGCTCACGCGTCTTGGTCAGAAGAACGTGAAGGCGTCGTTGCAGGAAGGCGCGGCGGAGCGGTTGTTTCAATCGAGAGACCCCGAGATCGCGCGGCAGGCGTCGCTCGCGTGGAGGCATTCGGTGGGCGTGGCGATGGCGGCGCGCGACCTGTGCGCGTTGACGTCGCGCTCCGACGGGGAAGAGGCGTACCTCGCGGGGTTGTTCCACGACATCGGCAAGCCGGTCGTCGCGGGCATGATGCTCGAGGCCGAGCGGCAAATCGTCGAGCTTCGCAGCCGCTCGTGGGTCGGGTCGCGCGAGTGGACCTGGGTGTTGTCCCGCACACACCGCAAGGTCGGAGTCGCGCTCGCAGAGAAGTGGTCGCTGCCGGCGATCATCACCAGGTGCATCAGGGACTGCGGTGAATACGACGCGGCTGATCGGCAGTCGTTGAGCAACATCATCTGCTTCTCGAACGCGCTCGTGAAAGCGGCGGGGCTCGGCAGCGGCGAGACCGACGTCGAAGACGCGAAGGCGCTGGTGATGATCGGCCGCTCGATTCTCGGAGTCGACGAGTCGCTGGTGAATTCGCTCTCGGGCAACGTGCGCTCGCGCGTCGAACGCCAGGTCTAGGTCGGAGTGGGGACCCGGAACAGGCGCAGCGCCTCATCGATCTCCCAACGGTACACAGAACGACCATCGAGCAGTGCGCCCGGGAACAAGTCGCCAAACGCATTTGCCTCGATGACGCGATGACGTTCCATGTCGGCCTCGAACATGACGTCGAGCCCGAGGTGGAGTGAGCGGTAGAACGCGGCGACTCGGCGACACGTCGCGAGCATCGAGTCCCACGCGCCCGGAGCGAGCGCGGCCTTCAGTGCGTCCACGTCACCGCGCCAGCCACCGAGATGCAGATTGGTGATGGCGTGTTTGTTTTGCCGCACCACGATGAAGCGCGGCTCGCCGGCGATGCACAACACGCGGCAGTCGAAGAACGCGTCGTCGAGCTTGCCCTTGGGAATCGCGCGTTCGACCTGAGCGCCCTGCGCGAGGATGAAGTCGAGCGCGCGCGTGGTGTCTTCGGCGGTGCGGTAGTGCGAGAGCTTCAGGTTGTTGAACCACCGCGGAGCGTCCCACTCGAGCGAGGTGCGGATCTCGACGGGGCCCCCATCGCGCGCGCTGACGCTGACGAGCAGCACGCCACTCGCTGAAGAGCCCATCGCCGGCTTCACGAAGATCTGCTTCCAGCCCATCGCTCTGGCAGCAGCGAGCAACGGAGCAGCACGCGTCGGCACCTCATCGAGAAATTCCGGAATTGGAATGCCTGCGTCGCGGAAGCGGCGTGACGTGAGGCGCTTGTCGAAGAACTCGTCGATCTCCGGGAGCGGGTTGAGCTGAATCCACTTCGGGCGCTTCGCGAGGAGCGGCCTCAGCACTTCGGTCATCACGCGCTGAAAGCCGCGATGTGCGACGGCCGGCGCGATGACTTCACCTCTTCGTTCCTCGTACGTCGCGGCGCTCTCGAAGCCACCGCGGGCGAGCAGCTCGCGTTCGACTTCGAAGTCTTCGCCGAACGAATCGATGCGGAGCAGGGCGGGTGCACTCGAGAGCTCCTCGAGCTTCTCCGGAGTGCGCAGCACCTCGAGCCACGACACGACTTCCGGCGCGTCGAGTCCCGCCTCACGCAGTGCCTCGGTGAAGAGCGTCACGCGCCGGTTCTTCGGATTGGCGATGAGGATGAAGCGCATGGGTCAGCTCACCCGTCGGTAGAACGGCCAGATGAGCGAGCGCCACAACGACCGCGGCCCGACCGGAGCCACGCCGACAGTCAGCGGTTCGACCGGCGCTTCCCGAAACGTTCCGAAGAGGCGATCGAACAGCACGGTGTGACACCCGAAGTTCGAGTTGCTCTCGGCGATGACGGCCGAGTGGTGCACCGCGTGGTAGCTCGGGAAGTTCACCAGCAGGCCGAGCCCCCGCGTCGACACCGAGATGTTGGCGTGCGCGAGAAGCCCGAGCATTCCGCCGAACGTCGTCGCGGTGATGACCTCGTCTGCGCCCGCTCCGACCAACATCAGCGGCAGGTGACGCACCACATAGAAGAAGACGTTCTCCACCGGGTGGGTATGCAGCGCCTTCAAGCCGGTCACGTGGGTGATGACGTGATGCGTGCTGTGGAACTGCCACAACAACGGGAAGCGATGCGCCGCCCGGTGGAGCCAATACGAGAAGAACTCCACCGCGAAGAACGCCAACAACACCTT
>JAEUJS010000174.1 GCA_016792935.1 Archangium sp. | reverse complement strand
AACGAGATCAACGCCTGGCGAGAGGACCGCCCTCAGAAATCCACTGAAAGCGGGGCGCTCAGCGGCAGAAGCGCACCCACTCGTCGGGAATGGGACCGCCCATCACCTTCTCGGCGCTCGAGCGTTCCAGCAGCGCGAACGTGAAGTCGCCGGTGAAACAAACGAAGTCCTCTTGTTTGATCTCCACGGCGGCTTTGACGATGCGCGAGGAGTTCTTCGTCAGCCGCGCGCGCGCCTCGACCTCGACGCCGACCTTCACGCCCTTCGCGAGGCGGCATTCGAAGCTGGTGGTGAAGCCGAACTTTCCGGTGGCGGCGAGCACGGCCCACGCGGCGGCTTCATCGGCGAGCGTCGAGATGAGCCCGCCGTGCATCAGCCCGAGCGGCCCCTGGTGGTGCGGAGCAGGCGTCATCTTCGTCACCACGTCTTCGCCGTCGGTCACGAACTTGAGGTGAAAGCCGGCGGGGTGATCAGGGCTGCAGCCGAAGCAACGCTGGTTGGGGCCGAACAACCTTCCATCGAGCGGACTGACGGCGGGAGTCATGGTCAGCGCGTGTAACCCGAAAATGCCCTGACACCTCGCGCACAGTTCATGGAGACTCGAAGGTCATGCGCGTCCACTTCGCGGTCGTCGTGGTGCTGCTGTCGAGCTGTCGAAACCTCGAGTTGCCGCGCTCTCCCGGGCCGGGCTCGTTGAGTGGCCGCGTGGTCGTGGCGCAGCCGGGCCGCACGGATCGCGTCCCCGTCGCTGGCGCGGAGGTGTTGCTCCTCGGGAGCGGACTCTCGACCTCGAGTGATTCGAGCGGAGCCTTTCTGCTCACCGGCATCGCGGAGTCGGCCGGGCGCGTGTTGATTCGGCTCGACTCCGATCACAACGGCACGTTCGACAAGCAGCGCATCCTCTCGTTGGAGGCGTTGTCCGCGGGGCCCGGAAAAGCCATCGCGCTCGGAGACGTGTTGCTCAGCGACAACGCGCGACTCGAGGGCAGGGTGTTGCGTGGCGACGTGAGCGTCGGCTCGGGTCACGCCGGCTCGCTCGCGTTTCTGCCGGAAGGGCCGTTCAGCGCGCTCACCGCCGACGACGGCTCGTTCGTCTTCAACGATCTTCCTGAGGGCACCATCAGCGTCTCGTTCTTCCGCGCCGGCTATCGCGCGCAGGAGCTCGGAGAGATTCAGCTCTCGTCGGGGCAGACGCTCACGCTGCGCGAGATTCGCCTGACGCCGCTCGACGCGAGCGAAGTGCGGCCGGTCGTGGTGCGTGGACGCGTGGTGCCGATTCCCGACACCAACGCGGCGGCGGCGAGCGTCGAGCTGACTGACGGAACCACACCGCGCACGACGGCGCCCGACAGCTCCGGAGAGTTCTCGTTGATGGCGACGCCGGGCATCTACTCGGTGACGGTGCGGCTCGACGGCTATCGCACGGCGGTGCTCTCCAACGTGCTCGTGCAACAAGTCGAGCGGGACCTCGGGCCCATCGTCCTCACCAGTGGCTCAGGAACGGTCGGCGGCACCGGAGGTGGCGGTGGCTCGACGGGCGGCGGAGGTGGCTCCACCGGCGGCGGAGCGGCAACTGGCGGCGGTGCTGCGACTGGCGGCGGTGCGACTGGGGGCGGTGCGGCGACGGGTGGCGGCAGCGCGACTGGCGGCGGTGCTGCAACTGGCGGCGGTGCTGCGACTGGCGGCGGTGCGACCGGTGGTGGTGCTGCGACTGGCGGCGGTGCGACCGGTGGTGGTGCGGCGACCGGCGGCGGACCGGCGATTGGTGGCGGCAGCGCGACAGGAGGCGGCACCGCGATTGGTGGTGGCAGCGCGATTGGTGGTGGCAGCGCGACAGGAGGCGGCAGCGCGATTGGTGGCGGCAGCGCGACTGGAGGCGGCAGCGCGACTGGAGGCGGCAGCGCGACTGGCGGCGCCGGCGGAGGCGCGCCACTTCCTCCCGTCGCGGTCGTCGCCGCGCGGACCTTCGTGCGCACCAACGCCACCGCACAGCTCAACGCGCTCGCGAGCTTCGATCCCGCTGACGCAGGCCCGCTCAGCTACGCGTGGACTGAGACGAGCGACGCCGGAGTCGTGCTCAGCGCAAACAACTCCGCGGCCGCGGGGAGCCCGACGTTCACTACGCCCTCGACGGCCCGCTCGGTCTCCTTCGATCTCGTGGTCAGCAATACGCTCGGCACCAACTCCTCGCTCGTGTCGACCATCGTCGACGTCATCGCGCCGCCCAACGCCGTCGTCGTGCCCGCGTCGGTGGTGATGCAGCCCTCGACCACCACTCGCCTCTCGGCCGCGGCGAGCACTGATCCCGCCAACGCTCCACTGACGTTCGCGTGGAGCGTGGTGACCGGCAACGTCATGCTGTCCTCGCAGACCGGCGCGACCGTCGACGTCAGCGCGACCTCGTTGCCGACCGCCGCGACGGTGAGGCTCGTCGTCTCGAACCCCGCGGTCAGCGCCAACCCGATCGACATTCCCATCACGGTCAGCGCCAGCGCGATGCCGATGGCGACCGTCACCGTGACGCCGTCCACGCAGGTCGTCAGCCGCAACGGTGCCGTCAACGTCACCGCCTCGGCGTTCTCGAACAACATCGCCGAGGGCTTTTCGTTCGCGTGGACGCAGACCGGCGGGCCGGCGGTCGCTCCACCGAGCCTCACCAACCCGACGCTCGGCTTCATCGCACCGCCGACCAGCGGGCGCCTCACCTTCACCGTCAGCGCGACCGGAGACGCTGGCGCGACTGGAGTCGGCACGGCGATCATCGACGTCGAAGACACTGATCCGCCGGTCCTCGTCGCCAGCGATCCGCTCGACGCACCCGGTGCCGCGGGCGGCTGGTACTCGCTGACCGCGACGTTCGACGAGCCGCTCAACCCGGCCTCGGTCAACGGCACCACCGTCCGCCTGCTGCAGGGCATGACGGTGCTCGCAGCGACGCTTCAACTCGAAGACAGCGGCAGGCGCGTGCGGTTGACGCCACAGGTGCCGCTCACTCCCGCCGCGGCGTACGTGTTCGAGGTCGGCGCGGTGACGGACAACTCGGCGCGCGGAAACCCGTTCGCCGGGAAGTCGTTGCCGTTCAACGCGCGTGCGCCGCGCTTCTCTCCGGTCTCCTTCAGTCCGCAGCTCACCGGCCTCAGCAATCCCGCGGTCCCGGGCATCGCCGTCAGCTCGACGCAGACGTGGATCATCTCGGGCGGCAACACCGGAGGCTCGTCGCCCGAGGTTCTGACGTTCCTCGTGTTGCCCGACGCCGGCGTGCAGCAGGTCTATCCGGGCGCTGGCATGAACCCGTCGCCGATGAATCGGCGCGGCTTCGTCGTCAACGACACGCCGCACTTCTGGGGCTCGAGCGCGACCTTCGCCAACCGCTCGTGGATGAAGACCGGCGTCACGGGCTGGACACGCTTGAGCACCGGCAACCTCGGCGAAGTGCTGCTGGGCGCCGACGTCGAAGGCACGCGCATTTCAGGGCTGACCGAGAACTACGGGCCGCATTGGGTCACGTTCACCGCGCCCGGCCAGCCCGCGCTCGACGATCACTTCAACGACAACCGCAATCCGCCCACGTGGTCGCCGCTCAACACCGGGAGCGGCACCGAGTCGTTCTCCATCGCCGCGACAGGGACCGCGCGCTTCTCGACGGTCCCCAACACCGCGCGCGCGATTCGCGCCTTCTTCCAGAGCGCCGGTGGTCAGCCGTGGCAGATCTTGACCGACACCGTCGCGCTGCCGGCTCCGGTGCGTCAGGTGCGCTCGACGTTCGCCGCCGGTCAGCCGCTGACGTGCTTCGTTCATTTGCCGGGCGCGGGTCGGTCGCTGGTGTGCGCACGGTGGAACGGAATCGGCTGGAGCTACGCCAACGATCTCGGCCCCGGCACCGTCGAGACACTCGACGTCTTCACGCGCGGCAACACCACCTGGCTCTCGTACGCAGCGAACGGCCACATTCGCGTGAAATGGCTCGAGGTCGACGTCACCGGAATCAACGCCTACGCCCTCAACGGCCCCACTGGCATCGCCGACTGGAACGTCTCGACCACCTGCACTGGAGCGAACCCCGAGGCCTTTGCGACCGCCGATGCGCTGTACGTGGTGTGGGAAGAGGGCTGCGGGAGCGGCGCGAATCAGGTCGTTCGCATGCAGAAAGTGGAATGATTGCGGAGCATGGCTCCTCGACTCGATCTGCGCGCGCAGGGTGAAGCTGATCTCGAAGCGAAGTTGCTGGCCGAACCACAGCTGAAGCGCGCCATCGAAGAGCTCGAGAAGCGCGGTGATCTCGGCGCGCGACGTCAACTGCTCGGCACCAGCGTGCGCATCACCAGCGCCATGGCGCCGAAGCTCGAGCAGATGATGGAGCAATGCCGCTCGCAGCTCGGCGTCGAGACGAAGGTCGAGACGTTCGTGTACCCCGATTCCAGCTTCAACGCGGGCTGTGTACGGCCGGAGCAGGGACGGGTGTTCGTGATGCTCAGCTCCGCGTTGCTCGAGGGCTTCGACGACGACGAGCTGCGCTTCGTGATTGGTCACGAGCTGGGCCATCACCTCTTCGGGCATCACCGCATTCCCGTGCGGCTCCTCGCGGGAGAAGACGCGGCGATGCCGGGCCCCATCGTGATGCAGCTCTTCGCGTGGAGCCGGTACGCCGAGTTGTCAGCCGATCGCGCGGGGCTGACGTGCGCCGGAGGTCTCGAGCCCGTCGCGCGCTCGCTCTTCAAGCTGGCCAGCGGACTCAGGGGGGGCCTGGTGCAGATGCGCGCCGAGGATCTCCTCTCGCAGATTGGAGATCTGCGCACCGAGGGCGAAGCGCAGCAGAGCGACAAGCCGCGCGGCGACTGGTTCGCGACGCATCCCTTCTCTCCGATGCGACTCCACGCCGCGAAGTTGTTCTCTGAACACAAATCGAAAGAGCAATTGGAAGCTGGCGTCGCCGAGCTGATGTCGCTGATGGAGCCGACCTACCTGCAGGAGAAGAGCGAGAGCGCGGAGTTGATGCGCCGGTTGCTCCTCGCGGGAGGCGTGGTGATCGCTGCCTCGTCGGGAGAGATCGACGGAGCAGAGAAGGAAGCGCTCGAGAAGTTCTTCGGACCGGGCACCTGCGCCAGCATGAACGTGAAGGCGCTCGAGGGCGATCTCCAGCGGCGGGCGCGCGAGGTGAAGGAACGCGTCAGCCCGCTCAAGCGTCAACAGGTGATTCGCGATCTGTGCATCGTCGTTCGCGCCGACGGGCACGTGCACGACGCCGAGCGCGCGCTCTTGCTTTCCACCGCCGAAACAGCCGGGGTCGACGCGGCCTTCGTCGAGCGGGCGCTGACCGCAGACGTGCGGCTGGACTGATCCGGGCATAGACTCCGCGCCGAAGTGTCAGCCCCCGCAATCCCAGACCTCACGGGCCGAAAGATCGGCGAGTACGAGATCGTCCAGCGCATCGGCGTGGGCGGCATGGGTGCCGTGTACGAAGGCCGCCAGCCGATGATCGGCAAGCGCGTCGCGGTGAAGGTGCTGCTCCCGGCGCTCAGCAACGAGAAGGAGCTGGTCGAGCGCTTCCTCGCCGAGGCACGCGCGGTGAACGAGATTCGCCACCGCGGCATCGTCGACATCTTTTCGATGGGGCAGCTGCCCGAGGGCGCGCACTACTTCGTGATGGAGTTTCTCGAGGGCGAGGCCTTCGACAAGATCATCAAGAAGCGCGCTCCGCTCTCGATCGCCGAGGCGCTGGTGTGGGTCGACGAGATGCTCGACGCGCTCGACGCCGCGCACTCGGCGGGCATCATTCACCGCGACATCAAGCCCTCGAACCTGTTCCTGGTGAACACCGGCCGCGGGCGGCCCTACATCAAGCTCCTCGACTTCGGCATCGCGAAGCTCGGCGTGCTGCAGGGCGAGGCCACTCCGCAGACGCGCGCGTCGGTGATTCTCGGCACGCCCGACTACATCTCTCCCGAGCAGGCGCGCGGTCAGCCCATCTCGCCGCAGACCGATCTCTATGCGCTGGGCTGTGTGTTGTTCGAGATGGTGACCGGCGATCGCGTCTTCCGCGGCGAGAACACGCTGCAGACGATGTGGATGCACGTCGAAGATCAGCCGCCCGCGCCGTCGGTGGTGCGCCCTGACATTCCCAAAGAGCTCGACGACGCCATCTTGTGGGCGCTCCAGAAGAAGCCGTCCGACCGTCCGCCGAGCGCCGCGGCGTTCCGTGATCAGCTCGCGTTGATCCGCGCGACGTATTCGCCGACGGGACAGCTCACGCCGATTCCGTTCTCCAGCAGCCCGAGCGGTTCGCGCCCGCTGTCGAACACGCCGCCGCCGTCGTCGGGCCGGAGCCGTCCCCTGTCTGGTCCGTTGTCGGGAACGCCGGCGCCGCGCTCGGGAGCCCAGGCGCCGCTCAAGACGCCGCAACCGAGCAGCAAGAGCGGCAACGCGCAGGCCTCGCTCTCGGGGCGTTCGCGCGTGTCGCAGCCGAACGTGACGGCACCCGGCGTCGCGCCTGCGCTGGGAGATGCGCCTCCTCCCGAGACGCGACTCGCGCCGTTGACCGCGATGACCGGTGCGCAGCTGGCCCCCGAGGTCTCCGACTCGCCGCCGTCGCTGCAGATGGACGTCGACGTCGAGCCGCAGACCGACGCCGCGGTGCCGACCACCTCGAAGTCGAAGCTGCCGCTGGTGCTCGCGGGCGTGGTGCTGTTGCTCATCGTCGCGGTGGTGGTCGTGGTGGTGATGCCCAGCGGCGGCGGCACCACGACGCCGGAAGACCCGTCGAATCCGACGGTGTTGGCCAGGAACGACAAGAACGACACGCCGCCGAAGGTCGACCAGCCGAAGACTCCGGACGTGCCGAAGAACGTCGATCCACCGAAGACGCCTGACGTGCCGGTGGCCGTCGATACGCCGAAGAACATCGATACGCCGAAGACGCCTGACGTGCCGGTCGCCGTCGATACGCCGAAGACGCCCGATCAGCCCCAGAACCCGAACACGAACGTCGACACGCCGAAGACGCCAGATAAGCCAAAGAACGTCGACATGCCGAAGAAGAAGGGCATCACGACGGAGCAGCTCGCCGCGCGCCTCAAGAAGATCGAAAACCAGCTCGCTTCGAAGGAAGCCGAGACCGGCCAGAAGGACAACGTGGTGCGGCAGTTCCTCGACCAGGCCAAGAAGCAGATTCAGCGGGCGAACACCGATTCCGAGCGCAGAGAGGCGTGGGGGTTTTTGGGCGACATCGAGGCACAGCTGAAGCACTGAAGCGCCGTTTTCGCTGAGGAAAACGGTAGGATTCGACCGTGCTTTCCCTCCTCTTGATGCAGCTCACGCTCGGCCAGGCCGACGTGCGCTCGCCCGTCGCCGTCGTCATCACCAGCAAGCGTCCGGGAGCCGAGCAGGTCGCTCCGAAGATCGCGCAGCGGGTGTTCGATTCGTTCAAGCGCGAAGGCGTCACCGGCCTGCTCGACGACCCCAACAGCATCAAGGAACTCAAGTCGGCCGGCTTTTCCGACCCACGCACCTGTCAGGGCACCAGGGC
>JAEUJS010000144.1 GCA_016792935.1 Archangium sp. | reverse complement strand
CATCTGCTTGATGCGGCCGTCGATGTCTTCCTTCTTGCCGACGCCGTCGATGATCGTGGTGTTGTCCTTGTCGATGGTGATCTTCTTCGCGCGGCCGAGATCGGTGAGCTGGAGCGTCTCGAACTTGATGCCGAGTTCCTCGCTCACCACCGTGCCGCCGGTGAGCACCGCGATGTCCTTGAGCATGTCCTTGCGACGATCTCCGAAGCCCGGAGCCTTCACCGCCGCGATGTTGAGCACGCCGCGCAGCTTGTTCACCACCAGCGTCGCGAGCGCCTCGCCCTCGACCTCTTCCGCGATGATCAGCATCGGCTTGCCCGCGCGCGCGACCTGCTCGAGGAGCGGAATCAGATCCTGCATCGCGCTGACCTTCTTCTCGGAGATCAAGATGAACGGATCTTCGAGCTCGACCAGCATGCGCTCGCGGTTGGTGACGAAGTACGGCGAGATGTAGCCGCGGTCGAACTGCATGCCCTCGACGACGTCGAGCTCGGTCTCGAGGCCCTTGCTGTCCTCGACCGTGATGACGCCTTCCTTGCCGACCTTGTCCATCGCCTCGGCGATGATGTTGCCGATCGTCTCGTCACCGTTGGCGGAGATGGTGCCGACCTGCGCGATGCCCTTCTTGCCGTCGACCGGCTTGGCGAGCTTCTTCACATCACCGACGACGACCTCGACGGCCTTGTCGATGCCGCGCTTGAGATCCATCGGGTTGTGACCGGCGGCGACGAGCTTGAGGCCCTCTTCGTAGATCGCGCGCGCGAGCACGGTGGCCGTCGTCGTTCCATCACCAGCGGTGTCGGAGGTCTTGCTGGCGACTTCCTTCACCATCTGCGCGCCCATGTTCTCGAACTTGTTCTCGAGCTCGATTTCCTTGGCGACGGTGACGCCGTCTTTGGTGACGGTGGGTGAACCGAACGACTTCTCGATCACGACGTTGCGACCCTTGGGGCCGAGCGTCACCGCGACCGCGTCGGACAGAATGCGAACTCCGCGCAAGATCGCCTCGCGCGCGCCCTGGTGGAAGAAGATTTCCTTGGCTGCCATTGACGTAACCTCCGGAAGTAATTCGTTTATTGCTCGCCCGAGCGGTTGGCACTCGTGCTGTGCGAGCGCCAAATTAAGGATCGCGGGGAAAAAGTCAAACCGCGCGGGCGGGTCTGATCAGACGAGCGTGCCGCCAGGCGTCGCGGTGGCGAAGCCGACGAGGTCGAGGAGCTTGGACAGCTCGAGCGGTTTGGAGAGCGTCATCGCGACGCCCTGCCGCATGCCCTTGTCGTAGACCTGATCGTTTCCGAACGCGGTCATCATGATCACGGGCACGTCTTTGTATTTCTCGAGCGCGTGAATCTGCTGCGTGAAGGCGATGCCATCGACGTGCGGCATCATCCAATCGGTGATGACGAGCTTGATGTCGTCGCCCTTGAGCAGCTCGAGGCCACGCACGGGGTTGGACGCGGTGAGCACGCGGTACTGATTGCGGCGCAGGAACGTGGCGAGGAGGTTCAACGTCGCCTCGTCGTCGTCCACGATCAAGACGCTGATGGGTGCCCGCCCGTCTCTTGGCGCTCCCGCACCTTGACCATGACCCTCTTGCATGCGCCGCGGGGATAACACATGAGCGCTGTCATGTCGGCGTCGGTCGAGCAGCTGTTGCAGATGGCAGACGATGCGCTGCGGGACGGTGAGTTCGAAGACACCATCGCGTTGAGCAAGCAGGCCCTCGAGCAGGAGCCCAACAACACCGACGCGCTCGAGCTGCAGGGCATGGCACTCGGAGAGCTCGGCGAGCCGGAAGCCGACGTGGTGTTCGAGCGGCTGCTGAAGCTGGCGCCGAAGAGCACCACCGCGTTGCTCGGTGCCGCGCGCGTGAAGATCGTGCTCGCCGGCGACGATCGCGATCGCATCGCGGATGGGCTCGAGTTGCTGGAGCGAGCCGAGCCGGTGGCGAAGCGCGATGAAGAGCTGTCGATCGAGCTCGAGAGTTTGCGCGGCGTGGCGTTCAACAAGCTGGGCGACAACGAGGACGCGCTCGATTCGTTTGCGCGGGTGCTGCAGCTCGACCCGACCCATCCCGAAGCACGTATCGAGCAGGCCGTGGCGTTCTTCGAGCTCGCGCGCTTCGACGACGCGAAGAAGGCGTTCGAGCGCATCGTGCGCGACGATCCACAGGAAGCGTGGGCGCACCACCACCTCGGTCTCCTCGCCGAGCGGCGCGGTGAAGATCCCGAGCCGTATTTCGCGCGGGCGCGGAAGCTCGCTCCGGATGAGTTCTTCGCGCCGGTGGTGTTGAGCGACGACGAGTTCCGGGCGGCGGTCGAGAAGGCCATCGACGAGCTGCCCGAGGAGTCACGCGAGGCGGTCGCCGAAGTGCCGATCTTGATCGAGCCGATCCCCAGCGATGACGATCTCGCTGACGGCCTGTCGCCGATCATCCTCGGGATCTTCATGGGCGCTCCGATCAACGATCGCCCCATGGGCCTCGACTCGATCACGCCGAACGCGATGTCGTTCGAGGCGCCGCGCATCAAGTTGTTCAAGAAGAACCTCGAGCGGTTTGCGCGCACGCGCGAAGAGATCTTCGAGGAGATCAAGATCACCGTGCACCACGAGGTCGGTCATCTCCTCGGCATGGATGAAGACGAGCTCTACGATCGCGGGCTCGATTGATCTGATCTTCTTGCTAAGCACGCACGCGGCGGAGCGGCCGGCTCTGGTGACCGGCGCGGTCTTCAAAACCGTAGGGTTGGCGCGCGAGCGTCGGCCGGTGGGTTCGATTCCCATGCTCCGCCGTCGAATTCCCCAGCCAAATCATCGGCTTAAGCCATTTTCGATAGTCAAACGACGTCGAAAAAGCTAGGGTCCGCCGCCGTGAAAGAGCGGTTTCAGTCGATTGAAGAGAAGACGAAGCGCCTGCGCGAAGTTCTGACGCTGAAGCGCCCCGAAGTTCAGGACTTCCTGGACAAGCTCGAGATGGCTTGGGTGCATCACGATTGCGCCCTCGAGGGTTCGATCTATTCGCCGCAGGAATTGACGGCGGCGCTGCACCCCGGCGCGGTGGTGGCGGAAGCCTCGCTGCTCCCGATCGTGTGGGAGATCCGAAACCACAAGGCGGCGGTCGACTTCATTCGCGAAGAAGCGAAGACGTCGAAGAAGCACGGCGCGATCACCATGAGCTTCGTGCGACGCGTGCACGATCTGCTGAGCGGCAACACGCCCGAGGCGCAGATGGCGCGCGCCCAGGCCGAGCGTCGCGAGCGCACCGAGAAAGAGCTCAACAAGGAACGCGAGAAGGCGGGCTTCCGCAAGGACATCCCCCTCCACAAGACGTACCTGCACGAGATCGCGCAGCCGGCGAAGGTGCAACCGCTCCTCGAGAAGTTGCTCGACTGGACGGCGTCTTCGGAGTTCCGCGAGTTCCACCCGATCCTTCAATCGGCGCGCGTGCAGCACGAGTTCATCAAGATCTTCCCGTTCACCGACACGAGCGGAAAAGTCGGCCGCATGCTCGGCAACTACATCTTGATCCGGAACAACTTCCTGCCGTGCGTGATCGTCAGCGTCGATCGCAGCAAGTACTACGAGACGTTCCGCGCGAGCTTCACCACGTTCTCCAACCTGATGATGGACTCGATGGAGAACTCGCTCGACAACGGGCTGAAGTACTTCAAGGACCTGCAGCGGTTCTACCGGTGAGCCAAATCCGGTCATGAAGCCCCCGGCCAAGATCGCGCGGCTCAAGAAGCTCTTCAAAGGGCGACGCCGCGCGCTGGTGCTGACCCACGACAACCCTGATCCCGATTCGATGGCGTCGGCCTGGGCGCTGGCGACGCTGCTCTCCGAGCAGGTGAAGATCCCCGCCGAGATCGGCTACGGCGGCATCATCGGTCGCGCCGAGAACGCCGCGTTCGTGAAGACGCTGAAGCTGCCGATTCGCCCCATCGAGGAGCTCGAGCTCGGCGCGTACGATCTCGTCGCGTTGGTCGACACGCAGCAGACCGTCGGCAATCACGCGCTGCCTGAAGGCGTGCTCGCCGACATCGTGATCGATCACCACCCACTGCGAGACGAAGCGATCCCGACTCCGTTCGCTGACCTCGGCGGTGACTACGGCGCGACGTCGACGATGCTCACCGAGTACCTGCGCGCGGCTGGGATCGAGCCGAGCCCTGAGGTCGCGACCGCGCTGTATTACGGCATCAAGGCCGACACGCGTGATCTCGGGCGGCAGACCAACGATCCCGACGTCGAGTGTTACTTGTGGCTCTTTCCGCGCATCGATCGCGAGCTGCTGTCGCGCATCGAGCACCCGGAACTGCCGGTGCGGTATTTCCGGCTGTACCACGCGGCGATCGAGAAGGCCCGGCTCTACTCCGACGCGGTGATCACGGATCTCGGTGACGTGTACTCGCCCGATCTCGTCGCTGAAGTCGCGGAGCGGCTGTCGTTCATCGAAGGCCCGCGCTGGTCGCTCGCGTTCGGGAGCTTCCGCTCCCAGCTCTATTTGTCGCTGCGCGTCTCCGACAAGCGCATGAACGCCGGCCGGTTGATTCGTGAGGTGTGTGAGCCGCTCGGTGGATCAGCGGGCGGACATGGATCGATGGCGGGTGCGCGGTTGCCGCTCGCGGGGAAGAAGGCGGCGCGCGAAGGGCACAAGCGCGACATCGTGAGGCGCTTCAAGGAAGCGTTTGGAGTCGAGAGCGAGCGCGGGGTTTCGCTGCTGTCGCCTGAAGCGTGATCTATCTCGATCACAACGCGGGAGCGCCGCTGCTCCCGGAAATCAAGGACCACCTGTCGACGGCCTTCGAGTCTGCCTGGGGAAATCCCTCGAGCGTGCATCAGGCCGGGCGCGTGGCGCGGAAGCGGCTCGATGACGCGCGGGAACGCGTCGCGCGAGTGCTGGGGTGCACCCCGCGTGAGGTGACGTTCTGCGGATCCGGGAGTGAGGCCGCAGCCATCGCGGTGCTCGGCGCTTTTCGTGGGCGGAAGGATCGCTCGCGCACGCGCGTGGTGACGACGGCCATCGAACATCCGTGCGTGTTGGGCGCGGTGAAGATTCTCGAGAGCGAAGGCGCGGAGGTGGTGCGCATCGCTCCTCGCGGAGATGGAGCGGTCGCGTTGGAGGCCGTGCTCGCGGCGGTCAACGAGGAGACCGCGTTGGTCAGCGTGCAGTGGGTGAACAACGAGACCGGCGTGCTGCAGCCGGCTGGAGAGCTCGCGCGCGCGTGTTTGAAGCTCGGTGTTCCGTTTCATTGCGACGCGGTGCAGGCGTTCGGGCGAATTCCGGCGTCGCTGCGGGAAGTTCCGGCGGCGTTGTTGTCGTTGAGCGCACACAAGCTCGGTGGACCCGCCGGTGTTGGCGTGCTGTTCGCGCGGCGCGGGTTGGACGTGCAGGCACTGACTCCGGGGCACCAGGAGAATGGTCGTCGCGGGGGAACGCAGTCGGTCGTCATGGCCGAGTGCATGGCGATGGCGCTCGAGCACGCCTCGAAGTCGTACGAGGCGCTGACGGCGCATGTGACTCCCCTGCGAGATCGGCTCGAGAACGAGTTGATCGCGGCGCTGCCGGGTGTGACGCGGAATGGGACGGCTCCTCGCGTTGGAGCGACCGCCAATCTTCAGTTTCCCGGTGTGGATGGTGAGGCGCTCCTCATCGCTCTGGATCTCGCCGGGATTTGCGTCTCGACCGGCGCCGCGTGCGCGTCGGGGTCGCTGACTCCGTCGCACGTGTTGCTCGCGATGGGTCGGACTTCGGCTGAGGCTTCGGGCTCGCTGCGGTTTTCGCTCGGTGCCGGAACGACCGCGCCGGAGATCGATGCCGCGATCGCTGCCGTCATCGCGCAGGTGAAGGCGCAGCTGGCTCAGCCTCGCCCAGCTCAGTGATCCTCTACCGCTCGTCCGGGACGGACAGGGTGAGGGAGAACGCCTCGCGCGTCGCTCCGCCGCTTTTCCGGTTCCCACGGCCACCGCTCGGTCTTGCGTGCTCGTTCGCGTGATCGTCGCTCCTCTGCCCGAGAGGGGATCTTCGCGCTGCTTCTGTTCCTCAGAGCGCGGGAGGCGGAGGGGGAGGCGGCGGCGGGATGTTCGGAATCGGCGCGGAGCGAGCCTGCGGCGCCCCACCCTGCGCGAACTGCGTCGCGAACTCAGCGACCACGCTGCGCATCAACTCGAAGTACGCCGCGTCGATGCGCTGGCCGCCGTACACCGTAGTTGAGGCGGGGACCGCAGCCGCTGAGCACCGCAAACACGCCGAGGGCGAGGAGCCGATTCATGGGCGC